>JAGCZO010000177.1 GCA_017959965.1 Clostridia bacterium | reverse complement strand
GATCTCCTCGCTGTGGTACAGCTCGGCGTCAAATTCTTCCTTTGTCAGTTTGGTTTTGTCAGACATAGCTAACCCTCCCTTCGGAGTCAGATACCTGTGATAACAAGTTTACCGTCGCGGGCGTCCACGATCACTTTTTTAACGCCCTCAAGTTCGCCCTTGAGCGTCTTCTCCGCCAGATCATCCTCGATATTTTTCTGAATGTATCTGCGCAGAGGACGCGCGCCGTATTCCTCTTCGTACCCGTTCTTGACGATGAGTTCCACTGCCTCATCGGTAACCTCGAGCTCCATTCCGTGGCTTTCGCACTGAACTCCGATCTCGCCAAGCATAAGCTTTGTTATGGCTACAAGGGAATCGTGGCTGAGAGAGTCGAAAAGAACTATCTCGTCGATCCTGTTGAGGAATTCGGGTCTGAACACCTTCTTAAGAGCGTTTTCGGCTGCCTGCTGAGCATCGCCAACGGCGTCATTGGCGCCGAAGCCGAGCGACACGCCGTTTTGCTTTCCGTAGGCGTTGGTGGTAAGTATGATGACCGTGTTTTCGAAATTGACCACTCTGCCCTGACTGTCCGTAAGTCTTCCGTCGTCAAGTATCTGGAGGAGCATGTTGAAAACGTCGGGGTGAGCCTTCTCTATTTCATCGAAAAGAATGACGGAATAGGGATGCCTGCGCACTTTTTCCGTGAGCTGTCCCGCCTCGTCGTAACCGACGTATCCGGGAGGAGCTCCGATGAGCTTTGCAACGGTGTGCTTTTCCATGTACTCCGACATATCAAGTCTGATCATAGACTCCGTGGTGCCGAAAAGAAGGATGGAAAGCTGTTTGACAAGCTCCGTTTTTCCAACACCTGTGGGGCCTGCGAAAATGAAGGACGAGGGCTTGAAGCGCTTTCTGAAGCCCGAGCGGTTCCTTCTTATGGCCCTGGCAACGCAGGAAACGGCTCTGTCCTGGCCGATGACGTGCTGCTTCAGCTCATCCTCAAGCTTAAGCAGTCTCTCGGCCTCTTCGGCGCTGATCATCTGCACAGGTATGCCTGTCCAGGTCTCGATGACCTTGGCAACGTCCTCGTAGGTCACGTCCACACGGCTGTTGGCCTCAAGGGCTTCGATCTCGCTGTTGATCCTGGCGATCTCCTGGGTCTTGTCTGCTCTGCGGCGGTAAAGCTCTGTTTCCGCATCGTCTACCACCGTTGCGTCGCTTCCGTCCTGCTGCCTCACCACTGCGGGTTTGGACTGGGAGTCCGCGATCTCCGCGTCGATCTTCTGTATTTCGCTCCGGACCGCGCTGATCTCCGACTTTTTCTCATAGATCATTTCAGGGACCTTGTTTCTGAGATTGGCGCGTGAGCAGGCCTCGTCAAAAACGTCTATTGCCTTGTCGGGAAGGAACCTGTCGCTTATATATCTTTCCGAAAGCTTCACACAGTCCTCAAGAAGGCTGTCGCTGATGCGTACGGAGTGATATTCCTCATATATCTTTCTAAGGCCCTTAAGGATCTCTATAGTGTCGGCAACAGTAGGCTCCTCCACCATAACGGGCTGGAACCTTCTTTCAAGAGCGCCGTCCTTTTCGATATATTTTCTGTACTCCTTCAGCGTGGTGGTTCCTATGACCTGGATCTCGCCCCTTGAAAGCGCGGGCTTTAAGATATTGGCGGCATTAAGGGAGCCCTCCGCCTCGCCGGCGCCGATGATATTGTGGAGCTCGTCGATCACGAGGATTATATTTCCCGCTTTCTTAACGTCGTCGATAGTGCCCTTCATTCTGGACTCGAACTGTCCTCTGAACTGTGTTCCCGCAACAAGAGCGGTGAGATCAAGGGCAACAACAACTTTATTCTGGAGTCCGAAGGGGACCTCTTTTCTGACAATTCTCTGGGCAAGTCCTTCCGCAATGGCGGTCTTGCCGACGCCCGGCTCTCCTATCAGTGCGGGGTTGTTCTTAGTCCTGCGGTTTAGGATCTGGATCACCCTGTCGGTCTCGCGATCGCGTCCAACGACTCTGTCGAGGGCGCCGTTGCGGGCCTTCTCGTTAAGGTCGATACCGTAGTTTGAAAGGAACTTGTACTTCTTAATGTCAAACCCGTCGCCGGTCTTATTCTCTTCGTTTTGTTTGTTTTGTTTGTTCTGGTTCACGCGGGTGTTTTCATCCTTTTTGGGGCTGTTCTGTTCAGACGCGTTGGGGTTCTGTCTTCTTGAGAACAGAGCGCCCAGATTCGGAAGCATATTCCTGGCATCTCTCATCATTCTGTCGAAATCAGGGGTGTTGGTGGCGGATTTCTTGCTTTCGGCGTCCTTGTCGTCAAAATCATCTTCGTCCGTATCGCTCTCTTCACCGGACCCGGGGGCAGCGCCGCCGTTCATCATATCTTTGAGCTCGTCGGGAAGACCGTCCTCCTCGATCTGGCCCAGCATGCCGTCAAGGTCGTCGGAAACGTTCTCGATGTTATCCTCACTGATGCCGAATTTATCCATAAAATCCTTGATCTGAGGCAGACCCAGCTTATAGGCGCAGGCCAGGCATATTTTCTTTGTCTCGCCGGGCTTCCCGCTGGGATCCATTTGCGAGACGTAGACCGTAGGTCTTCTTTTTCCGCACATAGCGCAGAGTTCGTTGTTCATATCTTAACCCTCCCGTTTATTTCAGGAAATGCGGGCATTGTTTTCATCAAAAACTATATCGCAATTCACGTATCCGGAACACATTTCAGGCTCCTCGCCAATGCAGTTTTCCTTTAATGTCCTCCGAAATTCAGGAAATATTCTTATCACAACGGGCCCCGATTGTCAAGAGCAGCCGGTCCCGTTTAAGTTTCTTTTAAAGCCTTGTTTTTAGGCAAAACCTTCTTCAGATATTCACCGGTGAAGGAGCCCGGGAATTCGGAGATCTCCTCAGGGGTTCCTTCGGCGATGACGGTGCCACCCCTGTCGCCTCCCTCAGGACCGAGATCGATCACGTAGTCCGCGGATTTTATCACGTCCAGGTTGTGTTCAATGACAAGCACCGTATTGCCGCCGTCGGTAAGTCTCTGAAGTATTTCGATGAGGCGTTTGACGTCGTCCGTGTGCAGACCCGTCGTAGGTTCGTCAAGAATGTAGAAGGTCCTTCCGGTGGCCCGTTTTGACAGCTCTGTCGCGATCTTGACTCTTTGAGCCTCGCCTCCGGAAAGAAGGGTTGAAGGCTGACCCAGTTTCAGGTATCCCAGTCCCACGTCGTTCATGGTATTGATCTTGGCGGCGATCCTGGGGATATCCGCGAAGAACAGAGCCGCCTCCTCGATGGTCATGTCAAGCACCTCGGCAATGTTCTTGCCCTTGTAATGTACCGCCAATGTCTCCCTGTTGTACCTGGCGCCGCCGCAGACCTCGCAGGGCACCGAAATGTCTGGCAGGAAATGCATGGGTATCTTCAGTATTCCGTCGCCGGAGCAGGCCTCGCAGCGTCCGCCCTTAACGTTAAAGCTGAACCTGCCGTTCTTGTAGCCCTTCGCCCTGCTCTCTGGAGTCATAGCAAACAGTTCTCTTATAAGATCGAAGGCGCCGGTATAGGTCGCAGGGTTGGATCTCGGTGTTTTTCCGATTGGCGACTGGTCGATGACCACAGCCTTGTTCAGGTTCTCAAGGCCCTCCATCGAGTCGTATTCCCTGGTTTTAGGTCTCGCGCCGTTAAGCTCGCTCTGAAGTGAGTCCGCGATGATCATATTGACAAGAGAGCTTTTGCCGCTGCCGCTAACGCCCGTCACGCATGTGAAAAGTCCCAGAGGAATGTCAACGTCAATGTTTTTGAGATTATTCTGTCTGGCGCCCTTGACTTTAAGGTATGCTCCGGAGCACGTCCTTCTTTTACCGGGAACAGGGATCGAAAGTTTGCCGGACAAATACTGACCTGTAAGAGACTCTTCGCACTTAAGTATCTCCTCCGGAGTTCCGGAAAAAACGATCTTACCGCCAAAGGAGCCAGCGCCCGGACCGATATCAACGATATAGTCTGACTCCCGCATGGTCTCCTCGTCGTGTTCAACAACGATGAGCGTATTGCCAAGGTCCCTGAGCTTTTTGAGAGTTCCGATAAGCTTTCCGTTGTCCCGCTGGTGAAGGCCTATGGAAGGCTCGTCAAGAATATAAATGACCCCGGTAAGTCCGGAACCGATCTGAGTCGCAAGCCTTATTCTCTGGGATTCTCCGCCGGATAGTGTGCCGCTGGTCCTTGAAAGAGTGATATAGTCAAGTCCCACCGCTTTAAGGAACCCGAGCCTTGCCCTTATTTCCTTCATAATGGGAGCCGCGATGGGCTCTTTGATCCCGTCAAAAACCACGCCGTCAAAGAACGACACCGCCTTTTCCACGGATTTGTCGCAAAGCTCGGCAATGTCGATTCCACCGATCTTGAAGGCAAGACTTTCGTTTTTCAGCCTTTTGCCGCCGCACACGTCGCAGGGCCTTGACTTCATGAAGGATTCGTAATGGGTGCGCATCATTTCGCTTTTGGTCTCGTCGTAGCGCTTCTTCAATGAAGGCATAACTCCCCAGAAGGCGTGTCTGTAGGTAACGCCCTCGTATTTAAAGGTAACCTTCTGACCGTCGGTGCCGTCCATGATCAGGCGTCTCGCGGCCTCCGGAATATCCTTCCAGGGTGTCCTGAGAGTGAAGCCGTACATGTCGCCGATGCCTTCCATCTTGGAAGCGAAATACGAGTCGGAGCAGCTGAAGCCCATTGGCTTTATGGCGCCCTCTTCGAGCGAAAGGGACCAGTCGGGCACCACAAGATCCTCACTGAACTCGGTTATAGATCCAAGGCCGGTGCAGGCGGGGCAGGCTCCGAAGGGATTGTTGAAGGAGAAGAGCCTTGGAGTTGCCTCGGGTATGCTGACGCCGCAGTCAGGGCAGGCATAGTCTGTGTTAAGGATTACCGGCTCTCCCTCCTGGGGCACCAGCTTGAGAAGCCCTTTGGCAAGGCCTGTGGAAACTTCCACGGAATCCGCGATCCGTCTCTCGGCTCCTTTTTTGACCACGATTCTGTCGACGATCACGTCGATGTCGTGCTTTTTGTTTTTGTCCAGCTTGATCTCCTCGCTGAGATCGTAAAGAATCCCGTCCACAGTGACCCTGGCAAAGCCGCTCTTTCTGAAGCCCTCGAACTGTGCTCTGTATTCGCCCTTTCTACCCCGAACCACAGGGGCCGCGATCATGAGCTTTGTCCCCTCGGGGAACCTCATGACCGTATCCACCATCTGGTCAACAGTCTGGGCGGTGATCTTTTTTCCGCAAACGGGGCAATGAGCGTCTCCGCATCTCGCGTAAAGGAGCCTGAGATAGTCATATATCTCAGTGACCGTGCCGACAGTGGATCTGGGGTTTTTAGAAGTGGTCTTCTGGTCAATGGCAATGGCCGGGGAAAGGCCGTCTATACTGTCTATATCCGGCCGTTCCATCTGTCCAAGAAACATACGGGCATATGAAGACAAACTCTCTATATATCTCCTTTGACCTTCCGCGTAGATGGTGTCAAAAGCAAGAGAGCTTTTTCCGCTGCCGCTGACGCCTGTAAACACCACAAGCTTGTCTCTCGGGATCCTGACGTCAATATTCTTGAGGTTGTTTTCACGGGCGCCTCTGATTACGATTTCTTCCTGCATAACTTAGTTTTCCGTACCGTTTAAAGCCCGGCGGCTTTCTTAAATTCTTTGAGACAGTCTCTTGCCTTCGCGGCAAGCTCGAATTCCATTTCTGCCGCGTATGAGAGCATCACGTCCCTCAGCATATCGGCGCACACCTCCGGAGGCATCGAATCGTTGATGGCCGGAAGCAGCTTGGCGGCGTTGGCGTAAACGTCCGCCAATGTCTTGACGGTGTCCTGTCTTCTGCCGGAGGGCATTCCCCTGCTTCCCCTGGGGAGTCTCTTTTCTTCCCCGGGCTCGTCGGAGGAGGCGGACTCGATGATCTTTGCGATATTTTTCCGGATGGTCTGGGGTGTAATGCCGTTGGCGTCGTTGTATGCCTTCTGAAGCTTTCTTCTTCTGTTGGTCTCGTCAATTGCGTACCGCATGGATTCGGTGATGCTGTCCGCGTACATTATAACTGTTCCGGAGGCGTTCCTCGCCGCCCTGCCAACGGTCTGTATAAGAGACGTGTCGCTTCTCAGGAAGCCTTCCTTATCCGCGTCAAGGATGGCAACAAGGGATACCTCGGGAATATCAAGACCTTCTCTCAGCAGGTTGATGCCCACAAGGACGTCGAACTTGCCCATGCGCAGGTCTCTTATTATCTCCATTCTCTCCGTGGTTTGAACGTCCGAGTGAAGATATCTGACTCTGATCCCAAGCTTTGCGAAGTATTCCGTAAGGCTCTCCGCCATTTTCTTGGTAAGTGTGGTGACAAGGACTCTTTCGTTGAGGCTTGCCCTGGTCCTTATCTCGCCCATAAGGTCGTCCACCTGGTTCTCGACCGGTCTCACGATGATCTCCGGATCAAGAAGTCCCGTGGGCCTGATCACCTGCTCAACGACTCTCGAAGCAAGCTTTCTTTCATACTCCGCGGGGGTCGCACTGACGTAGACGGTCTGGCCGATCTTTGAGTTGAACTCGGTAAAATTGAGCGGCCTGTTGTCAAAAGCGGAGGGGAGTCTGAATCCGTAGTCGATGAGTGAGGTCTTCCTGGCTTTGTCGCCGTTGAACATTGCCCTTATCTGGGGGACTGTGGCGTGAGATTCGTCTATAAAAAGGAGAAAATCCTTGGGAAAATAGTCGATGAGAGTCTTTGGCGGCACTCCCGGGGCCCTTCCGCTGATGTGCCTTGAGTAGTTCTCAATGCCCTGGCAGAAGCCGGTCTCCCTCAGCATCTCCACGTCATACCTGGTCCTTTGCTCTATTCTTTCAGCCTCAAGGGGCTTGCCCACGCTGTTGAAATAATTGACCCGCTCCTCCATCTCCTCCAGGATCGTGTCCGTGGCCCTAAGGAGCTTTTCGTTTTTAGTAGCGTAATGGGAGGCGGGGAAGATCGCAACGTGGGATCTGGAGCCGATGATCTCTCCCGTTACAACGTCGATCTCGGTGATCCTGTCCACCTCGTCACCGAAAAACTCGATTCTTATAAGGTGGGTGGACATATCCGAAGGTATTATCTCGATCACGTCGCCCTTGACCCTGAATCTGTTTCTCTGGAGGTCGATATTGTTGCGCTCGTAGCGCATGTCCACCAGCTTGGCAATAACTTCGTCCCGGTCCTTCACCATCCCCGGTCTCAGAGAAAGCATAAGGTCTATGTAATCCTCGGGATCGCCAAGGCCGTAAATGCACGATACGCTGGCAACGATAATTACGTCGCGCCTTTCGAAAAGAGCCGCGGTGGCGGAGTGTCTCAGCCTGTCGATCTCATCGTTTATCTGGGCATCCTTCTCGATATAGGTGTCAGAGGCCGCGATATAAGCCTCAGGCTGGTAGTAATCATAGTAGGAAACGAAATATTCCACGCAGTTTTCCGGGAAAAACTCCCTGAACTCCGAGCACAGCTGAGCCGCCAACGTCTTATTGTGGGCAATAACAAGAGCGGGCCTGCCTGCTTTGGCAATGACGTTGGCCATTGTAAAGGTCTTGCCCGATCCCGTGACGCCAAGGAGGACCTGAGCCTTTTCTCCGGCCCGTATGCCCTCAAGGAGCGACTCGATTGCCTGAGGCTGGTCGCCGGTAGGTGTAAAAGAAGATTTGAGCTTGAAATCAGACATAAGCAACGATCAATCGGCAAAATATACGCCCTCGCATACCGTGGCGCAGGGGCCGGTCATCAGGACGTTTCCTCCGTCCCAAAATATATCCAGATCGCCGCCGAGAAGTTTTACCTTAACGTTTCCGGCCTCGGTGCGTCCCGTTTTTATCGATGCAACAGCAGCGGCGCAGGCGCCTGTTCCGCAGGCCAGGGTCTCCCCGGAGCCTCTTTCCCAAACCCTCATGGAAATAGTATGGTTATCCTCAACTATCACGAATTCGGTATTTACACCCTCCGGAAAAGCGCTGTGTTTTTCAAAAAGAGGTCCGATCATGCCGATATCAAGGCGGTCAAGGGTCGCAAGGCTGACAGGCTCCCTGTCGGCAAAAATGACGCAGTGAGGATTACCCATTGAAACGGTGAATACGTCGAACACGTCGCAACCCGCAGTCAGCTGTCCGTCCTTGAGGAAAAACGGATCAGCGGGGATCTGCTCAAGATCAAATACCGGTCTTCCCATATCAACAGTTGCCGCAGCGCATTTTCCGCCTTCGCATATAAGCTTAAGATGCTTGATGCCGGACAGGGTCTTTATATCGACCTCCATGTTTCCGCCGGTGAGGCCTCTGTCGTAGAGGTACTTTCCTACGCAGCGGATGCCGTTGCCGCACATTTTTCCCCTGGAGCCGTCGGCGTTGTAAATATCCATGGTGAAAAAGCCGTCAGAGTCTTTTCCGATAAGGATAAGACCGTCGGAGCCGATACCCTTGTGTCTGTCGCTGACCTTTATCGCGGTATGCTCCGGATCACTGACCTTTTCTTCCTCAGTGAAAACGTATATGTAATCGTTTCCGATGCCGTGCATTTTGGTGAATTTCATAATATTATACAAGTGAATAATGATGCACTTCGTGCAGTTATGCTTCGCAATATCAAAGTAAACGGTGATGCACTTCGTGCAGTAATGCTTTGCAATTTCATTGCGCGTCAGCGCATCATTTAGTATTGCGCGTCAGCGTATCATTTAGTATTGCGCGTCAGCGCCGAATTTTTCATTGCGCGTCAGCGCTTATTTTTTGCATTGCGCGTCAGCGCCAAATTTTTCACTGCGCCGCAGGCGCATCATTTCTCATCGCGCATCAGCGCTTATTTTAACATTGCGCCGCAATAGTGAACAGTGATGCACTTCGTGCAGTGATGCTTCGCAATTATATTGCGCGTCAGCGCATCATTTAGTATTGCGCGTCAGCGCCAAATTTTTCACTGCGCCGCAGGCGCATCATTTCTCATCGCCCATCAGCGCCAAATTTTTCACTGCGCCGCAGGCGCATCATTTCTCATCGCGCGTCAGCGCATCATTAATGATCTTGATCTCCTCGCACTCAAACAGCTCTATCATTCCTTTGTCGCAGGCAGCGGACAGCTTCGGGTCAAGAGGAAGCTTTGCCACAGTGGCGATGCCGACCTTCTCGGCGGTCTTGTCAACGTTGCTTTCACCGAATATCGAGTGCTTCGCGCCGCAGTCCGGGCAAACGTAGTAGGACATATTCTCGACTATTCCAAGCACAGGGATGTTCATCATATCAGCCATTTTGACGGCCTTTCCGACGATCATGGAGACCAGCTCCTGAGGTGACGTTACCACCACGATACCGTCAACGGGCAGGGACTGGAATACGGTCAGGGGCACGTCGCCTGTTCCGGGAGGCATATCCACAAATAAATAGTCAACGTCCTCCCATATGACGTCTGTCCAGAACTGCTTCACAGCCCCGGCGATTATCGGTCCGCGCCAAATGACCGGGTCGCCTTCATTCTCAAGAAGCAGGTTCACGGACATGACCTCTATACCGGTTCTTGACAGCGCAGGGTAGATGCCCATATTGTCGGAAGTGGCGTTGCCGGTGATCCCGAAAAGCTTCGGAATAGAGGGCCCCGTTATGTCGGCGTCAAGAATGCCAACGCTGTAGCCTCTCCGTCTCATTTCAACGGCAAGCATTGAGGTGACAAGGGACTTGCCAACGCCGCCCTTTCCGCTTACAACGCCGATAACCTTTTTGATCTCACTCAGCGCGTTCATGGGCGCGAGAAAGCTGTTTTTATCTTCAGCCTCGCCGCATTTGGACGCGCAGTTTTCACAGTCATGATTGCAGGATTCGCTCATTTCAGTACTCCGTTTTCAAGAAAATTTATTCTTAACGTAGCCAAGGAATTTCTCTGCGGCTCCGTTTTCGTCTATTTTGCCGATGATCTCGCCGTTCTCAAAGAGAAGGAAAAAGCCTTTCCCCCCGGCAATGCCGACGTCTGCCTCTCTCGCCTCTCCGGGACCGTTAACGGCGCATCCCATGACCGCGACCCTTACGGGTGTTTTGAAGACACCTTCAGCTTCCATTGCTTCCAGACCTTTTTCCACGGTCTCCGCGATACGGATCAGGTCCACCTCGGTCCTTCCGCAGGTGGGGCAGGAGGTAAAATCAACAAGCTTTGATCTTCTGAGGCCGAGAGCCCGGAGCGCTTCCTTCGCGACCCTAACTTCCTCAACAGGGTCTCCCGTTAGGGAAACTCTTATCGTATCTCCGATGCCAAGTGAAAGAATGGCGCCAAGCCCTACACAGGATTTTACGGTCCCGCTTCTTACGGTCCCCGCCTCAGTGATTCCCACGTGCAGAGGGTAATTATAATTCTCCGCCGTAAGCCTGTAGGCCTCAAGTGAGGTGTTAACGTCCGAGGCCTTGATGGAGACCACGATGTCGTGAAAGTCCTCGTCTTCAAGAAGTTTTATGTGTCCCGCGGCGCTCTCGAAAAGTGCCTGAGGCGTGGGGCCGCCGTATTTTTCAAGGAGTCTTTTTTCCACAGAGCCGCTGTTGACGCCGATCCTAATGGGAACGCCTGCCGCCTTGCATTTTTCCGTGACCGCCCTTGTTTTTTCCGGGGAGCCGATGTTCCCGGGATTGATTCTGATCTTGTCAGCGCCGTTATCCACGCAGGCAAGAGCAAGCCTGTAGTCAAAATGGATGTCGCATACAAGGGGTATTCCGATCTTTTTTTTGATCTCCCGCACCGCTTCGGCCGCGGCAATATCAGGCACCGCCACGCGTACGATGTCGCATCCGGCCTTTTCAAGCTCCAGGATCTGACGCACGGTGACGCCCGCGTCCCTTGTATCCGTATTTGTCATGGACTGAATACTTACAGGCGCGCCTCCGCCTATCGTCAATCCGCCGCAGCTGACAGGTCTCGTTTCGGTCCTTCTGAACAAGGCGTTATCCTCCCGCTATAAGCTTGTATATGTCGTTTCCGGCAACAAAAACAGCCAGAAGAATCATGAGGCCGAGTCCGACGTAGGATATTATGGCCTGGGTCTTAGGAGGCAGTTTCTTGCCGCCGGTGATGACTTCAATAAGAATGAGCAGCAGGTGACTGCCGTCAAGACCCGGTATCGGAAGAGCATTCACAACGCCAAGGTTTGCACTGATGAGAGCGGCCATATTGACCAGTGTGATTATCTTCAGGGAAACGCCCGCTTCGGCGCCCACAACGTCGGAAACAACACTGGTGAGGCCGATGGGGCCCGCAAGGCCGTTAAGGCCGATCTTTCCGGTGATGATCCACCACAGCGAAACGTAGACCGATTTGATCATCGAGATCATCTCAAGGAACGCATGTCCGATGAGTTCAAAGGGATTCCAGGTGCTGACAACGTGGAAATCGGAATTGGCGAGAGTGCAGTAGTTCTCCGCTGTGACGGCCTCCTCTCCCTCATATTCCTTCACGCCGTCAACTGTTTTTGTGACTGTACAGAAGGCTTTGTCCCTTTCCTCGCTGAAGGAGTTGATCTTGGCGGTGTAGACGTATTCCGTGGATTTGCCGTTCTCCGTCCTTATGACGGTATATGAGTAATCGTCGATCTCAAGGCCTTCGGTCTCGGTGCCGTCCACGGCCTTCGTCACTTTTTTGTAGTTGATGATCTTCGAGATGTCGTACTTGATGTCCGAACCGTCTCTTCTGTAGGTAAGGACGTAGTGGGAATGCATGACCTCGTCACTTTTGTCCAGGTCCTCGATACCGTATCCGGCGAGAGTCACGTCGGTCCCCGTGGATGTAATAAGATCGTCAAACTTCACCAGTGAGTCGCCCTCTCTGATCCCCACGAAGTACGCAATGGAGTCCTCGCTGACCTTTTCAAGACGTGTGGTGGTGAAATACCCGCTGCCCACAATAAACGTGGTGATCAGCCAGGCAAGAAGGAAGTTCATGGTAACGCCGCCGGCAAATATTATTGCCCTCTTGTACCACTTCTGGGCGTAAAGGGAATCCGGCGCATTGGCGTCGCCCTGGTCGTCCTCAAAGGCGCAGTAGCCGCCAAGGGGTATCGCTCTCAGAGTGAACTTTGTGCCGGTCTTTTTGCTGGTCTTCTGGAACAGCTTCGGGCCCATGAAGATCGAGAATTCAACTACCTTTACCTTAAAGATGCGGGCGCAAATAAAATGACCCCACTCGTGCACTATCGTCAGCACGCTGAGCATCAGGATCATTATCAATATACTTAAAACTACAGGCATATTACCTCCGTGTTTTACGTTGAAGAAGTTGCAAAGCGGCATTCCGGTAAGTCTCGTCGCTCACGCCAAGGATATCCTCCGCTGAGGGATCCTTTATAACGCGGTGAGAGGCCATTGCTTTTTCCACTATCAAGGCAATATCGGTGAATTTCACCTTGCCCTGGAGGAAAAGGCTGACCGCTTTTTCATTGGCGGCGTTCATACACGCCGGCATGGTTCCGCCCTCTCTGCCTGCCGCTTCGGCAAGGCCGAGGCACGGAAATTTTTCTCTGTCCGGCTCCTCAAATGTAAGCGTCATTCCTTTGGTGAAATCAAGAACGGGAACGCCGCATTTTTTCCTCTCCGGGTACGTAAGAGCGTACTGGATTGGGAGCTTCATTGACGGGTATCCGAGCTGAGCAATGACCGCGCCGTCTCTTGTTTTAATCATGGAGTGAACGATGCTTTGGGGATGCACAGTCACTTCAATATCGTCTATGCTTAATGAGTAAAGCCTGGCAGCCTCGATCACCTCAAGTCCTTTGTTCATAAGTGTTGCGGAATCGACTGTGATCTTTCCGCCCATATTCCAGGTGGGATGGCCGAGAGCCATTTCCGGCGTAACACTGTCAAGCTTTTCCGCGGGATAAGTTCTGAAGGGACCTCCCGAACACGTAAGAACTATTTTATCCAGTTCCTCACGCCTTATGCCTCTCAGGCACTGGAAAACCGCCGAATGCTCACTGTCGACCGGAAGGATGGAAACGCCCCGTTTACCGGCTTCCCTCATCACGATCTCGCCGGCCGCCACAAGGGTCTCCTTGTTCGCAAGGGCAATGTCCGTTCCGTTTTTGATCGCTTCTAACGTGGGTTCAATGCCCGCCATGCCCACGATTGCTGTCACAAGGGTATCCATACCGCTTGCGGCAAGCTCCTTCAGCCCTTCCTTTCCCCACAGGACTTCGGGCTTCATATCGGAAAGCATGGACCTGACCTTCCCGGCGCCCTCTTTGGTTCCGGTGCAGAGAAGCCTCACGCCAAGAGCTCTGGCCTGTTCTGCCATTTTTTCAACACCGTTGCCGCACGCCAATGCGGTAACGCAGAAACTTCCCGGTTCGGCGCCGTTAAGCTCCTGTATAACTTCAACAGTCTGGGTCCCTATAGAGCCTGTGGATCCTATAATGCCGATCTTTTTCATGTTTTTAGCCGAAAATCACGGTAACTACAATAAACGTTACCGCAAAGGAAGGAAGGTAGGAATCGATCCTGTCCAGAACACCGCCGTGACCCGGAAGAATCTTTCCGAAATCCTTTATGCCGCACTGTCTTTTAACTGCGGACATAAACAGGTCGCCGACCTGGCTGACAAAGGAGACAAGAATTCCCAGGATCGGGCAGAACCAGAAGGGAATACCCGTGTCGATCTTAAGCAGGAACAAAACAAGCCCGTATATCACAAGGCTGAGAGCTCCTCCTCCGAGTCCGGCCCACATTCCCTCGAAGGTCTTCTTGGGACTGATATCCGGGCAAAGCTTTCTTTTACCCAGCAGGCTGCCCACGACGAAAGCGCAGGTGTCCGACATGACGCTGCCGACAAGAGTCATCAGTATAAGGTGCATGCCCTGGGGAAGCTCGCGGAGAGCTATTCCGCACCAGAGAAACAGGACGATATAGACTGTGCCGAACAGAGGGCTGGCTGAATCCTCAAGAGTTCTGTTCTTGTGATCAAAAACGAATACCGCCGCCGAAAGGATCAGCGCAACAAAGACCACAGCCAGGAAAAAGTTCTTACCGCCCGCGGTAAAAACAAGGCTGCCGGGAGCTTTGACGAGCGAAAACAGGCCTGCGGGCAATGTAAGGAAGATCAGTACCGAAGGAGATATCGCCGGGTTCTTTCCGCTGTTCCTAAGAGCGCGCAGAAACTCAAACACGCCGACAGCCGCAGCGACCGTGACAAATATAGAAAAGAAATATCCTCCGAATATTATCGCCGCTAAAGCTGCCAATCCGACTATGAGCCCGGTAATAATTCTAGCTTTCATGAGATCTCCGTTTCTGTCACCGATATCAGTGCCGGAAAAATGATGCGTAAAGTATTTACCACATAATCTTTAAAAAATATTTAAAGAGTCAATGCTTTTTGAAATGTCAGCTTCGCGCTTCCTGAACGCAGGGTTTCTGAGCCCTGATAATTCCTGTTATTTGGGGTTCCGTACTTGGTTTGATCAAGCAAAAAAGCAAAGTTCAGGCACCGAACCTTCTTTTTCTCCTCGCAAACTCGTCAAGAGCGGCGTCCAGCTCCTTATCGTTAAAATCAGGCCAGAAGCAGTCGGTAAAATAGAGTTCGGAATAAGCCGCCTGCCAAAGAAGGAAATTGCTGAGTCTCAGCTCGCCGCTTGTCCTGATTATCAGATCGGGATCAGGCGTATCCGGGGCAAAAAGCCCCCCGCCGATGGTCTTTTCATTCACCTTTTCCGGATCAAGAAGGCCGTCTTTGCATTTTCTGCAGATATCCCTGACGGACGTGGTGATCTCGTCTCTCGAGCCGTAGCTTATGCAGATATTTACGGTCATGCCCTTCCTGCCCGCAGTGACGGATTCGATCTTTTCAATATCCTTCAGGAGGTTTTCGGAAAGGCCGGATCTGTCGCCGATGACTCTGAGTCTTACGTTTCTTCCGCCGTCGTCAGGTTTTGAGATGAAGCTCTCCATAAGATCGGAAAAGATCTTCATCAGCGCCGCAACTTCTTTTTCGCTTCTTTTCCAGTTTTCCGTAGAAAAAGCGTAAAAAGTAAGATACCCGATTCCCCTGTCGGCGCAGGATCTTATGATCCGTCTGAAGTTCTGAGCGCCCTCGTAATGTCCTGATTCAGCGGGAAGCAGTCTTTTTTTAGCCCAGCGGCGGTTGCCGTCGGGAATGATGGCAAGGGACACAACGCCTCTGTTTCCGCCGTTGTTTTTTGTCTTATTTGAATTCAGATCTGATTTTTCCATGACGGTATTAATCGAAAAAGGCATATCGCCAATGATTCTTTTACAAACGAAAATGACAGGCCGCAGAATGATCGGATTCAGCATGCAGCTTGTCATTTCCGTGTTCAAGCCGCCGGGGCAAAGCGCTTTTTATACGCCAATGTGATCCGGCAGGCAGGACTCGCTTTTTAAGCGCGAATGATTACATTTCCATGAGTTCCTTATCCTTGCGTGCCACCACTTTATCGATCTCCTCGATGTGCTTATCGGTGAACTGCTGGATATCCTTCTCGGACTGCTTCTGGTCGTCTTCCGTGATAAGACTCTTCTTTTTCTGGTTCTTGAAATATTCCACGGCGTCGCGCCTGATGGCTCTGATAGCGACCTTGGAATCCTCGCCCATCTTCCTCACCTGCTTGGCAAGGTCGAGACGTCTTTCCTCGGTAAGAGCGGGAAAAACGAGCTTGATCGACTTTCCGTCATTGGCGGGGTTGATGCCCAGATCGGACTTCAGGATCTCTCTCTCCACCTCTTTGAGCATTTTGGGCTCCCAGGGAGTGAAAACAAGAAGTCTGGCTTCGGGAACGCTGATATTGCCGACCTGCGGAACGGGAGTCTGGACTCCGTAGTAGTCAACAGTGATCTTATTAAGAACCGCAGGGTTTGCTCTGCCTGCTCTTATCTCGGACAATTCCTCCGTAAGAAGGCTTATGGTCTTATCCATTTTCGAAATATATACGTCATATTCCTTTTTATCTATCATGATATCAACCCCCAATATAGAATTGAGCTGTCCGCTCTTTTTTGTCAGATAGAATATACCATAAAAAAGGCAGTTTGTAAAGGGCCGGCAGCAGATCGGTATCGCCAAAGGGCCGCGTCATATGAACGTTATCAGGGCGTGATCACATTCCTTCCGTGACGTTCCAGCAGCTTCGCGGCAGTCCCGAAGGTAATGTTGCAAAGATCCTCTTCCGGAAGTCCCAGGCTGTTTAAGAAGCCGAGCTCTCTTTCCGGCGTGCTCCAGGGGCAGTCGCTGCCGAAAAGGATCCGGGAAGATCCGTGGCCTTTGACGATCTCATTGGCTTCTTCGGCGTTGATATAGCCAAGGCCGAAGGCGGTGTCAAAATAAACCGGATAGCCGCAAAGCTCCTCCATGACATTGGCGGTCTGCATGGATGCTCCCCAATGGGCCAATATAACGTCATGTCCGGCGGAGGCTCCCAGAGCTTCTGCCGCTTCTCTGAGACGCTTAGGCTCCGCCCTTTCGGTATCCTCAAAGGAAATATCGGACCCCGCGTGAAAAACAACCATAAAGCCAAGCTCCCGGAGCTTCTCATAGACCGGCGCCAGCCTCGGATCGTCAACGTAAAAATCCTGGAAATAGGGATGGAATTTGACCCCGACGATGCCGTTTTCCTTGAGCCTTTCAAGCTCCGATAAAGCGTCCTCGGCAAAAGGCGCCACGGAGCCGAAGGACACCGCGTTGCCGCCGTCGATAGACACGGCAAAATCGTTTACGTTGTGCATTCGTCTTCCGTCCGTGGCGATATTGTTGACGATAAATAAACCTACGCCCTGCTCCTTCATAAGCTTTGAAAGCCCTCCGAAGGAACCGTCGGTGTATGCGTGAATACCTGCGCCGGAGCTTAGTCCGTTCACAGCTCTTTGCGCTATTTTATCGGGATAACAATGGGTGTGAAAATCAATTATCATTTAACTTTTTTAAAATTGCGCATCCGTTTCTAAGATCTGTCTCGGAAGCCTTGCCGGAGACGCTTACCAAAGTCTCATCCTCCCGGCCTCCGCGGATGAACTTATAAACACCGTCGCCAAGCTCTGCGCTGACGGCGCATGAGACCTCTGCTTCGCGGCTCACTATAACAATTATCTCGTCGCCGTTCAAAGTTCTCTTATACGCCAATGCGTCGGGACCGGCGTCAATAAAATCAATATCGCCCTCCGCAAGGCACTTGTTCTTTTTTCTCATGTCCGCAAGCTCCGCGAACACTGAGATCATATTTTTATCTTCGTGTCCCCAGGGGTAGGTCCTTCTGTTGTCCGGGTCCTCGCCGCCTTCAAGGCATGTTTCGTCTCCGTAATAGACAAGAGGCACGCCCGGGAATGTAAACATGACTGAGGCGTAGAGGGAAACGAATCTCCTTGCCAACGGTTTCTTTCCTTCGGAGGCCTCCAGCATCTCGGTCATAAGTCTTGTGACGTCGTGACTTCCGGTCATGTTGACGAGGGCATAATAATTCTCTTTCGGATAGTTTTCCTTAAGCGAAAGGAATCTTTCCGAGGCCTCTTTGGCGTCGATTTCTCCCTTAAAAAAGGAAAGAAGTATCTTTCTGAAGGGATAGTCGGTGACGGTGTGCAGCTCCCGCTCCGTGAAATACGAGCGGAGCTTTCCGTAGCTGACCTTGGTGGAAGCGTCCTCCCAAACTTCGCCCAGGACAACGGGTTCGACACCTGTCTCCTCGCCGGTCTCGGCGCAGGCATCGGCAAGTTCTTTGATAAACTTATCGGGCAGCTCGTCGGCCACGTCAAGTCTGAAGCCCGCGGCGCCCTTCCTGAGCCAGTGCCGTACCACGGAATCGTCGTTTTTAACGATAAAATCCAGATATCCGGGGGCAAGCTCATTGACGTTGGGGAGCACGTCCACGCCCCACCAGCACTCGTATTTGTCGTCGCTGTCCTCGGAGAACATGTACCAGTCTCTGTATTCGGAATTCTTGTTCTTGTAGGCTCCGCCGCCGAATCTGCCCTTCTTGTCAAAATAAATACTGTCGGCGCCGGTGTGGCTGAATACACCGTCCAGGATCAGTTTAACGTTGTCCTTTGCGCAGACGTACGCGAGAAGCTCGAAGGCGGGATCGCCGCCAAGGAGTCCGTCAACGTGCATGTAGTCCTCTGTGTCGTAGCGGTGGTTGCTGGCAGCTCTGAAAATGGGGTTGAGGTATATCACATCGGCGCCCAGGGCTTCGATATAGGGAAGCTTTTCTGAGACACCGGATAGATTTCCGCCGTGGAAATCCCAGCGCACGACATCATTTTCCCCGTTTTTTATATACATGGGCGTGTCGTCCCAGGTACCGTACAGGAAGGAATTCGGTTTGTTCTCGGCAAGAGCGTCATAGCCCTTTGCGAACCTGTCCGGAAAGATCTGATAAATGACAGACTTTTTGAACCATTCGGGGACCCTCAGCCCTTTTCTGAAGACAGTGACTGAATAAAGAGGACCGTCAAGGCCTTCCCTGCAGGAGCCGATGCCGCCGGTCTCGTCATCATTATTTCCGTAAAACAATGGAATTTCTCTGCCCTTTTCCTTAACGGTGAATCTGAAGCCGTAAAAGATAACGCCCGGCTTATCCGTTTTAACGTCGCAGGAATAGACGGATTTTACTCTGATTCCGTATTCCGTATCAGTTACTTTAAAGAAAGTTCTTTTCAATGCGGAGGTATATTCCACAGGAGTAAAAACCTTCTTCTCGGATTCGTCGGCAGTGTCAAAACAGCGCAGGTAAAGCTCGGCGGATACGACCTCTGCGGGATCGCCGATGTTTTCCTCATAGCTTTCAATATTCAGCGTAACCGTTGTGCCGGCCTCCGCGGCGCCGAAAGGCGACCTGAAACGCAAAGACCTGGAATCGTGCAGAAATGTTATCATCTTGTGCCTTTTAAGAAAGAAAGGTCCGGACAGAGCCGGACCGTCCGCTGCCGGCGGAATCGTTTTAGAGACAGGTCAAAACCTGGTCTCCGCATTCCATATTTCTTGAGCGTATCTTCTGATGGTATTGTCGCTGGAGAATACTCCCGAGCAAGCGATATTGTAGGCGCCCATTCGTCCCCAGCGGGCAGCGTCCCTGTAAAGCTTGTCGGCTTTAGCCTGGGCTTCCGCATAAGGCGCGAAATCAAGGAGAGTGAAGTATGGGTCATTGTCGACGGTGAGATGTCTCTTTATAAGATCGAACTCTCCGGGAGCCGCGCCGAAGCCGTTGTCTATCTGCCCCATGATCCTGCGGAGTCTGGGATCCGCGGCGATGGTGTCCATCGCACTGTAGCCGCCGTATTTCTGGTAGTTTATGACCTCTTCTGAGGAAAGACCGAATATGATGATATTGTCGTCGCCCACCTCGCCGTGAATCTCCACGTTGGCGCCGTCCATGGTGGCAACGGTCACCGCACCGTTCATCATGAATTTCATGTTTCCGGTGCCCGAGGCCTCCTTGGAGGCAGTGGATATCTGCTCGCTGATGTCGCCTGCAGGGATCATGATCTGGGCAAGGCTGACCCCGTAGTTGGGCATGAATACAACCTTCAGCTTACCCTCGCATCTCTTCTCGTGGTTGACGGTCTCGGCAACGCTGTTGATAAGCTTTATGGTCTGCTTGGCGATAGTGTAGCCCGGGAAGGCCTTGGCGCCGAAAATATAAGTATGAGGCGTGACGTCAAGGTTCGGATCGTCGCAGATACGGTTGTAAAGGTCGATAATGTGAAGGACGTTCAGGATCTGCCTCTTGTACATGTGGAGCCTTTTGACCTGAATGTCGAATATGGAATCCGGGTCCGCGGCAATACCGTAATTGTCAAGAATAAAGGACGCCAGCCTTTCCTTGTTCGAATGCTTGATCTCCTGTATTTTACCGACAAAAGCTTTGTCGTCGCAATAAGGCTTCAGATTTCTTAGGAGCAGCGGATCCTTCTTCCAGCCGTCGCCAATGGTCTCGTCAATAAGGCCCGAAAGCTTCGGGTTTGACTGCATGAGCCAGCGGCGGTGTGTGATGCCGTTTGTCTTGTTATTGAATTTTCCGGGATAGAACTCATGGAAATCCTTGAGCTCCTGGTTTTTGAGGATCTCGGTGTGAAGCGCCGCCACTCCGTTAACGCTGTGGCTTCCCACGATGGCAAGGTGAGCCATCTTCACCATATCGTCCTGGATGATGGACATGGAGCTCAGCTTTGCCCAGTCGCCGTTGTAACGCCTGGAGACCTCGGAGCAGAAGCGTCTGTTGATCTCTTCAACTATCATGTAGATGCGGGGCAGAAGAGTCCTGAACATGGGGACCCGCCATTTTTCAAGAGCTTCGGCAAGTATCGTATGATTCGTGTATGCAATTGTATTGACTGTGACCTTGAAGGCCTTATCCCACTCGAGCCCTTCCTCATCCACGAGTATACGCATAAGCTCGGCGACCGCCAATGCGGGATGTGTGTCGTTGACGTGGATGGCCACGTATTCGTCAAGGTGATCCATCTCAACGCCGTTTTTCTTCATATCACGCACTATGGTCTGAATGCCCGCGCTGGTGAAGAAGTATTCCTGCTTCAGTCTTAAAAGCTTTCCTCTTTCGGTGGAATCGTCGGGGTATAGAACGCTGGTTATTGAAGAGACTGCGTACTGGGCCTCCTGAGCCCTTTCGTAGTCGCCTCTGCTGAAAGTACTGAAATCAAAAGCAGAACCGTCTGTCTCGGCGCTCCAGAGCCTCAGGGTATTCACTACGCCGTTCTCGTAGCCAGGAACAGGCATGTCGTAGGGTACCGCGAGAATGGGCTCATAGCCTGTATGCTCGGCGTACATGGCGCCCTTCTCGTCCCAGCGGAGATTGCATTCGCCGCCGAACTTGATGATGCAGGCCTTGTCGTCGCGCCTTGACTCCCAAACGTTCTGGATCTTGAGCCAGTTGTCAGGGGTCTCGATCTGGTTTCCGTGGACGATCTCCTGTCTGAAAAGACCATACTTGTAGCGTATGCCGATGCCCATGCCTGAGATACCAAGGGAAGCCATTGAGTCTATGAAGCAGGCGGCAAGCCTTCCCAGGCCTCCGTTGCCCAGTCCCGCGTCGGGCTCGATATCTTCAAGGCAGGGAAGATCTATTCCCAGCTCGGCAAGGCCCTCCGAAACTGTGTCCTTGATCCCCAGATTCAGAATTATAGAGTCAAGAAGCCTTCCGATGAGAAATTCCATCGAGAAATAGTAAACGTTCTTTCTCTTTTCTCTGGCGTTCCTGTTTTCGGTCTCGTACCAGTCGAGAGCCATATATTCTTTTATAAGCGTACCCAGGGCAATATATCTTTCGGTATCCGAGCTGCCCTGAACGTCGGTCCTGTAAAGCTGCATGAGCTTTGCTTTAAAATCGTTTTTAAATCTTTCTTTGTCGATCCGCATAGCAAAATCCGTAGTAAATATCTGTTTTAAGGCACAGAGCGCGCATAATGCGGGCTCAACGCCAATGGTCAGTCACAAATTAAACCGTGATGAAGTGTCGGCTTATTTCTCGCACATTTCCTCGTACAGAGCGATGTATTTGTCAGCGCTCATTCCCCAGGAATTGTCGGTAGCCATAGCGCTCTTCATAAGCTTTCTCCAGGCTTTTTCGTCGCCGTAGGTCTCAACCGCGAATCTTATGATCTCCAGCATCTCGTGGGCGTTATAGTTCTTGAAGGAGAAGCCGTTGCCCTCTCCCGTGTACTTGTTGTAAGGCTCCACGGTGTCCTTAAGACCGCCTGTCTCACGGACCAAAGGAAGAGTTCCGTATCTCATGGATATCATCTGAGAGATGCCGCAGGGTTCAAACTGGGAAGGCATAAGGAATATGTCAGCGCCGGCATATATAAGAGACGCCAGAGCGTCGCTGAAGCCGATCTTTACGCCGACCTTTCCGGGATAAGCGGATGCGTAATACTCGAAGAAATCCTGATAGTCGGAATCTCCCGCACCGAGCAGAACGAACTGCACGTCAAGGTTAAGTATCTGCTCCATCACGCAGGTGATCAGATCGATGCCCTTCTGCCTCACCAGTCTTGTTACGATGGCAATGACGGGCTTGTCAGGCTCCTGAGGAAGTCCCATGACGCTCTGAAGAGCGGCCTTGTTTTCCGCCTTGCCCTGGATGTAATTTCTGGGGCCGTAGTTTTTCGCGAGGTTTTTATCCGTCTGGGGATTGTATCTCTCGTAATCAATGCCGTTGACTATGCCGCACAGCTTATACTCCTTCTCCCGGAGCAGCCCGTCAAGGCCCTCTCCGGCAAGGTTGCCTTTGATCTCTTCCGCGTAAGTCTCGGAAACAGTGGTGACCTTGTCCGCGTAAACGATAGCGGCTTTGGCGAAGGATACGCAGTCGCCGAATTTCATCTTCTCGTCGGCATAGTAGCCCATGTTGAGGCCAAGCAGCTCCTCCAGAATGGCCGGAGAATAGATCCCCTGGTACTTCAGGTTATGGATGGTGAACACCACGTGGGAGTTGGCAAACTCCGGAGCGTTGTAGTATATATCCCTGAGGTACACAGGAATGATACCTGTGTGCCAGTCGTTGCAGTGTATAACGTCGGGCTCAAAGTCACCCATGTACTTTACCGACTCCATTACCGCCCTGCAGAAGAAGGAAAACCTTTCGCCGTCGTCAAAATAGCCGTAGCAGCCGGGTCTCTTAAAATAATACTCGTTGTCGATAAAATAGAACGGCAGCCCCTCGTAGCTCAGATATTCCAGGCCGCAGTACTGGTTCCTCCAGCCTACCGATACGCCAAAGCTGGCCAGTTGGCTCATCTTGGCGGTGAAATTGGGGGCAATGCTGCCGTACTTCGGCATTATCACACGGACGTCAATGCCCTTTGCCTTCAGCGCTCTGGGGAGCGCGTACGCGACGTCGGCAAGACCGCCGGTCTTTGCGAACGGTTCGGCTTCAGCTGCTACAAATAATACCTTCATGTCGTCTCCTTTTTTTATTTACGCATGCGCAACGGCAATTAATTGTTCCTTGCGCGTCGTTTATACCATATGTCAAAAGCTCCCGCCGGCTTAAACCGCAAGAGCTCCTTGATTTTTACGGAAGATACATATTCCGTTTTTCCACAACGGTGGGGAAATATTCGTCCCCTTTGTATTCGGCATTCTCCGAGATCACAACGTTTTTGTCTATGATCGCACCGTAAAGCTTTGCCCCGGAGCAGATCCTGACGTTCTGAAGGATGATGCTGTTTTCCACCACGGCGCCCTCCTCCACGATAACGAACCGGCCGATTATACTGTTCTTAATGGTTCCCCGGATTATGTTTCCGTCAGCCACCAGAGCATTTTGAACTTTACAGCCGTCAACGTATATCGTGGGAGGCTCGTCCTTGATCTTTGTGTAGACAGGCCTGGGAGAATTAAACAGCTCGGTAGCCACGTTCAACTCCAGGAAATCCATATTTGCCTTAAAGTAGGATGATTTACTGTTTATGCAGGCCACGTATCCGTCAAACTTGTAGGCGTGGAAATTAAGGGTCTTGAGTTTTCCGAAGAGAAGCTCGTAGAAGTTGTTGTATCTGCGGTTCCTGGCGTTCTCCTGGATGAGACTGATGAGCAGACTCTTTTTCAGGATGAAGAACTCCATGCAGATGTCCGCCTTCGGGATATAGCCAATGTTTTTACCGACGCCGGTGACGTTGGCGTGCTGCTCGTCGACTTCAAGAGTGAAGCAGTTCTGGAACTCTCTGTCGGCGGTCTCGGTATGGGTATATACGACCGTTACGTCCGCGCCGGAGGCCTCGTGGGACTTGATCACCTTACTCACGTCAAGGTTGCACACAAAGTATGATGACGTGAGAATGACGGATTCGCTGCGGCTTCTGAAAAGATACTCCATGTTGTTCTGGAGCAGTTTGGACTCAAAATTCGCAATGTCAAGCAGTCTGTGAGTGAACAGGAAAAGCCCGTCGTTTTTACGGTTGAGATCCCAGGGCTTACCGTCGCCAACGTGGTCCACCAGAGATCTTGAGTCTGAATTGGTGAATATGCCCACGTTAGTAATGCCCGCGTTCACGACGTTGGAAAGCATAAAATCTATTACTCTGAATCTGCTTCCGATGGGGATGGAAGCTATGGACCGCTTTGCGGTCAGAGCTTTGATATCGCTCTCGTCCTCGTCAAGGTTGAATATTGCCATGTATTCCTTGCTCATAACGCTTCCTCCTTCAGATCTTTCCGCTGAAATTCGGCTCGACAGTCACACCGGCCTCGATGACTGCGATGGACTTTCCGTCGCCGATAACGTTGCTGGCCTTGACAGTGGTCCCTTCGAGAATGATGGCCTTGTTAACGATGACGTTGCCCTCGATAACGGTGTCCTCCATAATGATGGAGTCCACCACCCGGGCGGTCTTTTCGATCCTCACGCCGGGGAAGAGTATTGAGTGCTTCACCTCTCCGTCCACAACGCAGCCCTCGGTTATGATACTGTCGCTGATGGAAGCGCAGTTTCCTATGTACTGAGAAGGTCTGATCTTTGTCTGGGTGAAGAGCTTCCAGCTGGTGTCAAAGAGCTTGACCTCGTTATCGGTGCTGAGCAGATCCATGTTGGCTTCCCAGAAGCTCTGGATCGTTCCCACGTCCTTCCAGTAGCCCTTGAACTCGTGGGCCACCATCGTCTCACCGTCCGCAAGCATCCTTGGAATAATGTTCTTTCCGAAATCGTAGTCGGAATCGGGGTCCTCCGCGTCTCTGATCAGATACTCTTTAAGCTTTTTATAGGTGAAAATGTAGATCCCCATAGAAGCAAGAGTGCTCTTGGGATGTTTCGGCTTTTCCTCAAATTCAAGGATCCTGCCGTTTGCGTCGGTGTTCATGATGCCGAAGCGGGAGGCCTCATCCGGGGGAACGTTGATGACTGCAATGGTTGCCGCGGCATTGGCGGCGACGTGCTCCTTCAGCATCTCCCTGTAGTCCATTTTATATATGTGATCGCCGGAAAGTATAAGCAGATATTCCGGATCGTACTGGTCGCAGAAAGAAAGGTTCTGATAGACCGCATTGGCGGTGCCCTTGTACCAGTCGCCGCCCTGCTCGCTCATGTAAGGAGGAAGCATCGCCACACCGCCGTGCACACGGTCAAGGTCCCAGGGGGCGCCGATGCCGATGTGAGCGTTCAGTGCCTGAGGCTTGAACTGTGTCAGGATACCGACCGTGTCTATACCGGAGTTTGAACAGTTACTGAGCGCGAAGTCGATAATTCTGTACTTTCCTCCGAAATGAACGGCAGGCTTGGCCATGACCTTAGTCATAGGACTAAGTCTGCTGCCCTGTCCGCCGGCAAGTATAAGCGCGATCATGTTTTTCTTTGCCATAAATTCATCTCCAATCTTTCATGAGCGGATCTTTGGCACAGCTTCGGTGCCGCGGAAGCATCCGCAAACGCTGAGCAAAACGCATACCCGGATCCGGTCAATGGGACTAATCGTTTCTGATGCGTCTCGAAGTGGTGTTCGAATACATGTAGGTATCCTCTTTCACTGAAATGGACACGGGTGCGTTCGAATAATAGTCCGCATCGTATTTCGAAGCCACGTTGCTGGCTTTTCCGTACATTATGCCGCGGGAAACGAAGAACAGGATCAGTGAAGAGATGATAAACGCGATCACTCCGTAAAGGATACTGTTCTCGTTGAACAGGTATACAAGGAAGCCGATGATCAAACCAATCAGGGAGATAAGGAAAGCAGAAAGATTGATCTTCTTTCCGTCGGTAGGAAGCTTTCCGGCCACCTTTCCCGTCTGGCCGTTCATGGCGAAATAGTAGTACTTATCGTTAAATTTGGTCCGGAGAAGCCAGAGAGGGAGAAGCGCATAGGAGAAGGTCCTGTCGGAAATGTTTTCCGAGTGGCTCTGGACGGTGACGTTTTCGTAGCCAAGGCTGGTGACCGAGCTTTTCAGCGCCTTTGAGATGGAGCCGATAACTCTGGAATCCATCCTTTCTCTGCAGTCGTCAGGTGTTTTATCGTATTTATCGGCAAGGAAACCGGTGAGATAAACAGTCTTGAAAGGCTCTATCTTCCCGTAGTCAAAGGGTTCCACAGACTCGGTATACTCGTCCGCAATGGACGTGGAAGCGTCTGAGGGAACGTTGTTGAAGCTCATTTTTCCTGCCCTTTTGTGGCTGTAGTGATTGGTCTTGGTATATTCCGTATCGCCAACGGTCCAGGATTCCTTGGTCTCGCCGGTATACGTGGCGCTTGCGGCAACGCTGCAGGACATCAAGTGGTAGGGAACGTAAATGCCGCTGATCTTTTCGGGAGCGTGGCTGTCCCTGAAAGCTTTGGGAAGGAATTTATACTTTTCCACAAAAGCCTTGTAAGCGGAGACTGCCTGGTCCTTCGTTTTCGAAAAAGGAATGATGTAATCAGGTCTGAACTGACCTTCAAGAGAGCTCTCGATTATGGCGGGATTTCCGCAGTAAGGGCAGAACAGAGCGGCTGAGTTTTCGGTGCATATGATGGCGCCGCCGCAGGAGGGGCAGCTGTAGCCGGCCGTTTGAGCCTCCACCTTCATCCAGTACTCTTCGGCCTTCTCGCCTTCGATGTACTCGCTGTCTATCCTGGAATTAATGTGTTTTGAGGGCTTCGCAACGCTCTCGTCCTCGATGACCGACGGTGTAAACTCACTGTCGCAGAAATCGCACTTTATAGTCTTCTTCGAAGCGTCAAAGACCAGAGGCGCTGCGCAATTCGGGCATTTATACTCAACTGTAGCCATGTGATCTGTCCTTTACTGAAAATGTCTGATCGCAGGCTTTCATTATGGCCTGCTTTTTTGTGCATAAGCTTCACATTCAGGAAGCCTTAAAGAGCCTGACTCAGGGCACGCCCCCTTCACTCCCGATTATACCACCTTTTTCCTTTTCCTTCCACCCCTATGGGGCCTTCCGGAGCGCTTCGGAGCCGCTTTCGGATCCTTTTCGCCCGGGCTTTGCTCAGGGTATTTGTCAGGATTGGAATGCTTGTTTTTCGTTCCCGCCGCAAGGTGGGCCGTATCCTCCCTCTCGCGCCTCACGTTCGGTTCGACGCCGATGTTTCTTCTGCCGTTTCTCTGATGCTGAGGGTTGTTTTTCTTCCGTTTTTTTCCTTCGAGGGAGGGATTGGCGGTGAAGGAGCCGTTATTATCTATGGTCTTTAACGTCAGATCAACGGTGCTTAGGGTCTCGCAGTATGCGAAAAGTCTTGCGGTGTTGTAGGAATCCACAACGGCTCTGTGAGCATCTCCCACAAAATACATGTCGGCAAGCTCCACTGCCCTTTCCAGCGATATCTGGTTTTTCATTCCCACCGCGGCCATGAAGACCTGCTGGAAATCGATCCATTTTTTGAACAGACCAAGTTGAACGGCGGGGAAGCCCTTCACTCTGGATTCCCTCAGTACCTGAATGGGATCGTTGTTGGACCAGGAATATATCGTATAATCCTCGGTCCCTATCCACTTGACAAAGTCGTCCATGACGTCCGCAAAAGAGCTCTCGTTTTCCACCATTGCCCATGTGATGCCCGTGAGATTTCTCTCGGCAGAGGGAATAGATGAGGCAAAATCGGGTCTTACCAGTCTGTCGAACTCTCCTGTCACTATATAATTCTCATCCGTTTTGACAGCTCCGATCTCGATGGTCTCCGTTCTTAAAGGCGAGCTTTTCCTGAAGCATGTGCAAAACTCAAGATCTATGAATACATGAATCAAATGAAATTCCTCCGCGGCGATCTATCATTACTTTACGCCGCTTTTCTCTGTTTGTATATTTTAATTTTGCGGTCCCTTGGTCGGGACCAAAACGCTTCCGCCCAACAAAACTTACATGTCCTCCAGGGACCAGGAAGCCTCGGCGTTTAACGTCATGTCCGAGATTCTTCCCTTCTTATAGGCAAAATATGCCGCGGACGCGATCATTGCCCCGTTGTCCGTGCACAAAACGCGGGAGGGTTTTTCAAGTCTCATTCCGTATTTCGCGGCAGCCTGTTCAAACATTTCCCTGAGCCTTGAGTTGGCGGCAACGCCTCCGGCCAGAACCACTGTTTTCATGCCGAAGTCCCTGGCGGCTTTGAAGGTGTTTTCGCAAAGGATCCCGCACACAGCTTCCTGAAAAGAAGCGCATATGTCGTTCACAGGTACCGAAGCGCCTGCCATCTTAAGACTGTTCAAATGGTTCAGAACAGCTGTCTTGATGCCGGAAAAGCTGAAATCGTAGGAGCTCCTGAATCTGGTCTTGGGAAAGACCGCGTAGGAAGGATCTCCGTTTTTAGCGGCCTTGTCGATGGCGGGTCCTCCCGGATATCCGAGGCCAAGCGCCCTTGAGATCTTATCGTAAGCCTCTCCCGCGGCATCGTCTCTTGTCCTTCCCAGTATCTTATATTTTCCGTAGTCCTCCACCAGAACGATGTGGCTGTGGCCGCCCGAGGCAACTAAAGTTATGAACGGAGGCTCAAGATCGGGGCTCTCCAGGAAATTGGCGCTGATGTGCCCTTCCAGATGGTGGACCCCCACAAGCGGTTTCCCCGCCGCATAAGCAAGGCCTTTCGCCGCCATAAGTCCCACCAGAAGTCCTCCCACAAGTCCCGGTCCGAAGGTAACGCCAATGACGTCAACGTCCTCAAGAGAGACTTTCGCGTCCTTTAAAGCCTTATCGATGACCGGTACGATGAACTCGAGGTGTTTTCTCGAAGCGAGTTCCGGAACGACACCTCCGTAGGCCTTGTGCAGTTCAAGGGAAGAAGCGATCACGTTGGAAAGAAGCTCTCTGCCGTTTCTTACAACGGCCGCGGAAGTCTCATCGCAGCTGCTTTCGATCCCCAAAGTTATCAGTCCGTCCATTTTCACTCCGGAAGCCCGACACCGATAATGTCGTAGTAAGGATTGGTGTTAGGCGAGATGCGGACTGCAACGCCGTCCTGCTCAAGCTGCCCCTGCATGCTCTTTTTCAGGTGAGCCGCAAGAGATTTAATGCCCGAGATCTCGGTCTCGTAGTGTCCCAGCTCGATGGCTGCGATCCCCAGCTCCATCAGCTCCAGTGCGCGGCTCAGCTTCATTTCGCCTGTGACCACGACGTCGACCTTGTTGTTGACCAGGTAATCAGTCTCGCCGTCAAAGGCTCCGCAGCAGACGGCTACGCTGACCACGTTGTCGTCGATCTCCAGTCCCTTAGGCTTGATAAGCTTGGCGTTGAAGCTGCCGAAATCAGCGGAGATCCTGTCGAAGAAGCCTCCGAGAGTCTCGGGAGCGGAAAGCTGGCCGATCACGTGGGTGTCGTTGTCGTATTTCTTCATGTCGCCCAGCTTCAGCTTTCTGAAAAGGACGTCGTTGATGCCGCCGGGGGCAAAGTCAAGGTTCGTGTGAGCCGAATAGACCGTGATCTTCGCTTTTTCAAGAGCGTCGAGCTTCTGCCGCAGCAGGCTGCCATCTTTTATGATTTCCTCTTTGTCGAAGATAAGCGGATGATGCGTGATAATGAGATTTACATTCGATTTGGCGGCCATTATGATGTCAGAAAGCGTAAGATCAAGACAAAAGAGAATATTTTTCGTCTTGTCGTTCAGGTCTCCCGTCATGAGTCCCACGTTGTCCCATTCGCAGGCAAGCTCCTTCGGCGCAAAGTAATCGATCCATTGTACCACATCATTGTGAGTCATTGTATTTCTCCTATAATTTCGTTGATTTGAGAGACCATACTCTCAAGTTCCGCCCGTCTTTCGGCTTTTCCGTCAAAGTCCCGGGCATTTTCCGTTCCGGTTATCTTTTCCAAAGCGGCGTCGTATTTTTTTCTCACCGCCTTAAGATATTCAAGTCCTTCCGGGTCCCCGTCTCTTCCGATGAATTCGCCCGCCACCGCCGCCAATGAGTCCGGGCTGACAGAACGTTTTTCACCGGTGTAAGAGCAGTCTATCAGGGTGTACGCGTGGCCGTCCTCGACGATTCCTTTTTCATTGCCAATGGCAAAGCCCTTTTCCCGGAGGAAGCATCTCAGCTCCGGAACGGCGGTGTTGGGCTGAAGGATCAGCCTGCCCTCGCAAGCGACCTCAAAATCGTTTTCTATGATCTCCGCAATGAGAAGACCGCCCATGCCGCATATTGCCTTCAGGTCCGCTTCCCCCGGACGGATCACCGAAAGTCCGCTCCCCCGTCTCAGGCTGAACAATTCTTTCTTGTCAGGGCAATAGCTTTCGATATTCCTTTCCGCGGCTGAAAGAGGCCCCTTCCGAAGGTCGGTCACTATAGCTTTCCCGCATCTTCCTTCAACGACCATGCTTATGGGCAGGAGAGCGTGATCGGAGCCAATGTCTGCAAAAGCTTCGCATTTCCCGGCAAACTCTTTTACTGCCTCAAGCCTTTTGGAGAGTTTAGGACCTTTGTCTCTTTTCATCGGTTCTTTATTCCTGCCGTTCTGCCGTTTCTACCGATTCTTCCGCTGATTCCGAAGCGCCGGCATCAGGATCGGCAGCCGTATCTTCGGCCGTGTTTTCTTCGGCTTCGGATATCTCATCCTGAGGTTCTGTATCCTGAAGACTTTCACCTTCCGGAGTCTCTACGTAATCGCCCTCGGCGGATATCCTGCCCTTTTTCTCAACACGCATTCTGAGAAGCTCAAGACCTATGATGACAGCGGCCCCTGCCAGAAAAGCGACAATGTTCAGGCTGCTTGATTTGCCGAACAGGAGCGTAAGGGGCTCGTAAGGAAACGCATAAGAACCGTCGGCTTGTTCTACGGCAATGAGCGGCGGAGCCATTGCTATCGCATAAACGGAAGCGATTATCATTCCGATAACGCAGTACACCGTGGCGCTTCTGTGCTTTTCAAAAGCAGTCTTTATACCCTTCACCGACAGCAGAATGCCGATCACAAGACCTGCGCCCATCGGCAGCAGTCCTAAGATCATGTGAAGGGGAATGTTGAAGTGAAGAGCCTCGTGGGCGGCAGTGATCGCCGGAATGTATATGCCCATGATGAGCATTACGGTTGAACCGGAAATACCGGGAAGCATCATTGCCGATACCGCAACGAAGCCCACGATAAAAACGTAAAGATACTGCCAGCCGTGAAGTCCGTCAACAAAGCTGATCTTGAAATCCATGAACGGGGCGTTCCGAAGAAGCGTGATTCCGATGACCAGTCCCGCACCAATAAGAGTCCAGACGAGGTTATAGTACTTCCCCTTGATATTTTTCCATTCGGTAATGATCATAAACGGGATCGCCGCAATGGTAAGTCCGATAAACGCGGAGCACATGACGTATGCATGGGTCTGAAAAAGCGTTTTGAGGACAAGCATGGAAAGCACGAAGCCTGCAAGCCAGCCGATGCCGAGCTTAAGCAGATATTTCAGAGCGGAGATCCTTTTTGTCTTATCCTTTGACAAAATATTGTGAAGAGACGTGATGAAATTATCGTAGAAGCCAAGGACAAAGCCAATGGTTCCTCCGGAAACTCCCGGTACGGCGTCGGCAATAGCCATTGCAAGACCGTGTAACGCAGTTATCAGCATCTTGATAATACCAGCTTTCCTCCGCCGCAGGCAGCTTCAGTCCCTGAATTTCGGGTCATGCCGGGCCCGGCGGAAAATGAAATAACACGTGAGAGCGGAACATTCCGCAGTCCTAAATATTATATCATATTTGCGCGCGCATTTCAAGGCGGAATGCGCGATAAAGCTCCCTCAGTCCTGCCCTTCCGGATCGTTTCAGAAGCGCCAATAAGACCGGGGAATCGTTGACACAAAGGCATATTCAAAATATAATTTTGAGGGAAATATTGCAAATTGGAAAGCAGCCGGCGGAAGCCCTTCCTAAGTTCTTCCGAAGGTCAGTTCTTAGCATCAGGAGTGAAACATGGACATTTCCGAAAAAGTAAACGAGAACATGATAACAGTGACCGAGGCAGTGTTTACAAGCAGTCTTCCGGACCTTATGACTCTTGATTCAGGTGATAAAGTCGTAACAAAGGATGACTGGACGGTCAGGCGAAAAGAGCTGATAAAGACCGCCGTGGAGCTGCAGTACGGAGAGCTTCCGCCGGAGCCCGAGCTTGTGGAGGTGACAAAGCTTCACACCTGCCAATACATGAAATCCCCGTATATCCACATGCACACTTTTCTCGTAAAAACAGGGACTATTGAAAAGCCCTTCCGCTTTAAGCTGCAGGTCATCATTCCGGATACCGACGGAGAAAAACATCCTGTTATCGTTGACGGAGACCAGTGTTGGAGTTACTATATGTCGGAGGGATTTCTTTCAGCCGCACTTTCAAAAGGGATCGGATGGGCGCTTTTTGACAGGACGGTCATTGCCGACGACGTGAACGGAAAAGGACGGAGAAACGGACAAATATTCGAGACCTACGAGGGTCTTGACTGCGGAGCCCTTATGGCCTGGGCCTGGGGCTACAAGCGGGCAGCAGACGCTCTCCTGAAGACCGGCCTTCCTGTGGACTTAAACATGATAGCTTTTTCGGGACATTCCAGAGGAGGAAAGACCGCCCTGCTGGCAGGGATTCTTGATGAGAGAGCCTCGATCGTCAACCCCAACGGTTCCGGAGCGGGAGGCGCCGGCTGCTGCAGATTTGAAATGAAGGGCCAATGCGAAGGCGGCGACCCATTCAGGAGCGAAACCGTGGACGATCTTCTGAACGTTTTCCCTTTCTGGTTCGGGCCTGAGCTCATGAATTACAAAAGCAGAGCAGACGAGCTTCCTTTTGACGAGCATTTTCTGAAGGCCCTGGTGGCTCCAAGGACGCTTTTCATATCAGAGGCTGCCGACGACATTTGGGCAAATCCTCTTGGCACCCTGGCCACCACAAGAGCCGCGGAGCCCGCTTTCAAGCTCCTTGGCGCGGAGGATAATGTCTTCTGGTACTGGAGGCCGGGGAAGCATTCCCACACCCGCGTGGATATAGAGATGCTTGCCAACGTCATTCTTCACAAAAGAGACGGAGCACCTCTTGACGGAAGAATGTTCGCAAAGCCCTTCAGAGAAGAGCTTATAAAGCAAGCAATCATTTAAGCTAATTACAGGGCAGACGGTTTCAACTCCGCCTGCCCTGCTTCTGTATATCATTCAGATCCTTTATCCGTCAGCCGAACTGAATGTTCCAGCCTGCGAGATAACGGGCCAGCATTATAGCGTCCCAGTCAGAGATCTCGTCGTCTCCGTCAACGTCCATCGCGTCTTCAACAAATTCAACGCTCCAGCCCGCAAGATAGCGGTCAAAGGTGATGGAATCCCAGTCGGAGATCTCGCCGTCCCCGTCAACGTCCCCGAGCAGAACCTCAGGCTCCTCGGATATCTCAGGCTTGTTGGCACCTCCCCCTGCAGCCAGCCAGGCTTCGCCGAACTGCTCGGCGCCTGCCATTGTCTTGAAGAAGCCTACGTAGTAGATCTCGAGCTCGCAGTCCTTCGCAGAGCTGCGGAAAACGTCATAACGGCAGTTCATCAGATTTCCCGACCAGTTGGGCGCCTGCCTCAGGTCAATGTTCACGTATTGGTAGCCGTCGGTATTCGAATAGTCTGTGATCACCTTCTGCCACTCGCTGTAGCCCGGGAAATCCTCCGTCTGGTAATAAAATTCAAGCTCATTGGCGGCTGTGGGGTCGAATCTAACGCCAATGGAGATGACCTTGGCGTCGTCCGCAGTAAGAGGCGCTATATCGCCGAATTCAATTAAGTCGCCGATGCAAAGCTCCACGTAAGGGTCAACGGACTGGACGGTTTCGGCAACGTAGCACTGATCATCCTCGGAATAATAGAGATCGGTGATATCGTTTTTGAGACCGAAAAAGCCCCCGTAAGTCTCTTCGTCCTCGAAGAATATCAGCTCGGAAGGCAGCTTATCCGCGTCGGGATCCTCCACAATGCTGCTCTTAACGGTGATATCATATCCGGTGTAGCCCTCTTTTAACTGATAGCCGTCGTCGGCCAGGACCATGACCGTGTAGTCGCCGGGTATGATGTTGCCGTCAAGGATAAACTCCGCCGGGCGGTTATAGAAAACGTCAGGGGAATCGGAAGGGAGCTCGACCTCGCAGCCGTTGGTCCCGACGTACCACCAGACCAGCGAAACGATGCCGCCGTTGTCGGGGTCGGTCTTCTCGCCGTTTTTATAAACGCCGATCCAGTCCTTATCGCCAAACTCTCCCTCGAGCTTGATCTTCATTTTGCCGGGTTCGCTTTCAACGGTAAGTCCGGGATTTTCGGCCGTGGAAACAGAGCCCTTTTTATCGGCGTAAACCGCGGTTCCCAGAAGGCCCAGCACAAGCGAAACGACAGTTACAAAAGCAAGTATTCTTTTCAATTGATGCACCTCCGAATATACATATTGCTTTTAAAAAAACATTCTCTTTTCACAAGCCAATTATACATTTAAAATTTTTATTATTCAATACCGGAAGGAAAGCGGGCTGCCTTGGCGGCAGCCGGGAAAGCTTTGGCGGCGATCCTTCAATGCTCCCGCTTCCTTCGCCGGGTCCGATTCTTCCCTCTCTCATCGATCAATTTTTAATTGAATTTTCAGCCGTTTTCTGCAATAATCTTTATAAAGAGTTCAAGGAGCGCCGTTATGAAGCATGAGCGTTTAAAATGCAATACCCGGCTGATCGTTGCCTGTTTTCTGATCATATTCGCTGCAGCGGTCCTTTGGGCCTGCGGCGGTCCGGAATACGATCCCAACGTTCAGGTGGACGCAAACGCCATTGACGCCGACGCCGCCCTCTCAAGGAAGATACTCGATCATTTTACCGAGGGAAAGCTCTGCTCCGTTGGCTATAGGTCAGATGAGAGCGAAGGCCGCGTGTTAAGGCTTTCGTCTTCCGGCGTGAAAAGGAACAGCTTTGAAAGGCCTCAGATCTGCTTTGAATTCAGCGAATTCTGCAAGGAGCTCGGTCAGGATACCGTCAATATGGACGAGAAGCCCTTCGTTGTCATGAAGGTCCGGGCCGTGAACGTTCACGACAGACTTGTCACTGTAACAGGCGCCAATACCACCGACGAATATGCGATCCAAGGTTCGGAGCATGCTGCAAGGATAAGCGTTGACGGCTATAAGTATCTCGTATTTGATTTTTCGGAGGACCACAACCGTGACATGTTCAAGGTCCTTAAGATAAATTTCGAACAGATCGCAGCCAATAACGGCGAGGAGTTGCTTGTCAGCGAGATACGTTTTACGGACGCATCCGGAGCGGAAGCCTATAAAGCAACGGACGTTTACGAAATAAGCGGCTCAGAGGATGAGCGCGGATCCCTGCGGGTACTTTCCTTCAACATACAGACGGAAGCCGGAAACAGCGCCCCCTTCGCTTTGAGAGCCGAGCTCTTCAGAAACCTTGTCGACAAGTGTCTGCCGGATATAGCAGGCCTTCAGGAGGTCACTCCCGCCTGGAAAAAATGGCTTGACGCTTACGTTTTCAACGAGTCTTACGCAAGCTTCGGCGCCGAGCGCACCCAGGGCGGCGAGGCCAATACCATCTACTACAGGAAGGATAAATTCGACCTTCTGGATTCCGGCACATTCTGGCTCTCCCCTACCCCCGACGTTCCGGGTTCAGGATATCCGAACTCCGCATACGTAAGAATCTGCTCGTGGGGAGTTTTCCGCGACAAGGTCACAGGCAGGGAATTCGTCCATTACAACCTTCACCTTGATATAAACGGAGACAAGACAAAGGCCGAGGGCAATGAGTTGAGAGCCGACCAGATATCCGTGATCGTGCGTCACGCTCAGCGGTTTGCCGGCAAGGCGATCATAGTTACAGGCGACTTCAACACCCTTCGCACCACAGGGAGCGGCGGCACCATGGCGGCGATCCGGCTTATGGAAGGGACCATGACTGTGACAGACTCAGACGGCAATGAGTGCAGCCTTGCCTTAAAAGACACCAGGCTCAACGCCCCGGTCACCGTTGACAGCGACAAGACCGCCACCCTCACCAAATATCACGATAAAAACTACGAAAAGTACGAACCCGGGCGCGAGCCCATCGACTACGTTTTTTATGAGCCGAAGGCTTTTGAGCCTCTCACTTATGAAACGTTTAACCTGAAGGGTGAGACGTTTGAGACTTCCGATCACCTTGCGGTGTTCACGACTTTCAGATTTATGCCGCAGAATTGATCGTTTGCCAGCTTACTACGCGGCGTATCAGCCGGAACGCGCCGGTCCAGGGGTCCGGATCATTTAGAAGGTATCGAAAATGAAGATCGCAATCATGCAGCCGTATTTGTTTCCTTACATCGGTTATTGGCAGCTCATAAACGCCGCCGACTGTTTTGTGATACTTGACGACGTAAATTACATAATGCGCGGCTACATCGCGAGAAACAGTATACTCCTTGGCGGCAAGGAGCACCGCTTCTCCGTGCCCGTGCACCACGCCTCGCAGAACAAGCTGATCATGGACACGAAGCTGAACTTTACGCCGGAGGACAAAAACAAGTTTATGGAGACGCTGCGTCTCGCCTACGGAAAAGCGCCATTTTACAAGCAAGGCGAGGAACTTATCCGCGGCATAATCATGAACGGGACCAATGACCTTACCGGCTACATAGAGAACAGTATTCTGAGGATCTGCGGTTATCTCGGCATCGAAAAGCCTGTTATGAGATCCTCGCATATTGCCAAGGACAACAGCTTAAAAGGTCAGGAGCGCATCATCGCCCTTTGCAAAGCGCTAAACGCCGATACGTACATAAATCCTCCCGGAGGCAGGGATCTGT
>JAGCZO010000176.1 GCA_017959965.1 Clostridia bacterium | reverse complement strand
TTTCTTCCTCCTTTGCCTCTCTGACCTCCGCCAGAGTGATGATCGCGCCCGGCTGTCACGATCCGGTATCCGTGGATTCCTGTTATCAGAACTTCACCTGGCCTTCCAACGTTTTCAGTTTTCCTTCCGGAAGCACAAGCTTCATCGAGTTCAACGATAAGCTGAGAGGAACTTCTGACAGAGACTACGTCTACAGCGGCGGACGGGAGACGGGACGCAAGGGCATCCGCGTTTACGGAGCGGCCTTCGAGGGCCATTTCGCAAGAAAATCCATGCTGGTAAGCGAGGACGGCAGGACCCCGAGGCTCTCTCTTTCCTACGTCAACGTCCTTGTGATGTACGGAAACCTGGTAAAAGATGGAGGAAAATCCGTTTACAACCCCATCCCCGTGGACGTTCTCAACGAGTGCGGCTTTGACATTTGCGCGATCGGCGGCGCCAAGACATATTCCAAAAAAGGCAATATCATCAGCCCCGGAACGATCTGCCCCGGAGGCTTCGACAATACCGGCGACTGCGGAGTTGTCGTCTGCGAAATAACCAGCACGGGAAGGCTCATAACCGACTTTATCCCGATCAACGTTATCAGGTACGAGAAGGTGACCTTCGACGTCACCGGCAGAGACGATATGTCCGCCGGATCCATCGCCTCCGCCATTGAGAAGCTTATAAGGACTCCGGACTGCTGCATGATAGAGATCGTCGGCGAGCTGAATTACGATGAAAATATCGACGTCATAGCCATCGGCAACGCGGTCAAGGCTCTTTTCCCGCTGACGGAAGTGGTGGATTCCACCGTGAAAAAGGCCGATCTGCTTCTTTTCAACTCCGAGAACACCTTCAGAGGACTGTACACCGCGTCCATATGGGACAGCGTTAAGAAGGCCCGCGAAGAGCAGAAGAATGCCCTTGGCGAGACAAGGATAAACGAAAAGAATTACGAGCAGGCCGTAAATATAGGGCTTAAAATGTTCGACGGCATGTACACCGGTGAGAGCTTCTCTTCACTGAAAGAGGCGATGGCTAAGAAAACCGGCGCCGCCGAGGAAAGCGCCGGGGAGCAGGAGGAAGCCGCGGAAGAAACTGAGGAAGATCTGTTCGAGGGACTTGCGGGGGAACCGGAGGAGATACCGGCAGGCGATCCCTTCGACGACTCTTTTGATGATATCATTGTGGAGACCGGTGCGTGCGTTGAGGAGGTGCAGGAGCCTTGATCATCAGAAAAGTCAAGATCTACGGGTTCGGCAGATTTATGAACTGCGAATTCGAACCGGATAAGAACAATTTTCTCAGCGCCGCCAAGGGCCTTATGACGGATACAGAGCTCTTCTTCGAGTTCGTCAGGGCAATGCTTTACGGCCTTTCCGCGCGGGACGGCACGGGCACCCGTTTCATGTATATGCCCGAGGAGATGTACGACAACCTGGGCAGAAGGGTGAGATACGGAGGCGAGTTGTTTTACGACGCCTGCGGAAAGAACTACCAGCTGTCCTGTCTTTGGGGAAACAGCAAGGCGGAGGACCTTTGCCGAATTATCGACACTAAATCCGGAAGAGACGTCAAGATCGAGACAGGCAAGACCGTTGGCGAGAAGACGCTCCACATATCGGAGGCCGCTTTCGTTTCAGCCGTAAAAGCCACGGGCGCGGCGGTGAATTCCGGCGATGAGGGTGTTTATTCGATTGGAAAACTTTCGGCGCTGATGGGTCTTAACGACGGCAAGCCTTCTCATAAGGAAGTGCGTCTGGGTCTTGAAAACAAGCTTCTTGAGCTAACTGATCCCAAGACCAAGAACGGAAAGCTTGACAGGCTCGTCATCAATAAAATGAATATGCGCAACGCTCTTTCCAGGATCGGTGAAAAGGACGGACGATTCGCCAAGCTCAGAGCCTCTCTTGAGACCGCTGAGGCGGAACTCGCCAATATCGACGCCGAGCTTGCGGACAGCAAGAGGACCTTCGGCCTCTGCGACGCGGCA
>JAGCZO010000175.1 GCA_017959965.1 Clostridia bacterium | reverse complement strand
TCGTGTTTTACAGAAACACAGGCTGGACAGCCCAGTATTACACTCTGGTGCCGTTCGCTTCCTGCTTCCTGCCTCTCGTTTATCTCTGCATCGCTGCCTTCAACGTGATAAGGACCGGGGAGGGCAAGAAGGTGGACCACGAGCACAAGGACGGTATCCACGACAGGATCTCCAAGTGCTGCGTTGGCATCATGGCGCTTGATGGCCTGAACATATCAGGCATCGTCATTTCGTCGGTTTTGAAAATAACGGGCGTCGAGACAAGACTATTCACGTTTTACGACGCCATGTTCATGATCTGCTCTGCGACGCTTATTCTGGCTGCGGCCTTTGCCTTCTTTGGCCCCCGCAAAAAGCTTGTGATGAACGTGGCCGTGAGCTGAAAGCGGCTCTGCCGGAGAATTATCCGTAAAGACCGCCCCGACGGACCCCGGCACAGTACCGCGGCCGGTCGGGGCGGTCTTTACGCTAACCGGGCTGCAGGTAAAACAGCTTATTTTACTGCCAAAACGGCTCTTTTCACTGTATTATTCTTTAAAAATTTTATTTTTTTACTCTTTTTCACTGTTTTTTTAAGAATAAATGATACGACAACAAAAAAATGTTGACACAATTTACTTTATTATGTTAAAATCGACTCTGTATTTAGTATGGAGGAACTGCCCCGGGAATAATGCCGGGGATCCACATCTCAGCTAATAATCTATTTTTTATGGAGGTAAAAATGAAAAAGGTATTAAAGTTTTTTGCTCTTTTTCTGGTCGTAGCTATGCTCTGCACAGCTTTTGCTGCTTGCGATCAGACGCCCCCGGCTACACCGACTGAGGCTCCGAGCAATACTGATGCACCCGAAACTACAGATGCACCTGAAGCCACTGCGGCTCCCTACGTAGGCGCTGACACTCTTGTAGTCGGCTACTCAAGATTCTCCGGAAAATTCAGCCCCTTCTTCGCAACCACCGCTTATGACCAGGACGTTGCCGGAATGGTCAGCGTTGGCCTCATTTCCACAGACCGCGAAGGTAACGTGGTATACAACGGAATCGCAGGCGAGAAGAGAAACTTCAACGGAAAAGAGTATACTTACACAGGCATGTCCGATGTTAAAGAGACCATCAATAATGACGGTACTGTTGACTACAACATCAAACTCAGACAGGGCGTTAAGTTCAGCGACGGAAAAGACCTGACCATCGATGACGTTATCTTCTCGATCTACGTTATCTGCGATCCTACCTACAACGGATCCACCACGTTCTCCGCTCTTCCGATCGAAGGTATGAAAGATTACCTGAGCAACGTTTCCTCTGTTATGGCTCTTATCAAAGCTGCCGGCATCAACGGAAAGTCAGACCTCGTTTCCGCTGAAGATACCGCCGCTTTCTGGGATGCTTACAACAAAGCAGGCGTTAAGTTCGCTCAGACTATATCTGACTACTGCTTCGCTAATTACGGTGACTACTACCCGGCATACGCTGGCTTCACCACTGACGACGCTAAAGATGACAACGGCCTCAAGACTGCTGCAGGTATGGCTCTCTGGGGCTTCGGAACAGTTAAGGACGGCGTTCTGACAACAAAGTCCGGAAAGACATTCACACTTTCCGAATCCAAACCCACAGCTGAGGATTACTGGGCTGAGATCGCTGCCGCTTACGGCAATGATCCCGACGCTATCGAAGCTGAGAAGGCTTCCGACACCCTCGCCTCCCTCATTGAGATAGAACTCGGCGACAAAGTCGACGCTATGAACAAGGGTGTTGTGACAGGTGATTCCGCCGCTAACATCAAAGGTATCGTAAAAGTTAATGACTATGAGCTCAACATCAAGATGACTGAATTTGACGCTACAGCCATTTACCACCTTGGCGTTACCATTGCTCCTCTCCACTACTACGGAGACGCTGCGCAGTATGACTACGCTAACAACAAGTTCGGCTTCCCGAAGGGCGACCTCGCAGGCATAAAAGCTAAGACAAGCAATCCTCTGGGCGCCGGCGCTTACACATTCCAGAGCTATTCCAACGGTGTTGTTACCTTCAAGAGAAATGAAGGCTACTTCGAAGGATGCCCGAAGATCACATACATCAAGTTCCAGGAGACTGATGACGCCGATAAAGTACCGGGCGTTCAGAGCGGAACATTTGACGTAACAGATCCTTCCTTCAACGACACAGCTGTTAACGCTATCAAGAAAGCTAACGACAACGGCGAGATCACCGGCAACATCATCACCACCAGCACAGTTGACAACCTTGGCTACGGCTACATCGGCGCCAATGCTTCCACTGTCAAAGTCGGCGACGATCCGGCAAGCGCTGAGTCAAAGGCTCTCCGTAAAGCATTTGCTACACTCTTCGCAGTACACAGAGATACAAACGTCTACTCCTACTACAAAGAGAGAGCATCTGTTATCCAGTATCCTATTTCCAACACATCCTGGGCTGCTCCGAAGCCGAACGACGAGGGTTATGCTCTTGCATACTCCAAGGATGTTGACGGAAAAGCTATCTACACCGCTGATATGACCGAGGCTCAGAAGTACGAGGCAGCTCTCAACGCCGCTATCGGATTCTTCAAGAAAGCCGGTTATACATGGGATGACAGCGCAAAGAAGTTCACAGCAGCTCCTGCAGGCGCTCAGATGGAATACGAAGTAATCGTTCCTGCTGACGGTGTCGGCGATCACCCCGCATACGGTGTCCTTACGGATACAAAGGCTGACCTCGAAAAGATCGGCATCACACTCAACATCAATGACCCGTCCGACTCCAACGTCCTTTGGGATTCTCTCGATGCAGGAACTCAGAACTTCTGGGCTGCCGCTTGGGGCGCTGCTGTTGACCCTGATATGTATCAGGTTTACTACAGCCAGAACGTTGTCGGTATAGAAGGTTCTTCCGAGTCCAACCACTACAGGATCCAGGATCCGACTCTTGATGAGAAGATCATGGCTGCCCGTAAGAGTGCAGACCACGCTTACAGAAAAGCAGTTTACAAAGAGTGCCTCGACATCATCATGGATTGGGGCGTTGAGATCCCGACCTACCAGAGACAGAACGCTATTATCTTCAGCTCAGAGCGCGTGAACATGAGCACAGTAACTCCTGACATCACCACCTTCTGGGGCTGGATGAACGACATTCAGAATCTGGAGATGAATCCGGCTAAGTGATGAACTGATTCCGCTTAAAATTCTTTAAGTAGAATAACAAAGGCGGCAAGCACTCGCTAAACCGAGTGCTTGCCGTTCCTAAATTGTAAAGGAGAACTTCTATGTTCAAGTTTATAGTCAAAAGACTGCTGCTGAGTGTCGTGATATTCTTCTTCGCGATGTTTCTCATCTACACTCTGATCTACAATCTCCCGACGAGTTATGTTGAGAATACTGCGAGAGAGCTTGCGGCTGCCTCGGCTAAAATGGGTGGAAAGACCTATAAACAGTGGCTCGAACAACTAAATGAACAATACGGTATGAATAAAGGCGTTGTCGGCGGCTATTTTTCGAGGCTGAGCAATGCCGTTCGGGGAAACTTCGGCGACAGCTGGAAGTGGAATAATAAATGTACCGATAAGTTCTCGGCGTGTATCTGGAACAGCTTCTTCCTCGGGCTCGTTTCTTTCATTTTCGAAATTATTATAGCTATTCCTCTCGGCGTTCTTGCCGCCAGGAAGCAGTACAGCGTGACCGACTACACTATCACCTGCGTATCGCTCATTGGCATTTCACTGCCTACGTTCTTTGTTATAACAATTCTGAAACTTGTTTTTGCGGTGCGACTGCAATGGTTTGATATCAGCGGAATGCACTCGCGAAGTTATATCGCGGAAAATGCCACGGCATGGACTACCTTCCTTGACCTGGCAAAGCACTTCGTGCTTCCCGCTCTGGCTTTGATATTTGTGAGCATCGGCGGTCTTATGCGTTACACAAGAACCAATATGCTTGAGGTTCTCAACGCAGACTATATCAGAACCGCGAGGGCAAAAGGCCTTCCGGAAAGCAAAGTCATCGGCTACCATGCTTTTAGAAATACATTGATCCCCGTAGTTACGATCCTCGGCGGATCCCTGCCCGGACTCTTCTCCGGAGCACTTGTTACCGAAACGCTGTTCGCTCTGGACGGCATCGGTTATGCCTCTTATTACTCAATGACAGGCGGCGACATCCCGTTTACGATGTTCTATCTTTCGCTCATGTCTGTTCTGACCCTTCTCGGAAACCTTATTTCCGATATTCTCTACGCGGTCGTAGACCCGAGAGTCCGTGTGAATTGAGGTGAAGAAAGTGGCAAACAACAAACAGAATTTGCTTTATGAAAAACTGAAGGAACGCGATAAAGAAGAAGAGCTGAAGAACCGGCATGATTCCGGCGAAGACAAACCGCTTGCTCTCGACGACGCTCAGCGCGTCAGGGTCCTCAGCCCTTCGAGGCTTGTAGTAAAACGTTTCCTTAAAAATAAACTTGCCATCACCGGACTTGTGATCCTTATCTTTATGTTCGTGATGTGCTTCATAGGGCCTATCTTTTACCCTTATTCACAGACTGATAAATTCAACAAAATAGATGCTCTGAACCTGGATTACGCTGTCTGCGGCGAGCTTTCGTCATATACAAAATACGTTACCAGTGCCGACGCCGACGATCCGGTTGTGAATGATCTTAAGCTCCGCATAGACTCCGAAATTATAGCTATGGAAGCTGCCGGCGAGACCAAAAGGTCAAGTGTGAAAGACGGATATGAGATCGTGGTCGAAAAGGTCACGGACAGAGTGTACAAGGCTTACGTTGCCGGAAAGGAATCCGAGATCGCCGTCTGCAACCCCAGCCTCGGCATCCTGGTATCCGGTAATATTTCGGAAGCGCTCCTGGGCGCAGTCAAAGCTGCAAGCGCCGCGAATCAGAAAACCTTTGAATTCGAGGGCAACAGCTACAGACTTGTCAATAAAAACAAATTCGAGGTATCGGTCATTGCCGTTGTAAAAGATGAAAACACCGGCGACTCCCTTATTGCGACCAAGCTTGTTTTCGACTCCGTAGACCATACTAAAGAGATAGAAAACGATTTCAAGGTGGAAGCTCTCTCCGGTATTGCGGAGATGCGCTCCTTCACCTACGGCGGAAAAACCTATTCCTTTGACGAGGAAGAGGGCGGAAACCTTCTTATAAGGGACGACGCGGGGAACGCGGTCGCTTATATCTCCAAGTATTCCGTAAGACATTCTTCCGGCGCGGATTCTCTTGACCTTGGCTTCAAGATGGAAGCGGCCGCTACTGTAAATAAAATGCAGGAGGACGGCGTCAGAGAGGGCGGGTTCCGGTATGACGTTCCTCAGCTCAACCCCGAGACGTCGGAATACGACCGCGATGAAAACGGCAACCTGATCCTCGTTAAAGAGGACCTCAACGTTCTCCAGAAAGAGGTCGCTGGAGAAAAAAGATATTACATCAGCTACATGATGAACAAGCAGCTGATCTCGATCTACGAAGCTCCTTCTGCGAGCCACATTCTCGGAACAGACGGCGACGGCTATGACGTTTTCGCAAGGATACTCTACGGCGGACGCGTTTCTCTGCTGGTCGGCTTCGTTGTCGTTATTCTCGAGACCATCCTCGGCGTTATCATGGGCGGTATTGCCGGCTTCTTCGGGGGCTGGGTCGACACCCTCATCATGAGGCTCGTTGATATATTCTACTGCATCCCGACGATGCCTATCATGATCATTATCGCTTCGGTGTTCGACTATTACAAGCTGCACCCGTACATGAGGCTTCTCTGGATGATGGTCATTCTCGGTATCCTCGGCTGGTCGGGCATCGCAAGACTTGTCAGAGGTCAGATCCTCTCGCTGAGAGAGCAGGAATTCATGATTGCGGCGGAGGCAACGGGTCTTCGCACCAGCAAGAGAATATTCAAGCATCTCATTCCGAACGTTATGCCTCAGCTCATCGTTTCCATGACCATGGGTCTCGGCGGAGTCATCCTTACCGAGTCCGCGCTGTCCTTCCTGGGCCTTGGCGTTAAGCATCCGCTTGCCACATGGGGTAATATCATCAACTCGGTGTCCACCATCGAGGCAATGAAAGAGTATACGTATATCTGGATCCCTGTCGGAATCCTTATCTGTCTCACGGTTATTGCGTTCAACTTCGTCGGAGACGGTCTCCGCGACGCGTTTGACCCGAAGATGAAGCGCTGACAGCAGGGAGGTATCACTATGGCAGGAAATAAGAAAAAGAATGCGTACATCAGCGGAAAAGAGTCAAGGTACATTTCCAGAAGAAACCGCGAAATAACGAGAAAACTTGAGAAGGAAAGAGATAACGCCAACAAGGACAGGAATCTCTACATGACCACCATGAAGGACGACAACAACGTCCTTGAGCTTGACAACGTCTGCACCTATTTCTTCACGGATATCGGTGTTGTGAGAGCCGTTGACGGCGTATCCTTCAATATACCAAAAAAATCGACCGTCGGCGTCGTCGGCGAGTCCGGATGCGGCAAGAGCGTCACGTCCCTCTCCGTTATGCAGCTGCTTCAGAGACCTACGGGACAGGTGGTGGGCGGAGAGATCCGTCTGAACAACGACGACGGCACCGCCTACAACATCGTCAACACCCCCACATCCATAATGCAGGAGATCAGGGGCAACAGAATATCCATGATATTCCAGGAGCCTATGACCAGCCTCAACCCGGTGTTCAAGATCGGCGATCAGGTGAACGAGGTCATCACTCTTCACAACAAGGATTTCACCAAGGAAACGGTGTCCGCCAGGACCATTGAGCTCCTCAAGATGGTGGGTATCGCCAATGCAGAGGGCGTGTACAAGATGTACCCCCACGAGCTCTCCGGCGGTATGAGACAGAGGGTCATGATAGCCATCGCGCTTGCGTGCAACCCGAGGCTTATCATTGCCGACGAGCCTACCACAGCTCTTGACGTTACCATTCAGGCTCAGATCCTGGATCTTCTGAGAAATCTGAAAAACCAGATCAACAGCTCCATCATGCTTATCACCCATGACCTTGGCGTTATCGCCGAAATGGCTGATTACGTTGTCGTAATGTACGCCGGACGCGTTGTCGAGAAGGGCACTGCGTGGGATATTTTCCATGACCCCCGCCATCCCTACACCATCGGCCTTATGAAGTCGAAACCTGTTGTCGGCAAGAAGGTGGATGAGCTTTACAATATCCCCGGCAGCGTTCCGAATCCGATAAACATGCCGAACTACTGCTATTTCAAAGACCGCTGCGAGTTCTGCACAGGCAAGTGCTCAGGCGAATATCCGCCGGAAATAAAGATAAGCGATACCCACGTTGTTTCGTGCTATCAGTTTATCGACCAGGGCGAGATAGTCGGATACCCCAAAATTATTGATCCGGAGGAGCTGTGAACATGGAAGAAGCAAGAAATGACAGTATAAACGAGACTTTCGGAGAGCCTGAGAACGACGTAGTTCTTGAAGTCAAGCATCTGAAAAAGTATTTCCCTATCAAGAGCAGCTTCCTGAGGATCGTCACCGGACACGTTAAGGCTGTGGACGACATTTCCTTTAAGATCAAGCGCGGTACCACAATGGGTCTCGTCGGCGAGTCCGGCTGCGGCAAATCCACCGCCGGAAGAACTATCCTGAGACTTCTCGACAAGACCGACGGCAGCGTTTTGTACAACGGAAAAGATATTTTTAAGCTCAGCAGAAAAGAACTGAGAGCCATAAGACCGAAAATACAGATCATTTTCCAGGATCCCTATTCAAGTCTTTCCCCCAGGATGCCTGTCGGCGAGATCATCGGCGAGGCGGTCAAGGAGCACAACATCGTTCCTCCCGCCGAGTATGACGACTATCTTTCCCGCATCATGAAGGCCTGCGGACTCCAGGAGTATCACAAGGACAGATATCCCCACGAGTTCTCCGGCGGACAGAGGCAGAGAATATGCATCGCAAGGGCTTTGGCGCTGAACCCCGACTTTATAGTCTGCGACGAACCTGTTTCGGCTCTGGACGTTTCCATCCAGGCCCAGATCATAAACCTTCTGAGACAGCTCCAGAAGGAATTCAATCTCACGTATCTTTTCATTTCCCACGACCTGTCCGTTGTTGAACATATTTCAGATACGGTGGGCGTCATGTATCTCGGCTCTCTTGTCGAGTACGCCGAGACGGAAAAGATATTCGAAAGACCGCTGCATCCCTACACTCAGGCTCTGTTCTCCGCTATTCCGGTGCCGGATCCCGACGTGAAGATGGAAAGAATAGTGCTTGAGGGATCCATTCCTTCCCCCGCCAACCCGCCAAAGGGCTGCAAATTCCACACAAGGTGCAAGGTCTGCAAGGAAAAGGGAATGCGTGTCTGCGAACAGATCCAGCCTCCGTACAAGGAGATCGAACCCGGCCATTTCACGGCATGCCATCTTTACGACACCGACGAAGAGACCAATGAGATTGAGCGCCTTCTCAAGGAGCTTGACCGGAAAGAAGCCTTAAAGGCAAATAAGTAAGGCGGTTTTGAACGGTCGTTTTGAATCGGATAAAACTGAAATGGAAGAAGAAAAGAAAGAACAGCTTGAGGATGACGGCAGAGTCATAGCCAATATGAACGTGGACGGCATGCCCTGGTACGCAGGCGACGTGCTGAAGCAGGACGGAGAGGCCCAGGACCTTAAAAAGCTTTCCAAAAAGCAAACGCTTTGGCTTATCCTGGGCGTCACCGGCGCCGCGCTCCTGGTTGCCGCGGTATTCGCATTAGGCTTCCTTCTATTTATTCTTTTTGCGGACAACGTGTGGTTTCAACATTGACCTCCGGTTACTGAAATAAACAGATCTGCCCCGGGAAAACGGGGCAGTCTTTGTAGGGAACGCTGATTTAATGCTCTTTACGCAAGCGGCGAATAATTAATTGCGTACGATAAAGTGCAGTTCATTATTTTCAGTTGTTCTTTATGAGTACAAGGTGTCTTACGACTGATTTACTGCCGCTTTCTTTCTGAGAGCTCCCCTCTCGCAGTACCCTTGTACGGCGTCGGGGTCGCGCTCGAAAAAATAGCTGTTAAATCAGCGTTCCCCCAAGGAAACGCGAAGCATTCGTTAACATATACTTTTTAACATAAAGGAGTGAGCAACATGTCAGAGATTAATTTGGATTGGCCGAATATCGGCTTTGCCTACAGAGAGACTCCCGTCAGATTTGTGTCTGATTTTATTGACGGCAAATGGGATGAGGGCAGATTCTCGTCCGACCCCAACGTGACCATTAACGAGTCCGCAGGTGTTCTTCAGTATGCCCAGACCTGCTTCGAAGGACTGAAGGCCTACAGAACCGAGAAGGGCGAGATCGTATGCTTCCGTCCTGACCTCAACGCCGCACGTATGGCTACGAGCTGCGAAAGACTCTGCATGCCGGTGTTCCCCGTTGACCGTTTTGTCGAGGCTGTGGTGGAGACCGTCAGAAGAAACGCCGATTACGTACCTCCTTACGGCTCCGGCGCCACTCTTTACGTCAGACCCGTTATGTTCGCCACAAGCCCTGTTCTTGGCGTTAAACCCGCCGTCAACTACCAGTTCAGGATCTTCGTTTCGCCTGTGGGACCTTATTTCAAGGGCGGCGCAAAGCCTGTCAGCATCATGGTCAGCGATTTCGACAGAGCCGCGCCTCACGGTACCGGCCACGTCAAGGCGGGCCTCAACTATGCCATGAGCCTGTTTGCTATCGAGCACGCCCACGAGCTCGGCTTCAACGAGAATATGTATCTCGACGCAGCCACCAGAACCTACGTGGAGGAGACCGGCGGCGCCAACTTCCTTTTCGTTACCAAGGACGGCAAGATCGTCACACCGAAATCCCAAACGATACTTCCCTCCATCACCAGAAGGTCTCTCGTATACGTTGCCAAGCACATCCTTGGCATGGAGGCCGAGGAAAGACCGATCCCCTTTGAGGAGGTCAAGACCTTTGCCGAGGCAGGCCTTTGCGGCACCGCAGCGGTGATCTCGCCTGTGGGAAAAGTCACCTACGACGGCGGCGTTATCGAATTCCCCAGCGGAATGGAAAAGATGGGACCTGTTCTCCGGAAACTGTACGATACCTTAACAGGTATCCAAATGGGCAGGATCCAGGGCCCTGAGGGCTGGGTAGTGAAGATACTCTGACATATCAGTAAACTATAAGCAGGTGCGGGTCTCCCGTCACCTGCTTTAACATGTAAACGGCCGGCCACCGGAGGGGACGGAGATCCCATTGGCCACAGGGAACGGCCGTGCTTACCGAGGAGATCCAATGGAAAACGACCGCAGGCTGCTTAACTATTTTGACTGTCATTTACATACGAAAAGCTCCCATGATTCCACGGAAGAGCATTCCTCGATCATAAAGCATGCCCTTGAGGAGGGCCTTGCCGGTTACATGGTAACCGACCCCGTGGATATACTTCGGGCTGAGGGAGAGGCTTTCCTGTCTCCGGCTTACGATTCCTTTGAAAACTACAGCAGGCTGGTCTCGTCGGGATACGAAGGGACCCTTGCCGAGGTCAAAGGCAATGAAGCGCCGTTGCTGGAGATCCGCTTTGGCGTTGAGCTCGGAGACAGTATAAGAAACAAAAAAGCCTCCGCAAAGCTTATAGCTGACCTGCCGTTTGACGCGGTGCTGGGCTCCGTCCACAAGGTCTATATCGACGAAAATGACTTTGTCTTTTCAAATTATGACTTTAAAGAACTGCCAAAGGAGCTGGTGAGGCGCGTTGTCGTTCAGTATTACACAGACGTACTGAAGACCGCGGAGGAATCCGATATCGACGTCCTCAGTCATCTGAATATAATAAACCGCTACGAGGGCAAATTCTGCGGCGGAGATATAGAGGATGAGGTCCTGGGCCCGATCATCAGGAAGATACTCGGTGTTATCATAGACAGGGGCATTGCCCTTGAGATCAACACCTCCAGAATAGGCAAGGGTATGTTCATGCCGGGACCGGAGGTGGTGAGAGCATACAAGGAAATGGGCGGCAAGCTCATAACCCTCGGCTCAGATGCCCACGCCGGATTTACCGCCGGTATCGGGTTCAGAGAGGCGGGAAATATGCTCAAAGAAGCAGGATTTGACCACGCGTGCTTTTTCAGAAAAAGAAAGCCGGTACTTTACACTGTCTGAAAACTCATCGGATACGCCCGGATTTGACCGGAAAGCTCTGATCTTCTTGCCCCTTTCCGGGGCTTTTTCTTTTATTTTTACTAAAAATAGTTTTATTTGAATTTTAAGCATAGAAATGGTATAATCCAAAAGTACGGCCTCTTTCGGGAGCCCGTTTTGCGTAACAAGAATGACGACAGTGGGGGTTTCTCAATGGATACGAATGATAAAACTAATAAAACCAGGTTTAAACGCAGCTTTTTACCCGTTTTATACATTATCGGAATAATCGTTTTTGTCGCGCTGATCGTGATAGAAATAGTTGCCATAGTGAATTATTCGAAACAGCCTCCCATTGATAAGGATCCGACGCCTGTGATGTCCGGCACGCCAACGCCGGAAAGCACGGCTTCGTCAGATCCAACGCCTGCTCCCACCGGTGCGGCGACCGACACGCCGGAGAACGGAAATACTCCCTCTCATGAGACGCAGCCGACAGCCGCTTCTACCGCGACTCCGAGCCCGACGCCAACGTCCGGCCCCCAGCAGACTCCCGCGAAAACAGGTATTGACGATATAGCCGCAAGGATCATCGATCCTGCCGATATCGATTTCTCGTTTCTCGACGGCGTTTCCAGGGACAAATTCGAGGACTCCGGAGACAGCTACGACTGGTACTGCGGTGCGGTAAAAAAGGATCAGAACGGTAAAATAACCGATCAAATACCTGATATAGTGGCGGAACAGCGAAAGCAGACGCACGACGGTGGCTTTGCGTTTACCCGGCTTGTGTTCTTCACGGTGGGGCGGAGGCGGAGGCTC
>JAGCZO010000174.1 GCA_017959965.1 Clostridia bacterium | reverse complement strand
TGTATGCTTCATGGATGTTTGAATCTTTTTAAACAATTCAGTCTTTTTCTCCGGATATTTCGGCGATCAACTCGCCTGGCGCCAAGATCTTCACAGCGGTGTTTCTGAAGTCTTTCAGATTCCTTGTCACAATGCAGTTGACCCCTTCTCTTAAGGCGGTTTCCGTCATAACTGCGTCTTCGAAATCCGGCATGCCGGAAAGAACGGCTTTTTTGCAATCGACAGCAGCGGTATCAAGGATCTCAAACAGGTTAAAAAGCGCGGTCAGAGACTTTTTTGTGTCCTCAACACTGTGATTGGTCCGGTGCAGCAGATAATAAATGTCAAGGATCGACTTTGCCGTCAGAAATCCTTTGATCTGACGGTTGGCGACAGCTGTGAAGAGTTTGTGAGCGTCGTCGAAAAACGGTTCCCGCTTCTGCATCAGATCCATAACTATGCAAGTGTCAAAAAGTACTGAGATCATATTTTGCTCAGGCGCTCCTCTCTGGCTTCTTCAAGCGAAACGTCCTGTGAGAGAACGCCGACAAGAGATTCCACAAGATCGACCCTGTCCTGAAACGGGTTTGACAGCTTTGCGACGATCTTTCCGTTTTTTGTTATATAGATATCCTCTGTCGCCGAGAGCAGCAGATACTTGCCAAGATTCATTTTAAGTTCAGATGCGGTAATAGACATAACAATGCACCTCCTACGCCAATATTATACACAAACCGCACGGTTTTGTAAATAAAATCGTGCGGTTTTAGAATTATATCGAACAAAACGATCGACGACAAACGGAAAAGAGGCTTTTTTTCAGCCCTTTTTATTGTTTCCAAAGCTCTTTACATCGCCTGTAGAAGGTGGCATTGCTTGTGCCGCAAAGCCAGGCAGCCTTGTCTGTTGAGATTTCTTTATTCCTCCATTTATCGGCAATTTCGCTGAAATCACTGTTCATCGCGACAGGCGGTCTTCCGAACCTCACGCCTCTGGCCTTGGCGGCGGCGATCCCCTGGGCCTGGCGTTTTCTTATGTTTTCGCGCTCCGACTGCGACACAAAAGACAGTATCTGCAGCACAAGGTCGGCAATGAACGTGCCCATGAGGTCCTTGCCGTTGCGGGTATCCAGGAGCGGCATGTCGAGCACGCAGATATCGATCCCTATCTCCTTCGTCAACACCCGCCACTGGTTCTGGATCTCCTCATAATTCCTGCCCAGCCGGTCTATGCTCAGGATGTAAAGCAGATCGCCGGCCCTGAGCCTTTTAACCATCTCGATATACTGCGGTCTCTCAAAATCCTTGCCGGACTGCTTGTCGACAAAAACATTCTCCGGCGGCACATTGGCGTTTTGCATTGCGATCAGCTGGCGCGATTCGTTCTGGTCGACCGTTGACACTCTGACATATCCGTAAACTGTCATTTTATGTTCCTCCTTGGCAATGATGATCCAGTCAATTATAACCGCCAATGTCACCGTTGTTTTATTTCCCGCCAATGCCCGCAGCTCTTTTCCCACTAAAAAAACCGGCCGGATCATTTCCACCCGGTCGGCTGTAAATCAAATTATTCTTCTGCAAAAGCGTTGCGGCCCGGCTCTCCGCCGTTTATAGCCGTTTAAAAGCAGCCTTTCGCCCTCTCCCTCACCCGAACCGTTTTTTCAGCACGACTGCGGGGAGCAGCAGAACGGCGATTACGATCGCAAAAATTCCGCTTTCGGACGTATCCGGGTTGCTTTCGGCGAAAAATGCGCCCTGAAGCTTCTCAACAAAATCGCCGCCGGAAATGCGCCAACCGTTGTCTGTCTTTGAAAACTCCACCGTCAGGCTGCAGATATCCTTGCGGCTGTGGCCAAAGTTGTAAACGCAGGTCGCTTTGCCGTCGCCATTTGCCGTTACCGTAAGACGGTCCGCAGACAGCGCATTGGCGGAAAGATACATGTCAATAGTTCCCCTGTTTTTGTTCCTCTCAAGGAGGCCGTCATCCCTCAGCTTCAGCGTATCGTTTTTAAACAGGACCCGGTCCGCGATCTCAGAGGTAGAAAAACCTGCCAGATACTGTTTCCACGTCTCCGGTAAAGCCAGAGATCCTTCAAGGAATGCGGTTCCGCCGTCAAGTTCATAGTAGGTGTTTGTAGCATGGTCGACAATGCTTGTGTAGTAATAACCCTCCATAATGACCGCTTTCAGTGCCTCGAGAGCCATCTCCCCGGAAAAATCGTCAGACTTCATCAGCTCCGGGTCTGCGGTCAGCAGCATTTGGCTGTTGTCGTAGGAAGAGACCTTCCAGGAGCCGTTTTCATTGGCAAGGAAAACGCGGACAGTCAGATCCGGCAGAAAATGCACGTCAACGGCAGCCTTTTCATCTGTTTTTTCGACGACAACAATGTCGCGGTCCTTGTCTCTCCGATATTCTTTATACCCGTTAGACACTGTGTATCCCCACTCTCTGAAATACATTGTCCCGTCGATCTCCTTAAAGTTGCCAAAAAAGGCCTCGTTTCTCGCCAATACTTTATCCGCGTATTCTCCACACAGTGTTTTGTATACCAGCGCCCTTATACCGGTCTCATTAAAGCCTTCGATTGCGGGTCTGTATACGTATTGCGAGGTGATACCCTCTTTTTCTTCAAACACGTAAATAAACTGCAGATCGGGATCATTATAATTCCAGGGGTATCTTCCGGCGCCCAGCATAGAGCGCACGAGCATGGCGTCATCGATCAGAGCTTCCAGTTCGTTCTTTGACAGGAAGGAACCGTCCCCGGAGCCGTTGTCCGGCGCATATACCGCGTCAAGCACCTCTATGAAGTCTCCTCCGGAAACCTTCCATTGGCCATCGATGCGCGTAAACTCAAGAGTGATTTCGACCTCCTGCTTATCGGCGGTAGGCAGCTTTGCTTTTACCACCGCCCCGGTGTCTGTCTGAGATACGATCTCAAGCTCCATATTGTCAAAGATCTCGGGCCTGAAACAATATGCGGCGAGAGGATAACTGTCGCCAGAATTTCTCTCTCTGTAATACATTCTGCCGTTTTCCGAAACGCAGTAGCGACCGTCCTGCACCAGTTTCCCGGCAATTTCCTCCGAAGCAAACCGGGAAGCATAAGCGAGCCAGGTCTCAGTTTTACCTTCAGTCCCGTTGACGCGGTAATAGTCATGACCGAAGCGGCTTATATGCGTTGCTTCCGAATCATTTGCGTCATCGATGCTCGCAAAATAATAACCGAACTCTCCCCCGTCCACGTGCGCAAGCCTGTAGACCTCACCGAGAAGTGCCCGGATCCCGGTTTTTGCAACCTCCCCGGAAAATGCAGACAGGTCATACTCTTTATCGTAGGATCTGAAAGGGGCGCCGCTTGCATCCATTCCTGAGACCTTCCACCCGTCAGTCTCTTTTTCAAAAGAGAAGAAAACGGTGACTTCTCCGTTAAACCAGTCGTAGTAGGGCAGAAGAAATTTAGTTCTTACCGCCGCCGTACAGGGGTCCACGATCGAAAGGCCTTCTATGTCTTCATCCGTCAGTTCAAGGTTTGAAAAATCGCCAAGCTGCGAGCCGTAGGAGATATAGTAGTACAGTTTCCCGTCCTGTGAGTAGTACAAGCCGAAGAACGACTCATGAGCAAGGTAGTTGTCGGCCACGGGTTTCGCGAAAGTATCGCCAATAAGCTTTTTCACGCCTTCCGCGTCAAAACCGTCCCTGACCGGCCTGAAATATGAAACCATGTTCCAGCCGTTGACACCGTCGACAAAAATATCATTGCCGGCGTCATCAGTTCCGTCAGGATTTGTAATAAACCACTGAAATTTGGTTCTGAAACT
>JAGCZO010000018.1 GCA_017959965.1 Clostridia bacterium | reverse complement strand
TCACCGGCATCGAGGTGTCGGAATCGGGCGTTAAAAAGGTCATCACCGATTTCTCAAGCTACGAGGCGAAAGCAGTGATAATAGCGGTGGGCGTCAGACACAGGCTGCTGAAGGTGCCGGGGGAGGAAAATTTCCTTGGCAACGGCATATCCTTCTGCGCCATATGCGACGGAGCTTTTTACGAGGGCAGGGACGTTGCGGTCATCGGAGGAGGAAACTCCGCCCTTCAGGAGGCGGTGCTTCTTTCGAAGACTTCCCGGAAGGTCACCATTGTCCAGAATCTGGATTTTCTGACGGGCGAGAAGAAGCTGGCGGAGATACTTGAAGCGGCGCCCAACGTTGAGATCATGCTGGGGTACGTTGTTGAAAGGATCAACGGAGAGAGGGAGCTCACAGGCCTTGACGTTAAAAAAGTTTCAAGCGGCGAGATCACGTCGATAAAAGCGGACGGTATTTTCACCGCCATCGGGCTTGAACCCGTCAACGGCCCCTTCGCCAACGTTGCCGAAACCGACAAATGGGGATATTTCAGCTCCGGCGAGGACGGACTGACAGCCACGGAAGGCATTTTCGTGGCGGGGGACTGCAGAAGCAAAAAAGTCAGGCAGGTCACAGCAGCGTGCTCCGACGGGGCAGGCTGCGCCATCGCGGCGTGCGACTACATCGACAGAAGCGCAAAGAACTGAATAAACACTTAAAATCTCAAAAGACGGCGGACACTGTTTACTTTTAAACGCAAAAATGTGATAATTCCGTTTGCATCCGGAAGGCGGAACGTGGTCTCAATGCAGGAAAATGACAAATCCGGAAAAGAGACCCGGAAGGATAAAGGGGGGACGGGAATGCGGAAACTGAAAAGAATAATTGCTGCTGCCGTCGCAGTTTTACTGACCGCGGTCTGCTGCTGGTCCTGCGATACCGATCCGGGCGGCCGTGAGACCGAAGCGCCTGACAATACCCCTGCTCTTAGCACCGAAGCGCCCACGCAGGAAAACCCGACAGATACCGTTGAGGAAACTCCTGCTCAGTCTCCGGAAACACCCCCTGCTACCGATGGACCCGAAACACCCACCCCCGAGGGCGGAAATGAGACCCCTTTGGTAACGGAGACGCCGGCATCTACAGAGGGACCCTCCGAAACGCCCGCCAAGACTCCGGAACAGACTGCCGTGCCCACGGAAAGGCCTACCGAAACACCGACGCCCACACCCACACCTACGCCAACGGTTGAGCCCACGGCGACGCCGACTCCCACTCCGACGGCCGAACCGACTGCGACACCGACGCCCAGTCCTTCTCCGACCCCCGAAGGGATAGATCTCCCGGACATTGAAATATAGCTGAGACGATACAAAAAGCCCCGGCCGCAGGCCGGGGTTTTCGACGCAATTATAGGGAAAATTACTTATTTGAGAATATCCTTTACCGCGTCCGCAACTATCGACGCGCAGAGCTTTGAAGCCTTTTCGTTGAGGTGGATGTTGTCCTCGAGAATATATCCGTAAATATCTTTGGCAAGAGGGGTGTACAGGTCGTTGATCCTTACGCCAAGGGGCTTGAGGACGGAGGCGGCGGCATTGTTGAAGGCCTCGATGTCCTCGTTGCTGTTATAGGGGTTTTCGGGTCTCACGGGAGTTGTGACAGAGAAGATCACGTTCGGCGTGACTTCGAGAAGAAGCTTTCCGATCCTTTCGATCTCACGGGTGTAAACGTCGATGGGAGTGAAGGTGCCGCCGTCGGTATTTACCCTGCAAAGGTCCCAGTGGCCGGCGTTGAAGTGGATAACGTCAGCGCCTTCAATGATCTCGCGGTAATCAAAAAGCATGCGCTGCATGTAGGAAGCAAAGCGGCAGTTGTCCTCGGGCTGCCACACGTTATAGCCTTCGCCAAGGCACCCGGGAACGTAGGCGCCGTAGCCCATAAGTCTTATAGAATCTCCAAGCAAAATAACTTTCTTCATAAGAACCTCCAGGTTTCAGATTCGTTGAAATGATAACACAAAAAAAGGCCTTTTTAAAGACGTAAAAGAGCAGTTCCGGCTTATTTGTTTATACACATTTCGGTTCAAAAATGATATACTGTGATAAACTGACCGCAATGTGCGGACAGACGGGCCTGACGCCCGCTAAACCAACAAAAAAAGCGGATAAGCTCACGGAGAATATTGGCGAGCGAAGTTATAACGGTCCGCGGAAAGAGAGACTATTATGGCCGGAAACGATATACAGATCAGAAGAATCGGTGTGCTCACGTCGGGAGGCGACGCACCCGGAATGAACGCCGCCATCAGAGCGGTGGTCCGCGCGTGTACGTATTACGGGATAGAGGTCTACGGTATCAGACGAGGCTACAGGGGACTCCTTGACGGAGATATGAAGGAAATGAACGCAAGATCGGTTTCCGACATCATTTACCGCGGAGGAACGATCCTTCAGACCGCCAGGTGCCACACCTTCAGATCCCACGAGGGCATCGTGCAGGGCAAAAAAATGGCGGAGGTCTTCGGACTTGACGCGCTGGTGGTTATCGGCGGCGACGGTTCCTTCAACGGAGCTCTCGAAATCTCAAAAGAAGGGCTGCCGGTGATAGGCATCCCGGGAACTATTGACAATGATATCGGCTGCACGGACTATACCATTGGCTATGATACGGCCATGAATACCGTCAGGGACGCTATCGATAAGATCAAGGACACCGCCTCCTCCCACGAGCGCTGCAGCTTCGTTGAGGTCATGGGAAGAAACGCGGGCTACATCGCGATGAACTGCGCGATCGCGGGCGGCGCCGAGGTGTGTCTGATACCCGAAAAACCCTACAACCTGGATTCGGACGTGGTCAAGAAGATCATCGAGTGCAGGAACAGGGGCAAGCACCACTACGTAGTTATCGTTGCCGAGGGAGTCGGAGGCACCATGGACCTTGCCAACGAGGTGAAGAAGATAACGGGTATCGAGACCACGGCCACCATCCTTGGCCACATCCAGAGAGGCGGCTCTCCGACGGTGAAGGACAGAGTCGTTGCGGGCCTCATGGGCGTAAAAGCCGTGCAGTGCCTCAAAAACGGAGAGATCAATAAGCTCATATCCTGGAAGGGCGAGAAATGCGTTGCCATAGACATTGAGGAAGGTCTGCGGCAGAAGAAATCTCTGGACGAGGATATGCTTCTCGCCAATGAGATCCTGAACGTTTAACGGGACACCGGCAAAAGGCCGTAGAGAAAACGTAAAATCAAAGAAACAAAAATGGATTCAAAACTGCTTAAAACTCTTGAATTCGATATTATCAGAGAGCGGCTGAGCGGACTTACGTCCTCCGAACTGTCACGGAAGCTTTGCGACGAGCTCCTGCCCTGCGGCGACTTTGAAGCCGTTGCCGAAAGACTCAGGGAGACCGACGACGCGGTGGCGGTGATCATGAGGAAGGGACGGCCTCCGCTGGGGGGCCTTGTGGACGTTGTGCCCTCTGTAAAAAGGGCCTGCGGCGGCAGCATGCTTTCCTTCCCGGAGCTGCTCCACATAGGGGGCGTGCTGAAGGCCGCCAGACGGACGCTGAACCATTGCGGCGAGGGCGGACAAAACGACGCCGAGACCAACGTTATTATCGGTAAAATAGGGCTTCTAGAGGAGGACTACCGACTGGAGAGCGAGATATTCCGCTGCATAGTTTCGGAAGACGAAATGGCGGACGAGGCAAGCTCGACCCTCCTTGACACCAGGCGTAAGATCGCAAGGGAGCAGGCCTCCATCAGAGAAAAGCTGAACGATTTTATACACTCCCAGAAATACGCCAAGACCATACAGGACGGCGTTATAACCATGCGGGGCGACAGGTACTGCATACCGGTGAAATCAGAGTACAAGAGTGAGTTTCCGGGCATCGTTCACGACATGTCGGGAAGCGGTCAGACCCTTTTCATAGAGCCCGCCAGCGTCGTGGAGTCGAACAACAAGATCCGGGAGCTGAGAGTAAAAGAAAAACAGGAGATCGAGCGCATAACTCTGCTCCTGGGAAGTCTGTGCGCGGAAAAGGCTGACCTGATCATCAAGGACGTCAGGCTTCTGGCGGAGATCGATTTCGCTTTTGCCAAGGCTTCTCTCGGGCTTGCGATGAAGGCCCACAAGCCGCAAATAAACGCCGAGGGAAGGATAAAGATACTGAAGGGCAGACACCCGCTGATCGACCCTTTAAAGGTAGTGCCTATTTCCGTATATATAGGCGAAAAGTTTAAAACGCTGGTGATCACGGGCCCCAACACGGGAGGAAAGACGGTAACGCTTAAAACCGTGGGACTGTTTACACTCATGCTCCAGGCAGGACTGCTTGTGCCATGTGAATCGACTTCGGAGCTTGCGGTCTTCAAGGACGTGTTTGCAGACATTGGCGATGAGCAGAGCATTGCCCAGAGCCTCAGCACCTTCTCCGCTCACATGAGCAATATCGTCAGAATAATGAAGGGCGCGGATGAGAACGTGCTGGTGCTGCTTGACGAGCTTGGCGCGGGCACGGACCCCACCGAGGGCGCTGCGTTGGCAATGGCGATCCTTGAGAGCCTGTACCAGATGGGGGCGACGACTCTTGCCACCACCCACTACAGCGAGCTCAAGGCCTTCACCGCCACCACGGAGGGGTTTGAGAACGCCTGCTGCGAGTTTGACGTGGAGACTTTAAGTCCCACCTACAGGCTTATGATCGGCGTTCCCGGAAAGAGCAATGCCTTCGCCATCTCCAAAAAGCTGGGTCTTGAGGCCGCTGTGGTGGAGAGGGCGGGAGAATTTCTCACCAGCGAGGACGTAAGGTTCGAGGATATGCTCAGCGACATTGAAAAGCGCAGGGGCGAGATCGAGGAGAGCCAGCGCAGGGTAAGAGAGCTCACCGAGGAGGCCGACAGGCTGAAAAAGGAGCTTGACGGTGAAAAAGAGATGCTTGCCGCCAAAAAGGACGAGCTGAACAGAAAGGCCCGGGAGGACGCGGCAAAGATAGTTGCGGACGCAAAAAAAGAGTCGGAAAAGCTTATCGCGGAGATGAGGAAGCTGGTCCGGGACGCCGAGGAAAACAAGGACAGGCTGAAAGAGGCGGAGACATTACGCCGCGAGCTTGGCAATATGAACGACGCCGCCTATACCGCAAAGGTTGAGGTCAGGCGGAAGCCTGTCGTTGGCGAACAGGTGGACATGAACACTCCGCTTCTGCCGGGGCAGACGCTTTACAGCGCAAGTATCGACGGAAACGTTTCGGTACTCAAGCCCCAGAACAAGGACGGCAACGTGTTCGTGCAGGCAGGCATAATGAAAATGTATCTGCCGGTGAGCGATCTGATCATCGCAGGCGCGCCTCCGGAGGAAAAAGACGACAAAAAGCCCGGCAAATACGCCTCGAACAGAAGCCTTGTGGAGAAGGCAATGAACATCAGACCCGAGATCGATCTCAGGGGAATGACCGCCGAAGAGGCCGTCAATATGACCGACAGGTACATTGACGACGCGGTGGCCGCGAGACTTGAGAACGTTACGATAATACACGGGAAGGGCACCGGCGTGCTCAGAAAAGAGATCCATAAGATGCTGAAACGCGACCGCAGGGTCCGCGAGTTCAGAGACGGAGAGTTCGGGGAAGGCGATTTCGGAGTGACCGTCGCCAAGCTTAAGATTTGAGAGGTTGAGGAGGGTCCCATGGACAATTCAATGGACAGGCTGCTTGAACTGGCTCAGCAGAAAAAGACCAGGCTGATCTACCGCTTTTCGCCGGGACTGTACATGTTTCCCGACAGCGGTGACGAACAGTCCGCCAGCAAAATGAGTCCCGTTGCGAATTACTGCTGCAAAGCCCTGACGGGTCTTGCAGGTACCGCTCCGGCGGTGATGTTTGACAGGGCTGCTTTCGCCTTTTACGGGATCGAGGGGCTGATGACGTTGTCAATGTGCCTCGTCATGGCCAAAAATCTGGGCTATTTCACAATACTGGACGGGTGCTTCGCGGGCGGTGGCGCCCTGAAGATGTGCGAGGCTTCTTTTTACGCGGAATACTCCTCCGGAGCTCTCGGGTTCCCTGCCGACGCGGTCACCGTATCACCTTACTGCGCCGCTGAGGACATAAGAGCCATGGCAAGAATCTGCCGCGAGGAGGACAAGGCGATATTTATATGCGCCAAGGACGGAAAGTCCGACGACAAGGACAGCTTCGAAAACGTAAAGACCGACGGCGGGCTTACGCTTTTTGAGACCGCTGTGGACGACGCGGGGGCCTTTGGCGAGTCCTACGTGGGCGAGAAGGGCTACAGCGTTATCGGTTTCGTTACGGCGCCTGCCGGAAAGAATCAGAGCCTCAGGGATCTTGACAGGTGGGGGATCGCCCTTGTGCGCGCGACGCCCGACGATCTTGACGACGCCAATACCTATTCCTTCTTCTATCCCAAAGAGTGCGAAGGTGAGTTCATAGCCCTCAGCGACAAGGATATTGCGGAAAAGCTGGGCTGCGCCGATAAGAATTTCGACTTTGAGGCCGTTGCGGGCTACTTCAAGGCCGCCGCGGAAGAAGTCGAAAAAAAGAGGCTTGAGAAAAAATAACGAACCCCGGGCGACCGGAAAAACGCCAAACGACTTCCATACAAAAACTTTTACCGTTTTTTCACGAAAAAGGAGAAATACATGGCCAAAACTTCAAAGGGAATCTTTTTCTGCAGGGAATGCGGCTACGAGTCTTCCAACGGCTG
>JAGCZO010000173.1 GCA_017959965.1 Clostridia bacterium | reverse complement strand
CGTCGGCGTGGGAGTCGGCGTTGGCGTCGGCGTGGGCGTCGGCGTCGGTTTAGGAGTGATTATGGGGGTAGGCGTCGGTGTGGTACACGGTTCCGGTGTGGGCGTCGGCGTAGGCGTCGGCGTGGGAGTCGGCGTCGGTGTAGGTGTCGGGGTAGGAGTCGGTGTAGGAGTCGGCGTAGGCGTGGGAGTCGACGTCGGAGTCGAGTTCGTTGTCGGCGTTGGCGTAGGTGTCGGCGTAGGAGTCGGCGTAGGCGTCGGCGTGGCGGAATTGGGATACGGATTCTCGCTGCTCCTCATTATTGTGACGGTGTAAACGCCCTTGTCACCCCTTTCCGAAACGGTCTCGATAGTGAACACGTTCTCGCCCATGGCAAGGTCCTTTTTGCCGATGCCGGTCACTTTCGTTTTGCTGTTTATCGGAACCGCCGATATAGTGACGGATTCAACACTTTCGGGAAGGAGAAGCGTATATGAAAACACGCCTGACTCGTAGGAAGGCGAGAGCTGATAGCCGGAAACGTTTATCTCTTTGAGACGGTAGTTGGGGTTTCCGTCCTTTGTGGGGCATGGAGCCGCAGCATCGGGAATGTTCAGATACACCGGGATCTTGAATATGAAGGTGTCTTCATAGAGTCCCAGATTCTGATAAGTGGTCTTTACGTTTATGCTTTCGTTGCATGCAGCCTGTATATTCTGCATGTACTGGTGCCAGTATCTGCTGTAGTACATTCCTTCAACGTCGAATTTCTGAAGATACAAAGTGTCCTGGCCTTTTGTAATGTAGTTGACGCTGACCTTCTCGCTTCCGCCCTCGAGGGCCAGATAAGGCGTTGTCCAGCCTTCCCGGACTGCCTCGCTGAAGCCGTTGGCAAGGATCTGACTGCTGGTGTAGCCGCCGGCCTCCATGTTGAAATAGTTGTAGTAGCCCTCATATCCGGGGTAGTTGCCCGAAATGAGAGGACTCTGTCCCAGGCCCTGCTCCTGTCTGACTCTCGCTGCAAGCATCAGAGGGCTGACGTTGAACATTTCGCCGAATCTGATGAAGGCCTGGGCGTAGGTGATGTCCTGTCCGCTCCAGTCGCCAAGGGGAACAAGCGCATTGGCCATAAAAGTGCCCGCAAGAAGCTTTTCCACAGTTTCTTCCGAAACTATGGTCCGGTTGTAGGAAAGCAGCTCGAACTGGAATATCTGGGTCTCGTTAATGAAATTTCTGGGGTCAAGGAAATAGTCGATGAGCTCGTAGGACGCGTGGGCATAGTTTGGTCCCGCCACTCCTACCCATTTGTCCTCGTCCCAGTCGTAAGCACCCTGGCGGAGGGATTTCCACGAGGAAATGGCGTCGTTCCTGATCACGTTATAGTTGAACTTGTATTCTCCGGTAAGGACCTCCTCCCACTGAAGCTCGGTTTGGAACGCCTGGAACTGCCAGTTGGGATAGAGATAATGGATGACTCTCAGATATAGTCTGTATGACTCAGGGAAGCCTTCTTTATCGAGAAGAGCCTCGAAAGCGGGATCGTCGTTCTCGGAGACAAGGCCAATGTACTCAGAAGAAACGTAACCGAAGAGCCTTGACTGCTGGTTCGCATAGCTTATGTAATACCAGGTGCGGTCCGAGGTCACCACCCTGCCGTGGATCTCCGCAACGGTGCCGTAATCAAGCTGGTCCGCAACGTCATACGAGGTAGAGGGGCCTTTTCTGACGTTAAGATGCTTGTCAAGATCGACTTTAACGTAGCCGCAGAAGGTCTTTTCGAACATCTGAAGCTCGCCATTAGCGGCTGATGGAACAGAGGCGGGGTCGTGGGGGCCGGGCGCTTCAGTTGGAACCGGAGTCGCAGTAGGCTCGGGGGTATTCGTAGCTTCGGGAGTGGGTTCCTCCGTGATCTCGGGGCTTTCCGTGCCTTCACCGGCATCGTCGGTTGAAATGGGATCGTCTTTTCCGCCGGGGCCGGGATCGTCTCCCGGTTTCGGCGGGTCGTCAGAGCCGGGGCCCTCAGGTCCTCCGGGGGTCACGCCTGCACCGGGGCCTCCGGCAGGTCCTTCCGCAGGTCCGTCGGCATACACGGAAACCGTAAAAACAGAAAAAAACATGGCTAATGCAAGCAGCACGCAAAGCAGCTTAGTAAGCAAAATATGCCTGTCCTGCACAGTCATGTTCACGGTTTTTTCTCCTTTGTAGTCACGCCGGTTATGCAAAAAAGTCCGGCATGGGCTAATTATAGCGAATATTGTCAGGAAATTCAACCGTCTATATAATTATTTTAAAACTTTAAAATTTCAAAGGCCGGGCCACGCTGTCCGGGGTTTCAATAGTAGTCCACCCGCTTGCAATTGTCGAACAAAGGCGGGTAAATATTCTCGGAAGGCTCTATTCCGGCGAGCCTGCATACGCTTTGGTGAGCTCTTACAGTAAGATCCTTTACGGACTCCGTCTTGGGAAGACTCTTGTCCGCGTAAAGCGGTTCACCGATGGAAAACGTGAACATTCCCGACGGATAGATCAGCTTCAGCAGGCCCTTCGGCTCACGGTACGAAAATGCGCAGGGAAGTATAGGAACGTCGTTCTTCCATGCAAAATGCGCGGCCCCCGTCTTGAAAGGTCTTATAGGCATGTAGTATTCCCACATGCTGCCCTCCGCGGCGATGTGGAGCCAGCCGCCCTTCTTCAGGTAATCGTCCACCGCCTTTGTCATTGCCGCGGTAGCCCTCAGATCGCCAACGGGAAGCGGAATTCCGCCGTTGTACCTAATGAGGTTCTTGTTCTCGCCCCGCATGTTTTTGTCCCAGACGATTATTCTTGTCCTTCTCGGCACAAAAGCCGCCATTTCGGCAAGATAGTCAAACAGGTGAACGTGATTGGCCACGGAAACAACGCCCTTCGACAGCTCGTCCTTGTATTTTTTCAGATTTTCCCTGCCCTTCACCTTGAGCCCAAGAGCAATGTAGGTCACGGGTATTGCCAATGTCCTAACGCCGAGGCGCATGAGATTCGCCCGGAATTTGTATTTCGGGGAATCGTCAATGAAGGGATAATCCTTGTCGAATACCGCTCCGTCGTTCTTCTTAACGATCAAATAATGTCCGTCTGTGGATTCGGGGAACGGATACTTTGTCGGTTTGGGGTCGTAACTCATAATATCTCCAATCTTTTACCTGTATCTTGAACATTCAAGGACCTTCAACGCGGTAAAACCGTATATCTTGAAAGGCCTGTAATCCTCCGAGACAGCCGCTCTCATACATTCTATCACAGCTGCTTCGTCATTTTTCGATCTCATGTTTATAAAATCGCACATTATTATTCCTGTGAGATTTCTTACGGAGCACACCCTGGCAATGATCTCGCATGCTTCCTTGTTGATGTCCGCGGAACGGAGGACCGATTCGGCGGAATTAACGTCGAAAACGTGCATCGCCTCTGTTTTGTCATAGGTGATCCTGGCGCCGCTTCTGGTGTAGAAGGACCTTCCGGTATATTTGGGGAGCTTTCTGAGGCCGTCCACGGTGTCGAAAAGCCTGTCAAAATCAGGCACGGTCCTGATCTCAGGCTTTTCCGGAGCATTTGCGAAAAAGTTCCCAAACTCAGCGGAAAGCCGCGGCGAGTCTGCCGTGACCCGGCCGTAGTCCGTAGGCTTAACGGTCGAAACGATATATTCCGGAACGGTCCTCTTATAGAGGACTTCTCCCGGGCTGGCGGGTCTCCCGGAGGATGAGCCCGCAAGCTTTCTCAATATTTCTCCGAACCTTGCGCTTGAGCCTTTTATCTCCGAAAGAACGGCGCCGTCGCTTCCGGGCGCTTGGCAAAGGGATCTCATCGTAAAGACCGGCCTGTATCCCTCAAATTTGATATTATCGCATATTTCCCGGAATTCTTTGGCAAGCTCCGCCGCCCTGGACGGGCTGAGCTTTGACGAGGTCACGAAGGTCTCAGTCACCGCGTGTTTTGAGAAAAAAGGAACAAACTCGGTAAATACGTAAAGTCCCGTAAAGGATATCACCGGAGTGATACGGTACTGTTTTGTCCCCCCGGGGAGCGAAACCACCTGGGCCGGAAAGATCCCGTTTTTCCGCGGCATAACGTCGTCGCAGAAGGCCGCAGTTTTTCCGCCGATACCCGAAAAGAAAAAGTCCTTGGCTTTGTCTTTATTCAGAGGCATCGCGGCGATGACGTCCGATCTGTTGGGAGCCTCCGGGAGGTACACGTCTCTTGCCAGCGGCTCGTCCCCCGACGTAATTATTATTTCGATCCCGCCGTCTTTTTCCCTGCAGTACAGTTCCTTCATTTTTCCTCCAAAGGATACGCCGGACCTCCGCCGTCACAGCATCATTGTCTTGTGTACGGACACGAGACTTAAGTCGGAGATCCCCGCCAGCTTTGACACCGCCTCCAGAGCCAGCTCCGGCCTAAGGCTGCCCTCCTGACCGCTCAGAGCGGTTATTTTCAATGTGCCGCCGGTGATCACGAATTCCTTTATCATCGGCTTTATGTCAACGTTTTTTTCGCCGCTCTTGCTTCTCTTCATTGTGAAGATAGTTTCATTTTCGTTAAAAGCCTGATTCAGCCTCTCGCCAAAGCCCGGTTCAAGACCTTCGATCTTCCCTTCGTATCCGGCAAAACTCACAGTCTGAAGGATCGACGCGTAAGGCTTTTCAAGCGCAGAAGCCGAAACAACGGCAATGTCGCCGGGCAGATGTTTGTTCAGGGTATGAGCGATATAATTCGTTTTGTAAGGTTTTGCGAAGGTGATGTCGAGGAGCTCACAGGACGAGGTATAACCTACCGGCAGCGGATTCCCGAATACCAGCAGCATTCTGGGATTGAACCCTCCGGAAAAAGCCACCTCGATGCCCGCCCTCCTTATTGCGCGCTCAAAGACCTTTACAAAATCAAGGTGGGACACGTACTTCACAAGCTCGCCTCTCTTATAAACAAGGCGCATGATGTCACTTGCCAACGCACACACCTCCCTTATATCTCGCCGCGCCGCATCCCGAGCATTTCGTTCTGCAGTCCGGGGTCGTCTCCGCCGCCAAAGCCTTTTTCAGCTCCTTTTTCATAAACGCATCCGTGACGCCGATATTGATAATGCTCCAGGGCAGAGCCGCGTCAACGTCGGGCTCCTCCGAGCCCTCAAAGCCTGTGATCCCAAGCTTCTCCTTTTCTTCCCTCCAGATGTCAAACTTAAAAAACTCGCTCCAGCTGTCAAACCCTCCCGTGCGCTTCCACACGTTGTAGATAAGCGCGGAGGCTCTTCTGTCGCCTCTTGAAAGATAGTTTTCGACCACAGAAAGCTCCGGATCGTGCCAAGAGAAGCCGAATCTGGGCCCGAGAGCATCCTTAATGAGACGTTGGCGTCTCTTTATTTCGTCGTACGATATCTGAGGGAACCATTGGAACGGTGTGTGGGGCTTCGGCACGAAGGTGGATACCGAGACCGTGATCTGAGGCGGTCTCACCTTTTCCCCCTGATGGCACTCGTAGTACACATTCCTCACCTTTCTCGCCAGTTCCGCGATGGCAAGAAGATCCCCGTCAGTCTCTGTAGGCAGTCCCAGCATGAAATAAAGCTTCACCCCGGTGTGTCCGCTTGAGAAAGCAAGGCGTGAGGAGCGCATGAGGTCCTCTTCGGAGATCCCCTTGTTGATAACGTCTCTCAGCCTCTGGGTGCCCGCCTCCGGAGCGAAGGTGAGACCGCTTTTTCTCACCTTGGATATCTTCTCCATAAGATCCAGCGTAAAGGAGTCGATCCTTAGGCTGGGCAGAGAAATGTTCATGTGTCTCTTCTCTGTATATTCAATGAGCCCGTCCGTCAGCTCCTTAAGCTTTGAGTAATCGTCCGTGGCAAGGCTCAGCAGCGATATCTCCTCGTAGCCTGTGCATTCAGAGAGCGCCACCGCGGCGTCAAGCAGCTTTTCCGGGCTTCTTTCCCTTGCGGGCCTGTAAATGTATCCCGCCTGGCAGAATCTGCATCCTCTGACGCAGCCCCTGAATATCTCCAGCATTATCCTGTCGTGTATCGCCTCAAGGTACGGGACCACCTGGGATCTCATCAGGTAGGTGTTCTCAAAATCCGGCACCACCCTTCTTTCGATCCTTTTCGCGGCAGCGCCAATGTACTCCGGCTTAACGTTAAGAGCCTTGAAGGCACCGTTTGCGTCATATTCGGCCTCGTAAAAAGAGGGAACGTACACTCCCGGGATCCCTGCGGCCCTCTTCAGGAATTCCTCTCTCGGAAGTCCTTCCTTTTTCCACTGCCTGTAGCATTCGAGTATCTCCGGCAGCATTTCCTCCCCGTCGCCTACGTTGAACAGGTCAAAATAGTCCGCCACCGGTTCCGGATTCACGCAGGAGGGCCCTCCGCCTATCACAAAAGGCATTCCCTCCGTCCTGTCTTTGGCACAGACCGGCAGACCCGCCAGATCTATCATGTTGATGACGTTGGTGTAGGAAAGCTCGTACTGGAGCGTGAAGCCTATGAAGTCAAAATTTCCGATCTCCTCCTGGGACTCGGTGGCGAAAAGCCTGTAGCCTTTTTCCCGCATGATCTTCTCAAGATCCGGCCAGGGGGCGAACACTCTCTCGCACCAGACATAGTCGATGTCGTTGAGGAGCCCGTACAGGAGCTTCATTCCGAGATGGGACATGCCTATCTCGTAGTTGTCGGCAAAGCAGAAGGCGAACCTGACGTCGACCTTCGATCTGTCTTTTATTATTGAGTTCAGCTCGCCCCCCGTATATCTGGAGGGCTTTTCCACCTTCATCAGGATGCTGTCAGGTATGTAAGACACGACGCCAACCTCCGGTTTAGAATGTATAGTTTTTGATCTCTTTTTCGACAACGGGAGAGCCCGAGCATCTTCCCTTGAAAAGTATCACCTGGGGATCGTACGCGTCCCGAAGCTCCACGACCCGTTTCCCTTCAAAAAATCTGATGAATGCTATGGCGGCGGAAAGTCTTGAGGGATCGACGGTTACGGAAAGAGGAGGAAGGTCTTCGTCCTCCCGGTCGCGGCCGTTATCCTGCCTTCCGTTATAGCTGCCTACCGCGGCCGTACCGGGGCTGTAGGTCTCCGGGGCGAACAGTCCTTCCGCGATCACAGACGCAGCGTCCTCGTCTCTCAGGCTGATCCTGCCGGCTATGACGGCAAACCTGTCGTTTTCGGCAAGAGCCCTGAATTTTTCGTAGGTTTTCGGGAAAAGAAGTACTTCAAAATCTCCCGTGAGATCCTCGAAGGTCACAAAGGCCATGGTCTGGCCGTTCTTGGTTATCTTCTTTTTGACACCGGTAACAACGCCGAGCATGACGACGTTTTGGTTGTCTCTGATCTTCTCGGAGTCGTTGACCATATTGTCGGCAACGTCCTGAACTTCGCCCCTGTCCGGCTTCAGCATCGACGCGGTGGCGTTTACGAATTTTTTGATGAATTCGGAGTACTGCTCCAGCGGATGACCGCTTATGTAAACGCCGGCCACCTCCTTTTCGAGGGCCAGCAGTTCGTTCTTGGGCAGCTCCGGCAGATCGGGGTATCCGTCGTAATCATCGGCTCCCTTGTCGCCCTCATCCAGCATGTCGAACAGTGAAAGCTGCCCTACGGCAACGTTTTTGTTGGCCGCGTTGACAACGTCCAGAACCACCTCGTAGGATTTCAGCAGCGTATTTCTGTTGACGCCAAGGGCGTCGAAGGCCCCCGCTTTTATGAAGGAATCCACCGCTCTTTTGTTGATATCCATGGAGGCCATGCGGTTGGCAAAGTCGTAGAAATGCTTGAACCTTCCGTTCTCCTCCCTTTCCCGCACCAGCGAAAGCACCGCGCCCTCTCCAACGTTTTTAAGAGCCGCGAGACCGAATCTTATTTTGTCGCCGACAACGGTGAAATAAGTATAGCTCTCGTTGATATCCGGCGGCAGCATCCCAATACCCATTTCCTTTGCGGCAGCGATGTATGATGACACTTCGTCGCTCTTTGTTATAAGGCTGTTGAGGGTGGCGCACATGAATTCCACGGGATAGTAGAGCTTGAGGTAGGCGGTCTCATAGGCGACAACGGCGTAGCACGCGGCATGGGCTTTGTTGAAGGCATAGCTTGCGAAGTCGATCATTTTGTCAAAGATCTTGTTTGAGGTCTCCTCGGGGATGCCCCTCTTGGCGGCGCCTTCCACAAACTGTTCTCTTTCCTTCAGCATCACGTCGTGCTTTTTCTTGGCCATTGCCCTTCTTACAAGGTCCGAGTGGCCCATGGTGTAGCCTGCGCAGTCCCTGACGATCTGCATGACCTGCTCCTGGTATACCATACAGCCGTAGGTGACCTTAAGAATGGGTTCAAGCAGCGGATGGTCGTATTTGATGTTTTCCGGATGCTTTCTGTTCTCGATATAGGTCGGGATCTGGTCCATGGGACCGGGCCTGTAAAGGGCAATTCCCGCGATGATCTCCTCAAGGCTCGTTGGCGAAAGGTTCATCATGAAATTCGTCATGCCTCCGCCCTCAAGCTGGAATATTCCGGTGGTTTTGCCGTCCGCTATCTGTTTATATACGGCGGGATCATCCATTTCCATGGAATCGAAGTCGACCTTTACGCCGTGGTCCTTTTTTATCAACTCCAATGCGTCCTGAATGACCGTAAGAGTACGGAGGCCGAGGAAATCCACTTTAAGGAGTCCCAGGGCTTCAAGCTTGGCCATGGGGTACATGGTGACCACGGAATCGTTGGAGGTCTGTACCGGAACGTAGGACACCACCGGGTCCTGGGTAAGCACGACGCCTGCCGCGTGGGTGGAAATGTTTTTAGGCATGCCTTCAATGCGCATGGCCTTGTCGATAAGGTCCCTTGTGACCTTGTCGCTGTCGTATTTTTCCTTGAGCTCGGTGCTCTTGGCAAGAGCGTCCGCAATGGTTATGTTAAGCTCCTTGGGAATGAGCTTGGCGACAACGTCAACGTCTGCGTAAGGAATATCCAGCACCCTTCCTACGTCGCGGATGGCGCCCCTTGCGGCCATGGTACCGAAGGTAATGATCTGGGCAACGCATTCCTTGCCGTATTTGCCCACCACGTAGTCGATGACCTCCTTGCGCCTCGTATCCGAAAAGTCAACGTCAAAGTCCGGCATGCTTATACGCTCCGGATTGAGGAAGCGCTCAAAGGCAAGATTGTACTTGAGCGCGTTGATATTTGTGATCTTGAGGCAGTAGGCGACAAGGCTTGCGGCACCCGAGCCCCTTCCCGGGCCCACTGTGATACCGTTATCTTTGGCGTATCTTATGAAGTCCCAGACGATGAGATAATAATCCGGGTATTTCATTCTGATGATGACCGAAAGCTCGTACTCCAGCCTTTCCTTCACCTCGTCCGGGAGGTTCTTCCCGAACCTGAATTCGGCGCCCTCGTACGTAAGCTTTCTGAGATAATCGGCGGACGTCATGCCGTCGGGAACGTTGAACCTGGGAACAATGGACTGGACCCCGAGCTCGAAGCTGAGATTGCACATATCCGCTATTTTGGCGGTATTTTCGATGGCCTCGGGAACGCTTTCGAATAACTTTGTCATCTCCTCCGGAGACTTCAGATAGAACTGATCTGTTTCGAAACGCATGCGGTCCTCGTCAGCCAGTTTTTTCCCTGTCTGAATGCAGAGCAGTATATCCTGAATGACGGAGTCGTCCCGGTTCACAAAGTGAACGTCGTTGGTGGCCACAAGGGGAATGCCGGTCTTTTCGGAAATCTTCACAAGCTCACGGTTGACCTCAACCTGCTCGGCGATGCCGTTGCTCTGAAGCTCCAGGTAGTAGTTTCCGCGTCCGAAAACCCCGTCAAACCAAAGAGCCGTTCTTTCCGCGGCCTCCGGGTCGTGCTCCATTATGAGCCTTGGGATCTCGCCGGCAAGGCAGGCAGAGCAGCAGACAAGGCCATCATGGTATTTTTCCAGTATTTCCTTGTCGATACGGGGCTTATAATAGAAGCCGTCCGTAAAGCCAAGAGAGACCAATTTGATGAGGTTTTTGTAGCCCTGAAGGTCCTTGGCAAGAAGGATCAGATGGTAGTTGGCGCTCTCGCCTGAGCCTCTGGCTGTCCTGTCAAACCTTGAACCCGGGGCGCAGTAGACCTCGCAACCGATGATAGGTTTGATGCCTTTTGCGAGACACTTCTGATAGAAATCGATGGCGGCATACATGACTCCGTGGTCTGTGATGGCCAAAGAATCCATGCCAAGCTCTTTGCACCTGTCTATAAGCGCGTCGAGCCTTGATGCCCCGTCAAGGAGACTGTATTCGGTATGAACGTGAAGATGTGTAAATCGCATGTTATTAATTACGCAGCATAGCTGCAGTTATGCGGCAAAGCCGAAGTTAATTATTATGCAGCACAGCTGCAGTTAATGATTAATTACGCAGCATAGCTGCAGTTATACGGCAAAGCCGAAGTTAATTATTAGTTGTGCAGCATAACTGCAATTAATTATTCGGCAGCGCCGCAGGTGCATTGTTAATTGCGCAGCGTAGCTGTGAATAATTATTTACTGTTGAATATCGCATCCGCTTTTTCCGACAGCAGCTTTTTAAGCGCAGCGGCTTTTTCGCTGCATTCCTTTTCCGATCCGGCTTTTATTCCCACGTAGATCTTGACCTTGGGCTCCGTGCCGGAGGGTCTCACGGCGAACCAGCCGTCGTCGAAATAATACTTCAGAACGTCAGACTCGGGAAGCTCCAGCTTTTCGCTGCCTTTTGTTTTCCCTTCTTTATCGAAAAACGTTGATATCCCCGCGGAGACGTCGTCTATTTTTGTTATTCTTCCCGGAAGTATCGAGGGGCCGGCCTTTCTGAGACCGGACATGAGCTTAAGAATACTCTCATGGCCGGATTCTCCCGGCAGTTCGATGGAAAAAGCCGACTCGGATCTGTACCCGAATCTTTTGTGAATGTCCTCAAGAGCATCGACCAGGCTCCTTCCCAGCACCACTTTGTTGTAAAGAGCCATCTCGCAGAGCACAACGCTGGCGGCCACGCCGTCCTTGTCTCTTGCGTAGCCCTCAGTGAGGAAGCCGTAGCTTTCCTCGAAGCCGAGGATAAAGCCGTCCTTATTCTCTTCGGTGATCAGGTCGCCGATGTACTTGAAGCCTGTAAGAACGGATTTGAACTCAACACCGTTTGCTCTCGCGATCTCGCCGGCAAGGTCAGTGGACACTATAGTCGAGACTGCGAAGGCGTCCTTCGGCAGGCAGCCGTTTCTCTTTCTCACGCCAATGATATAATCCATGAACAGACAGCCGATCTCGTTGCCGGTCAGGCTTCTGTAGCTTCCGTCGGCAGTCCTGACAGCGGCCCCCATTCTGTCCGAATCAGGGTCGGTGCCGAACACGATATCGGCTTTAAGCTTTTTGGCAAGGCGGATGCCCTTTGCCAGCGCGGCGGGATTTTCCGGATTGGGCACGGTAAGGCCCGGGAAGTTCCCGTCGGGTCTCGTCTCGCTTCTGACCATATGGAAATTCTTAAAGCCAAGTCTTTTTACAGCCCTTCCCACGTATTTGGCGCCCGCTCCGTAAAGAGGAGAGTATACCGCGCAAAGCTTATCGGAATTGTTTTCAAGCACGTCCCTGTCGACCTTGAGAGCAGCGATCCTCTCAATGAACGCTTTCGACGTGCCG
>JAGCZO010000172.1 GCA_017959965.1 Clostridia bacterium | reverse complement strand
GAGGATATTCGCGATTTTATCGGAGCCGATACCGTGGAATACCTGTCGGTCGGAGCACTTTTCAAAGCTTCCGGCCGTTCCGGATTGTGCACAGCCTGCTTCGACGGGAACTATCCCACAGATCTGTATAAAGAAAACAACATTATATAATAAAAGAATGGAACAGAAGAAATTAGACGTAGTTCTCGGGCTCCAGTGGGGAGATGAGGGAAAAGGCAAGATTGTGGATGTGCTCACTCCTTCATATAAAATGGTAGCCCGCTTTCAAGGCGGTCCCAATGCCGGCCACTCCCTGGTCTTCGGCGGAGACAGCTTTGTGCTTCACACGGTACCTTCAGGCATCTTCCGCGAAGGAACGGAGAACGTTATTGGCAACAATGTCGTGATAGACCCGGTAATTTTGATGAATGAAATCTCCAAGATTGAAAACCGGGGCGTGGATATCAACGGCAGGCTTGTCATTTCCAAGCGCGCACATCTCATTATGCCCACCCACATCGCAATGGATGCCGCAAGTGAAAGCGCTATGGGCAAGTCCAAGATCGGCTCTACTCACAGAGGCATAGGTCCTACTTATGCCGACAAGACCGGCAGGTACGGGCTTCGCGTCGGGGATATCCTTCAGGACAACTTCAAGGCATTATACGAGGAGCGCAAGCAGCGTCACCAACTGTTGATCGGGCAATACCCTCCTTTTGAACTCCCGTTCAATTTCGATGAGTATGAAAAGAAATGGTTCCAGGCCGTGGAGCAGATGAAGCGTTTCCCGTTCATCGACAGCGAGGTTTACGTGAATGCAGCTCTGGAAAAGGGCGTTCCTATTCTGGCCGAAGGCGCACAGGGCTCCCTGCTTGACATAGACTTCGGAACCTATCCGTACGTTACTTCTTCAAACACCCTTTCCGCCGGAGTGTGCACCGGCCTGGGCATCGCACCGTCCCGCGTAGGCAAGGTTTACGGCATTTTCAAGGCCTACTGCACCCGCGTAGGCACAGGTCCCTTCCCCACCGAGTTGTTTGACGAGACGGGAGAATCGCTCCGCCAGAACGGACACGAGTTCGGCGCCACCACGGGCCGTCCGCGCCGTTGCGGCTGGCTCGACCTGCCCGCACTGAAATATGCCGTCATGCTCAGCGGCGTCACCGACCTGATGATGATGAAATCCGACGTGATGGACGACTTCGCCACCCTGAAAGTCGCCACGGCATACCGCTACAACGGGCAAGAGACCAAGCAGTTGCCTTTCGCTGCCTGCACTGAGACCATGGAGCCCGTCTACACTGAGATCCCTGGCTGGCAACAGAAGATAGAAGGCAAGATTCCACAGAAACTGGAAGAATACATCCAATTCATTGAGAATTATGTCGGTGTGCCGATCAAATTCGTTTCGTACGGTCCCGACAGGACGCAGAATATTTACAGATAACCCTGTAGAGACGGTGTCACACCGTCTCTACAAACCACGCAATAATAATTAAACAATGATCATTTTAGAAAAACCATATGTTTCCGCCCCGCTGGTGGCCTATTTGGAAGAGAAACAAATTCCCGTTTTACACAACGACATGGCCGAGGTGCTGAAAAGACAAGGCCATCACCTTAATCTTTTGGACGACAAGGCTTTCGTTGAAAAATATGAACAAAGCCATCAGTTGTATGCCGTCTCCGAGAACGCCTTAGTGTGGCTCTATGCCCAACTGCCCGAGTCGGAACTGGTGAAAAAGGTCAAGATTCTGAAGGACAAGGTCGCTTTCCGCCGTATCTGCCAGCAGATTT
>JAGCZO010000171.1 GCA_017959965.1 Clostridia bacterium | reverse complement strand
GCAGAGACATAGTTTGGTGGTTTTTGTTCCAACAATAGAAAAGCTTAAAATCTCCTAAATATAGGTGACTTTAAGCTTTTTTGTGATATAATATAACTACTATGAAACACATATCACAGACCTATGATACACCATATCAACTTAAATTACCAATAGAACTTTCAACAATAATTGAAATTACCGATCCCGTGTATTCTTTCTGTGAAGTGATCAGTCATGTTGATCTAAACAAACATATTGTAAATGAAAGAAACCATACAGGCCGTTCAATAATATTTATTCGCAGTCAAAGGTCAGACCTTAACCGCTGCTTCCTCCCGCAACGACCTTGAAGGTTCTTTGCTGCGCCTCGTTCATCGTTACCACGAAGGCGTAGGAGAAAGAGTTGTCGAAGTCTGTGAAGGCGGCGTAGCCGTCGTAGCCGTTGGCGGAAGCCACCTCGTACCTGACCCATTCACCGTTCACTTTTTCGTATATTTCCGGAACGCCGAAGGATTCGAAACCGTACGCTCTGACAGATATGTTGTAGTCGCAGGTCTTGTAATACGCTTCGTTGAGGGGCGGCACGTTGGCGGCGCCTCCGGATATGGTGAACTCGCAGGTCTTGCCGTCGGTGCTCTTTACCTTGGGCACCAGCTTGTCGGGAAGGACCGTATCCGTTTCGGAGGTCGCGACGATCGGATTTAAGCAGGTGTTTTCGCGGACGATCCTTACACGCTCGTCGCCCTCATCCTGTGAACCGAAGGGAAGGATTATGATGCGGAATTTCATAACGTCGCCGGCACGGAGCGTGACTTTTCCTAAATCAAGGGTAAGACCTACCCTATTGAGGTCCCAGGAGGCGTAGTCTGAGACCATAAAGTTCCCTGTAAACTTCTTTCCTCCGATGGTGATATCGCTGTCCGCCACCAGCACGGCCATGTTGACGTAATCAGCCGAATTAACGCCGAAAATCGAGATGTAAGGACACTTTTTGCCGAGCACGTAGTATTTTTTGTCACCGGAGATGTTTGTTTCCGTGACCGCGGGCTCATTGTTTGAATCCAGATACCCGAGATTTTTGTAGAAAACGAAGCGGCCGTCCATGCTGTAAATGGTGAAATCACGCCTGAATTCCTCGATGGGTATGTCCTCGAGAACCTTGAACTCGACCTCGTAATATGCTCTGCTCTCGTCGGTCTGAGGCATCTCCACGTGGCGGTAGGACACGCCAATGCGCCCGTCCTCAGAAAGGTAATTCATGCGGACGTCTGCGTACGCGGGCCCTGTGCTGTCAATATATTTTGTGGTGAACTCCAGGCCCGAAAAGCCTTGGTCGGAGGAGGTGTACTGCAGGACTCTCGGACAGCCGCCGCTGGTATGCTGGGGCTGGCTTGCCCAGAGAGGAGCGGACATGGGCCGGAAGTCCGGAATGGTCCAGTAGTCCTTTCCGTACACGAAGTATGGCGCGATGCAGTTGGTCTCGGTGACGCCTGTGGAAAGGTGATAGTAGGTGGTGAAAAAGCGGATGGACGAGATCTGCTTGAGAGGATATTTTCCCCAGTTCTGGTACAGATTCAGCACCGTCACGTCCGTTTCCTTACCCGCCTCCACGGCGAGAGGGAAGAAGGTGTCGCTGAAGGCAACGTCCTCCGGATAAAAGAGCGAAGAGCCGTCGTCGCCGCCGAAGTTCTTGCAGACCTCCATTGCCACGGGAAGGACGGTGTCGTTTTTGTCAAGCAAAACGGCACACTCAAGGGAGCCTCCGCCGGCGTGGGTGCATACGTAGACCGTGCGGTCCGCGTCGTCGCCCGTCAGCTGAATGGAGAGCCTTCCGTGGAGATCCGGAGTTTCGTAGTAGGCGTGGGAAAAGCCTCCCACTTCCTCGATGGAGAAAACGTACATGCCCCGGAGCTTGTCGTAACCTGCGTAGGCTCCTTTGCCGCCTGTGGATTTAACAGTCTTGAGGGGATTTCTTTCAAACTCCGCTTCCCGCTGAAATGCGTCAAAGCTGTGAGTGCCGTCGGCGTAAAGACGCCTTCCCACCTCGTAAACGATCTTTTTACGCAGGATACCTTCCGCGGGAACGTACTGCTGCTTTATAACGTAGTCGTCGCCGTCCTCGCAGACAGAAATGGTGCCGCAATATTTATCGGAGAGAAGGATATATCCGAAAACGCCTGCGTCATTGATGTCAAACCCCGCGTATTCGGCGCTCTCCCAGTCGACGCCAACGAGGTTATCGTGGAGTCCCGACTTGTCTTTAACGACCAGCTTCCCGACACGGTCCTTCCGGATCCTTGTGAGCATGCCTATGGCGGCAACGTTTTCCGTGTTTCTGGTAATGAAAAATCTGTCCACGGAATTGATCTTGTCGGTAAAGGCGTGGAAGGTCCTGTCAAGAAGGGCGCCGGGACGGGTGTTGTCTTTCTGCAGGAATTCGATCTTGGAGATGGAAATATTGTCGTTTTTGGCCTTGTCGAAATCGAGACGGAGCTGCTTGAGGTTTCCCTTATACCCCATGATGTTCTCAAGGGAAATGGTGTACTCGTGATATTCCCCGTCGGCCAGCAGTCCGAAGGAGGTACGCTGATCGGCATTGACGGTGCTGAAGCTGCCTGCCGCAACGTAGACCTCGCACAGGAGCGAGGTGTTGTTCTTCATAGTGATACGCAACCCCGTGTAGCTGTCGGCGTCAATGCTGAGACCGCTCCAGCCTATGTACGGGTCTTCCGGGTCGTCTATCTTGAAGGAAACGATCCCGTTTTCGAGCTTTACTCCGCTGACCATTTGAGTCATGTTCGGCTCCGTCAAAGGAAAGTCGATCTTGTTGTCCGAGTCGCTGGCCCGGGCAAAGCTGTTGTTCACGATATGGGTGTCGTAATAGTAGCTTCCGTGCCTGTAGCTGTTGAGCTCCGGCGTTTCAATACCTGCGGCGGTGGTGTAGACTGTGCCGTCCGTGAGCTCGATGAAGGCGTCGCCGGTATTTTCGAGGTAGACGCTGCCTTCGGGACTTGTCAACGACGTGATCTGCTTCGTGACCGAGCCGCTCCCGATGGAGTAATTTACGTTCATCTGCGCATTGGCAATGCGCACGGCGTTTCTCTCGCCGGAAAGGTAATAGACGTTGACCCCGTTGGCAAGATCCCTGGCGGCATAGACTGTGTTCGCGTATGCGCCTTCATATTTGTCCTTGTATTCGCTGACTTCTTCCTTGTAGACCGCGAAAGGATCGTAGTCGACGGTCCCGGGATTTGAAACGCATCCCGAAACCGCGGAGACTGCGGCAATTATGAGAACGAGCAAAACGGTTAGCGATACCTTTTTCATTTTCACACCTCTTTTAGGATATTCAAAGGCAGATGCGGGCGGAAAGCGCCAAAAAGCGCCAAAACGATCACTTGCTGAGCATATTTTACCCCACCGCGCGGAAGTATTGCAAGGGGTTTGACCCGGCATGAGGCCTTTCGTCCCGCGGTTTCAGGGAACTTGGACCTGTTACCTTTTGTGACAGACATACGTCCTTGGTTGTGATAGAATGAAAGGGCAAAAGTGACCGGTCATACTTTTGCGGCACTGTCGGCATTGCTTTTGACAACGGGAAAAAGAATGAAGGATACTCAAGAGATCATCGCCAAACTGAGAAATGATAACGGCCTGACACAGCAGGACCTTGCGGACCGCCTTTTCGTGTCCCGGTCCCTCGTGGCAATGTGGGAGGCAGGCACCCGTGTGCCTGACGGCGGCTCTGTTTCCGGAATGGCGAAGCTCTTCGGAGTAGCTGAAAGCGATATCATTGGCGATAAAGGGTACGCCTACTCCTCGCCTGCGGAGCTCGGGATCATCGATGCCGAAATAGAAGAAATGGCATCTGATGTCTCTTCGAAAAACAGGGAGGCTCATGAGCTCGAGACTGCGCTGCGGGATTTTCTGTCGAAACAGAATTCGAAGGACAACGTGATCTTCACGGGACGGTACTCGTTTATGAAAACGGTCAAGACTATCGCCAATGAGCTTAACATGACAGAGCCTGCGGTCAGGATGAGACTTTCGAGACTCAGAAGAAAACTCAGGCAGTTTTTGAAGGAGCACAAAAATGGAAAACGGTGAATTCAGGAAGACTATGTCCTCCATCGTCAACAGTCCGGAATACGGTGAAATGATAGAAAAAAAGAAGGCGAAGGAGGAAAAGACTGCGGCGCGGGTAAAAGTGCTGGCGGTCTCCCTTGCCGCGGTCCTTGTGATCGCGTCGGTCGCCGCGGTTCTCGGCATCCGGTTCCTTGGCGGCAAACACCCTGTGGACCCCGGAGATTATCCGAAGGATCTTTCGACTGAGGACGGCGACTCAAAGGAGTCAGAAGGCTATCTGTACAACGTTGTGAACGCAGACTGGCCTGTATACAAAACCGCGGAGGAGATAATCGACGCCTCGACCAATATTTTCACAGGCGTTGTTTCGGATATCTCTTTTGCCGTTATTGACCTTAAAACAGGGAAAAAAGTAGATTCAGCGGAAGAGGGGGCTGCTTCCGCCATGCTCCATACGGTCTACACGGTGACCGTAGGAAAAATGCGAAAGGGGACGGTCGCGGAAGAGACGATGATCTGCAAGATCGGCGGCCTCAAGGGATACAAAGAGACCGAGCAGGCCGAGCTGCTCATAGCTTCAGGCCTTGCAGCCGACGGGTCGGCGCCGGTGATCTGCGTTGGCGGTGACGATGACTGCACAGTGGCAATAGGGCAGGAATATCTGTTCTGCACGTCAAGCACCGCCGGAGACTTCGAGCATATCATCAACCCGTGGCAATTTGCCCACAGGCTCGATTCCGAAAACGCCAAGCTCATCGAGGACAGTATACACTGCCAATACAAAACGCTGAAGCAGCAGTCGGAAGACTTTAACTGCGACGGCAAGACAGAAAATGTCGAGATCGTGCAGATGGACACCGAAGACTCCCTGCCGGTCTTCATTCTGAAAGCCACGGGGGCGGGTGAAAAGACACTTGATCTGTCGCTCAGCTGCTACCATCCCCAATGGAACAGCTTCAGCCTCTGTACCGTTGACGGCAAGTATTGCATACTCCAATACTGTCCCTACACCAACCAGGGCATCTCCAACTACACCTTCGTGGTCTACGCATACTCTGAGACTGAAGGGTTTTACGCGGCAGACGGTATGTCCGTAAGCTTTGACCGAAACGGCAAAGATCCATTGCCGGTGGACTCGATGGTCTCTTTCGCGGAAAAGCTAAACAATTATCTCGAAGGCAGCCGGATACTCATAAGTACGCTGGAGGGCAAGCTTCTTACCGAAGGCAAAATTCCCGAAGAGGTTTACTCGTGGGCAGACGAATACGTCAGCGACACGGGATTGACGCTCCGCGAAAAGCTGAGTCTTTGCGGTGAAATTTTGTATGACAGATATCACAACTAAAAAGCGCCAATGGATCCCGCGGGACCGCGGACGTTTTGGAAATTTAAACGCAAGCTTGCGGAAGAAAATGCAGGCGGACAACGGAGGTCAGGATCTTTCGGCCTCTTTGTCGTAGACCGTGTTACCGCCCCGGATTAAATAAAGCTTGACAACGGCGAGAAAAAGGAGTACCATAACCCCGCTCGTCTGTAAACGAGTTGCCAACGCGGATATGGCGGAATTGGCAGACGCGCACGGTTCAGCTCCCGTTACCTCGGTGAAAAAAGCTGCCGCGAAGTAAGCCCCGCTCCCGGATCTCGCTGACCGGGTCAAAAACAGCGAAAAAGTTGCCAATGCGGATATGGCGGAATTGGCAGACGCGCACGGTTCAGATACCGTTACCTCAGTGAAAAATCGAGGGAAAGCGTTCATCAACTGTAGTAAATTGCTTTATTATAGACCATTAAAAATGAACAAAGAAACGGTTGCTTTAGGAGGTTGTTGAAATGAAACTAAACAAACGTTTTGTTTTGGTGTTTCTTTTAATTACTATCTTTCATCTATTTACAAGTTCTTATCTAGAAGTAGTATCAAATCCAAATGAGTTATTAGTTGATGTTATCGAAGCCGAGCCGGATTTTTCTGACAGAAGAGTTCTGGTTGTACTTGACAAAGAAGCAAGTTTTGATTTTAATTCACATTCTTCTGTGGATGATTTTCCGGAAATTGAATGCCTTACGGTTACAAACATAACGCCAATGACAGAAATAAGAGCAAAAGAATCCGTAAAAAAGGGAAATGGTACTAATATTTCGTATAACAGAATTCTGTGCCTGGAACTTAAAAATCCGGGAAAAGATAATGTTTTGGCTGCTATATCAAAACTAAAAAACCAAAACCACATTTTGTATGCTGAACCTGATTATGATATCTTTCCTTGTGATACAACGCCAAACGATTCTTTTTACGACCACCAGTGGGGGCATGAGAAGATTGATCTCCCGTCCGCATGGGATGAAGAAACAGGATCCCAGTCCGTATATGTTGGAGTCGTCGATTCAGGTATCGAAAGAACTCATCCGGAGTTTAGCGGAAGAATCAAAACAGACTGGTGTATGTCTTTTTTGAGTGGGACAGGAGTAGCGGAACCAGATCCGACGGATGGATATGGTCATGGGACACATGTGGCCGGTATTATAGGTGCAGCAGGCAACAATGGTTCGGGGGTATGCGGAGTATGCTGGAATGTTAAATTAGTTTCTTTAAAAATTTATCAGAATGGCGGGGCAAGCAGAAGTTCTAATATGATTTCTGCAATAGACTATGCCGAGAGCAAATCAATACCTATTTTAAACATAAGCTATACTACGGGTAACAGTAGTTCACTAAGGACCGCAATTGAGAATTATTCCGGCTTGGTTGTATGTGCTGCAGGAAATGACGGAGTTAATATAGACAATAACCCAGTGTATCCTGCATGTTACACATGCTCAAATATTATAACAGTTGGCAAGAGCGATATTAATGATAATAAAGCTAATACTAGCAACTACGGAGTATCCTCGGTTGATATTTTTGCTCCCGGGCAAGGCATTTTAAGTACGTATCCACTATCTATCTGTAGTTTAGAAGATTGCGATGATGATACGCATTATGCAGATGGGTACCACATTTTAAATGGAACATCTATGGCAGCACCT
>JAGCZO010000170.1 GCA_017959965.1 Clostridia bacterium | reverse complement strand
TGAATCTGCCGCCGTAAACGCTCCACCAGTATCCGGTGACGAAGCTTGCGTAGCTTTCGTTGTCGGGAAGGATTATTTCCACGGCCGCGTTGCCGCCGAAAATGTTGTTGCCGGCTTCCATTACCTCAGCGTCGCGGGCGTCGATGCAGAGCTTTCTCAAAGACGGTACCTCAAAAGCTTTGTTGGCTATGAAGGTGATGTTGTCGTGGATCGTGATCTCCGTGAGGGAGTCGCAGCCCTTGAAAGCGCCCTCGAGTATCGCGTTCACCGGGATGCCGTTGAATTCTCTTGGAACGTCAACGGAGGTCATGCTCCTTGCGCCCTCGGCCACGCCTTCCACGGCAAGAGTCTTGCCGAAATAACGGTAAATAAACGTGCCGTCGGTATTGTCCTCCATATCGGGAGGCGGAGTCTCGCTGCCTCCGGGCCCCGGGGTACCGGTCTCGATCTCGACGTGTCTGTTGTTGCCCTCGGCCCTCAAAAGGTCTCTTGCGAGAGTCTGGGTCCTCAGCTTCACACCTGCGTCGTTCAGGTGGAAATTCGTGTCGTAGAAGTAACCCCGGTCAAGTATGTAATCGTTTATATCCGAGATCACCCGGCAATGAAGCTTTTCAGACAGACAGGTATAGAACTCATATATTGACTCCTCCGTGGTGCCCGGCTCCAGGCCGCTCTTGTTTATCGGGCAGAAGCTGAACCACACGTCGGCGCCCTTGGCAAGGCATCTGTCAATGTAGCCGTTCATATACTCGATGAAATCCTCCGAAAGTATCTCGGGGCTCAGATCCACAAGGCGGTTGGCGTCGTAGCCAAGAGTCATCACGTTGCCCTCCCGCTTATAGGCAATGTCGCCTCTGGAATTGAAGGAGGACCTGTTGTAAACGCCCTTGGGATCGGGTTCGATACCGTTTCTCTTCATTCCGAGAGCCGTGGAAATATAGGTCAAAAATCCTCCGGCAAGTTCGTCGTAGTTGTCGTTTCCGATATCCCGGAGCATTGAATAGTGGCCGTCAATTGCCTCCAGCACAGTCTCCTGGTTGAAATACGAAGACATGGTCTGTGGATCAAGCTCAGGCGCGATGATGACCGTGTCGCCGCTGTTGATGCCCCTCTCCGAGAGATCAAGCATCACTTTCGTGCCCAACGTTGCGTAAAGGCCGAAGTCCACCACCTTACGTCCCGTCTCGCCCTCCAGAAGCTCGGAGTCAAGGCCAAAGCAGACAGAGCTGCCGCCCACCACCACGATCTTCCTGCCGCTTGTCGAGTAAAGGAGTTCGTACTTGTCCGCAAGCGCCGCAGTGAACGAATGGCTGTACACGCCCTTCACGTTAAACGCCAATGAGACCAGCGTGATGAAAGGCACGAGAAGAGCCAATACGGAAGCTATGACAACGATCAGCGTCTTTATTTTTCTCATGCGGCACCTCCTTTCTCAGTGTCATTTTACGCATTCTGCCGTGCGACGTCAGAACTGGAAATATATGAACGCGCTGGCCGCGGAGCTTGACGAAAGCATCAGCCATGCCCATACGATGGCCCAGATCATGACCACAGCGGCGGCGGGCATTATCACTTTTGAAACCTTGGCCTTCTGAAGGTCCTTTATTCCGGTCATTCCCGGAACGCTGAGGCCCGCCCTGCCTCCGTCAACCAGGATCAAAACAAGGATACCTGCGGCGGCGGCAAACACGTAGGATATGCCTCCGAATATTCCGGAAGCGGTCTGGGCTTTAAACGAGAATATCGTCGAAATAACGTTCCACGCCTCCGTCATGCTGCCGGCTCTGAAGAATATCCAGAGGAAGCAGACCACGCCAAAGGTCACGATCCGTCTTATTGCAGTCACGGCTTTTCCGTCGGGTTTGACTTTTACCTTTTCCCAGAAGCGGTTGCGCACAGGAAGAGTAAGTCTTTCTGCGACTATAAACAGTCCGTGGAGAAGACCCCAGATCACAAAATGCCAGGCCGCGCCGTGCCAGAGGCCGCTCACCAGGAACACTATAACGTAGTTAAGGCAGGTCCTGAACTCGCCCTTTCGGCTGCCTCCCAGCGGGAAATAGACGTATTCCCTGAGCCAGCTTGACAGGGTGATGTGCCAGCGCCTCCAGAAATCGCCAACGGAGACCGCGGAGTAGGGTTTGTCGAAATTCTTGGACAATTCTATGCCAAGGAGCTGGGCGGCGCCTTTGGCAATGTCGGTATATCCCGAAAAATCGCAAAATATCTGCACCGCGAAAAGGAACACTCCAACGAGAGTGAAGCCGCTTCCCGCGGCCTGGGGATTTTTAAAAATTGTGTCGACAGGCCCGGCAAGTATATCCGCGACGGCGATCTTCTTGAAGAAGCCCACCAGGATCATCGCCAGTCCCGCGTATATGTTTTCCTTGTCCGGCTTTTTCTCCTTCTTCAGCTGCGGGATCAGGGTCTCCGCCTTCTCGATGGGGCCTGCCACGAGCTGGGGGAAGAAGGAAACGAACAGAGCGAAATAGCCGAAATGCTTCTCCGCGGCGTATTTTCCTTTGGCGACGTCAATGACGTAGCCCACAGCCTGGAAGGTGTAGAACGAAATGCCAACAGGCAGAATAATGTCCGGCACGCTTATAGTGTGTCCGAAGCCGGCGGCTATGGTATTGATATTGTTCAGAATGAATCCGAAATACTTGAAGAAGATCAGAAGGCCCAGAGAGACCGCGCAGGCGGCAGCCGCCGCGGCCACCGAACCCTTCCGGCTTTTTTTTACCTCTCTCAGGTATTGGGAAACCAGTCCGCCGACGTAGGCGACCAGTGTCACCGAGAATATCAGCACGGCCATCTCGGGCTTCCAGGTCATATAGAAAAAGTAGCTGGCAAGAAGAAGCCACACCCAGCGGAATTTGTGGGGCAGGATGTAGTGAACGATCAGCGTCACAGGCAGGAATATCAGAAATCCGACAGAATTAAAACTCACGCCCGTCCTCCGTTAAACCAGTACTAAAAAAAGCATCACAAGGACAGCGCCGAGCTGAACGGCGTGGCCGGTCCCCGTGACAAGCAGTATCGTGAATATGCCGGCGGCGGAAAGAGCAGACGCGGCGGAGGCAACGATCCTGGCGGTGCGCTTGCGTTTGACCGCCTCAGGTTCCTTGGCGGGTTCCTTGGCGTCTTCCTCCCCTCCCCGGCAGTAATTTTTGATCAGTCTTCTGAAATACTTTTCAAGGACGCAGGACAGAATAAAAAGGACTGCGCATATGATGAAAACAGCAAGCTCCACACCGTTCATACAGTCCCTCCGTCCTCTGTCAGGAGCAGCTGTCCGGACGGAGCCTGTTCCGCCGACAGCCCTGCCTCCAGGCCCTCAAAGTATTTGTTAATATCCTCCGCGAGCTTTTCGGTCCTGATGTCGCGGCCCTTGCCGTTGACGTGCCATTCCGAGTTGAAGAAGCAGTCCGGTTCAAGAATTGAATCAGCGATGCAGGATATCCTTGTCCCGATGAAATTCCTGTCGATGAACTCCTCGTAGGCTTTGGCGTCTTTGGCGCTTTCGGTAAGAGGCTCCGCTCCGCCCACAGTCGACAGGCTGTACTTTCCTGCCTCGTATCCTCCGGAGTCAACTACCAGGCAGCACCTGTCAGTGGCGGCAAAGGACATCAGAGTCTCGCAGCCCAGCTCCTTCAGGATCTTTATCTGTTTTGTCAGAGACGCGCCGTACACTCTGAGAAGCGAAAGTCCCTCTGTGTAGGTATATTTGCCGCCCTCCGCAAGGTACATTTCCTGCTTCGTGACGTAGTTCCCTTTCGTTTCCTCAATGTACCTTTCTATGTCGCCCCGGTCGTTGAGTTCCTCGTTGCGGCTCTCGTAGGTATCCTCGGCCATGCCCGAGCGGGTCAGATTGTAGCTTGCGAAGGAGGAGTAGACCGTGTTGAAGTTTCTGATGTCAACTGCCGCCAATGCGTCGTAAATGCCCTCAAGGCTTTGCCACATGGTGGGGTTGAATCTGGTGACGCCAAGCTGGTTTCCGTTGTTTTCGGGAGACATGACGACAACGTCGCCCTCCTTCGCAACCTTTGTGATAACTTCAAGGGCAAAGGGAGCGTTGCAGTTTGCGTTGACGCTCATGTTGACCACCGTGTAGCCCCGGCCGACGGCCGTTTCAAGTTTTTTCGAATCTATGGCGTAGAGGCCGTTTGAACCGGAAACGTGGATGAGCTTTTTCCCTTCCGTAGTCATCAGTCTCTCGTATTTTATGGTGCTGCTGGAGCAGATCAGAGTCGACGAGTATACCGGATTGCGCACAGCCTTCACGTTCAACGTTTTCAGCTTTTCGCAGGAATCAAAGGCGTTGTCCTGCATGGATATCACGCTGTCGGAAAGGAACACTCTCTCCAGGGATGAGCAGCCCTCGAAGGCTTTGGAGGCAATGACCTCCACGTATTTCGGTATGTGGAGCTCGGTCATGTTCTTTCCGGCAAAGGCGCCGCTTTCGATCATGATCACTTTGTAGCCCGCAACTGTCTCGGGAATGACCACAACGCTGTCGTCTCCGCTGTAACCTGTGATCATAACGTAATCGGCTGCGATGTTGAAGGTAAAATCGCTGACCGGCGTCACGGGAATCCACAGGCAATAAAGTTCCTTTTGGTTCTCAGGCACGCCGCCCTTCTTTTCAGGTACAATGTTCCAACCTGGCCCGTAATATTTTCCGGATCCGTCCGCGTTCTCGGTGTAACCGGCAAGCACAAAGCCTTCCCTTGTGAAGTAGCCCGCATCCGGGAGAGTGTTGGGGCAGAGATAGAAATCAAGAGGGAACAGCTGGGCAGCGGTATCCGATTTAACGTCCGCGATCTTTCCGCCGTTGGCGTGGTAGACGATCCTGAAGGTGCCCGGGTCGGGATCCCGGACCGAACTGCCGCCAAAGGCTTCCAGCGTTTCGTTTCTGGAGGGATCCTTCAGCAGAATTGCCGAGGGTGTCGGGTCGGGAGTAGGCTCGGGTGTGGGCCCGGGTGTGGGATCTTCCGGAGTGGTAGCCGGGTCGTCGGCGCTCTTTCTCAGCGAAACGGTTATAGACCTGGGGTATTTCACTCCGGCGAGGACGATACGTCCCGAAGCCTCGTCATATACCCCGTCGCTCAGGCCTGACAAGTAATAACCGGACTTTATCTCGACGTCAAATACCGCGCTGCCGCCGGGCTCCACGTCAACGTACGCGTCGGAGCTGATCACCAAGCCCTCTGTCTTTTCAAGCATGACCCGTATCTTTCCGAGATTTTCGGCTCCGGACTTGTCAGACACGCCGAAAATGCCGCAGCCCGCGGTAAGGATCGCGAGCAGCAGCAAAACCGGCAATATCATTTTCCGGAAATATCTCTTCATAGCCGTTTCATTTCTCCGTGAAAGTCCGTAAACAGTCAGATATCCTTAACTTCAATGGAGATCTTGTTCACAACAGTTTTTCCGGGATCCAGGTCTATCCCGTTGACGTAGCCGTCCAGCCAGCTGGTGGCGGGCTCAAGGCCAATGCAGTAGTCTCCGCTTCCCCTGCTCTTCCATTCGATCAGGTAAGGCAGCGTATCCGCAGAGTACTCGAGCGTAAGCTTTTTCTTCAGCTTACGGTTCACGATACTGACGGAGGGAACGTTCTGTCTGTGGAAATAGACCATCTCCTCCATGTTGTCGGAGGGCCCTTCGATGTTCAGCATCGTCTTTTTGTTTTCTTCCGCCCAGGGGGTCCTCGCAATGCTCTCGGCAAAATCGCCTTCAATAACGGCGCCATCGTCCGCAAGAGGATATCCGGCGTTCACGTGGTAAAGCATGGAGTATTTTTCGGGCTTGTACCCGTTGTTCTTTATTTCGTCTTTGACGTCAACACGGCCGGAGCCGAAGGCGGTTTCCACCGTTCTCGTCACAGTAATATTCTCGCCGAAAAGCTCGGTGAGTCTTATCTCTCCCACGACCTTCACGCCGCACTCATCAGCCCTGAGCTCTTTTATCGAGGCCGGGACCGAGTGGATGCGTCCGTGGATCCTGAAGCCCTCTCTGGCTCCGATATTGTCGAGTCCGCAGGTATAGAGCATGCCTGCGGGAAAGGTCCTGGAAAACTCATCCGGCACGTTGTAGAGACCGTTTTTGGTCAGAAAGCCGATGTTTACCCCGCCGTGCCAGAGCCTTGTGATGTCAAGGCAGTTCGTGGCGTTCAGAACAAGGTTCAGCTTTCCGTTGCTTACCAGTATCAGTTCTGCGCCTTTGGCGGGTCCTTCCGAAGCGGTGACCCGCAGCGCCTCGCAGAGCTGGTCCGTATTTCCGATTCTTCTGTCCATTTGGGGCTCCTTTCCGCCGGTCCGGGCAGATCTTAAGCTTTACTGCAAAGTCTTAGCTGTATCACTTGAAGAACTTCTCAATGGTCGCCTTGTCGCCAATGGTCATAAGGTGGCTGTCCTCGGTGAAAACGTATTCCGCATTGACGGTCTTGATCTTTCCGCCTTCCTTGGTGGCAACGATGCTGATGTTATAGTTGTTCCTGACGTCCACCTGTCTGATGGTCTTTCCGATCCATTTTTTGAGAGGCCTAATCTCGTAGATGCCGTAGTCCTCGGAAAGCTGGACGAAATCGAAAATACTGCTGCTGGAAAGGCTGGTGGCCATTCTCTCGGCAATATCTCTCTCCGGATAGATGACCTGGTCCGCGCCGTTCCTCAGCAGGAACTTCTCCTGGACGTCCTCCTCCGCTTTGGCAATAACGTATTTCGCGCCAAGGTCCTTCAGCAGGGACGTGATCTGAATACTGCTCTGGAAGTCGCTTCCGATGCAGACGACGCAGGCGTCAAAGGATGCCACGTCAAAGCTCTTCAGCACCTTTTCGTCGCAGCAGTCGCCCACTTTTGCGCTGACAACATAGGGAAGCAGATCCTCCAGATGGTCAGCGTGCTTGTCGACCGCCATGATCTCGCAGTGTTTTTTCTTGGCGAGACTCATACAGAAATGATGTCCGAAGGTTCCCATTCCGATTAATAAAAACGATTTCATAAAGCACCTTTTCCTTTCCCGTCCCCGGGGCTGAGCAACTGCGCGGACGGTCTCAATGGTTCTGATCCCGGTATCAGCCCACCGTGATCGATTCGGTGGGGTAGGTCACCGCGGGCCTTGCCTTGCGTTCAAGCATTGCGAGGCCGAACGAAACACTGCCGACCCTGCCGAGGTACATGAGCAGTATTATCATGGTCCTGCCGATTCCCGACAGGTCTGACGTGATGCCCATGCTCATGCCGACGGTTCCTATTGCCGAAAACACCTCGAACAGTATCCTGTCGATCCCCAGGAACGGCTGCGTTGCGCCGATGACGAGGGAACCGACAATGACCAGCATCAGATTGAAAGAAACTACGTATATTGACTGTTTGAGGGCGTCCTCGCTAATTCTGCGGCCGAAGACGTTGGCATCAGGCTTTCTTCTGATACCGCTGATGGCAAACACAAGGATCACCAGCAATGAGGTGGTCTTGATGCCGCCTGCCGTGGAGCCGGAGTTGCCGCCGACAAACATGAGGAAATACATGAGGATGATGGAGGACGTTGACATCGCGCCGGTGTCGACGGTGTTGAAGCCCGCGGTCCTCGTGGTAACGGACGCGAAAAGCGACGTCAATACTCTTTCGCCGACGCCAAGGCCCTTTCCCGTCGCGTCAGCTTCGAAAATAAAAATCAGCACCGCGCCGGTTATGACCATAACAGCAGTCATGAAGAGCACCGCCTTGGTCTGGAGCCTGAAGCGTTTCCAGCGGAAGCCGTGTCTTCTGATATCCTCCCAGACGAGAAAACCCAGTCCGCCGATGATAACGAGAAGGATCACCGTGATATTGACAACGGGGTCGTTTGAGTATTCGGTCAGGGACACTGACTGTCCGCCGCTTCCCATAATGTCAAATCCCGCGTTGCAGAACGCAGACACGGCGTGAAAAATGCCGAACCAGATGCCCTTCCAGACGCCGAATCTCGGTATGAACCTTATCGCAAGAATCGTGGCGCCGGCCCCCTCGAAAATGAGGGTCCCCAGCAAAATGACCTTCGTTATCGAAAGAATGCCGCCGATACTGGAGGCGTTGATGCTCTCCGTCATGATCTGGCGTTCCTGAAGTCCCACCTTGCGGCGCATGACCATCAGGAAAAACGTGACCAGCGTCATGAATCCGAGACCGCCGATCTGTATCAGAACCAGTATCACTATCTGTCCGAACAGAGACCACTGACTTCCGGTGTCGTAGACCACAAGTCCCGTCACGCAGGAGGCCGAGGTGGAGGTGAAAAGCGCGTCGAAAAAGGGAACAGGTCTCCCGTCTGCAGACGCAAAAGGCAGCGAAAGGAGAAGCGCACCCGTCAGGATGAGCAGCAAAAAGCCAATGGCGATTATCTGTGTGTGAGACAGACCCAGCGCCAGTCTGTGAGCCTTATGCGGTTTTTCAGTTCTGCTTTTACTCAAGCTCTTTTTCTCCGTTTTTTCCGTTCGGATCATTGTCTTACGCCAAAGCTCCGGAGGCACTCCGTTTCCAAGGCGTATCGTCTTCAAGTGTGTCGTTTATATGATGCCGGAACTCTCCGAAAGGCGGGCAGGCCCGGCTCATATCCTTCGCATTATAACACTTTCGGGAACACTGTTTCCACTTTTTTAAAAGATTTGAAATGTTTCAAGGAATCCTGTTCAGGAGATCCGGGGAGTTTGCTGTCAGGCGCCGTCGGCCCTTCGAAGCTGTTTATTAACTTCCTTTGGCGTCAAGATATGCCAGAATATCATTGGCAAGTCTTTCGGTCCTGAGGTCCCGGCCCTTTCCGTTGACGTGCCATTCCGCGTTCCAGAAGCAGTCCCGGTCGAAGATCGAATCCGCGGCTGAGGAGATGCGTTTGCCTTTGAAGAAGCCGTCGATGAAGCTTTCATACGCCAATGCGTCCTCCGCGCTTACGGAGGGATCCGCACAGCCCGCAGGGTTTGCGAGGTCAGACTGTCCCGCAGGGTACCCTCCGGAGCTTTCCGCAAGGCAGCACCTGTCGGTGGCCGGGAAGGAGTAAAGCGTATCGCAGCCCTTTTCGCCAAGCGCCAGAACGCACTTGTTTATGGATCTGCCGTAGACCTTCAGGAGGCTGAGGCCCTCAAGGTAGGAATACTTGCCCCCTTCGGTAAGATATTTGTCCTGCTTTTCCGCGTAGTAGGATTTCGTTTCGGTAAGATAACTTGTAGTGTCGCCCCTTCTGTTGACCTCGGTGTGATGACTGCAGTAGTTGTCCTCAGCGGCTCCCAGGCGGTTGGTGTTGTACGTCGCGAAGGACGAGAACACCCTGCCGTAGTTTCTTATATCCACCGCCGCGACGGCGTCATAGGTTCCCTCAAGGCTTTGCCACATCGTCGGATTGAAAGAGGCGATGCCGAGCTGGTAGCCGTTGTTTTCGGGAGAAATGACAATGATGTCCCCTTCGTTGACTACCGTCGACGCCAGCTCAAGGGAGAACACGATGTTGCAGTTAGCGTTTATACTCATGTTGACGGCGGTGAAACCGTTTCCGACTTTGGCTTCCAGGGCCGGCGAATCGATGGCGTAGAGGCCGTTGGAGCCGGAAACGTGGATCAGCTTTTTCCCTTTGGCGGTCATGAGGTTTTCGTATTTAATAGCACCGCAGGAGCAGATCAGGGTGGCCGAATAGACCGGATTCCTCACGGCAAGCACCTTAAGCGTCTTAAATCTTCCGCAGCTTTCAAAGGCGTCGTCCTCCATCGAGAGAACGCTGTCGGACAGATTTACTGTCTCAAGCTTCTGGCAATTTCTGAACGCGGCGCTTTTCACGTTCTCAATGTATTTGGGTATGAACACTTCCCTGAGATTCTTTGAGACAAAAGCATCTGTTTCGATGGCAGCCACCTTCAGACCGTTGATCCTCTCCGGGATAACAACGGACTCGTCGTTTCCGTTGTACTTGCCAATGACGACCGCACTGCCCGCAACTGTGAAATCGAAATCCCCGGCCGGAGAAACGGACTTCCAGAGGCAGTAAAGCTCTGTTTCATAATCTGTGAAAGAGCCTTCCGTCTTTGCTCTTTGCAGGACTTCATCGCCGGGTATAACGTTCCAGCCCGGGCCGTAGTATTTCCCCGAGCCGTCCGCATTTTCCGTATAACCGGCAAGTATATAACCTTCGCGGTAAAAGTATCCCGTGTCGGGAAGAGTGTTGGGACAGAGGAAAAAGTCAAGAGGGAAAAACACCGAGGCAGACTCGCCCGCGATGCCTGTAATCGTGCCGCCGTTGGCGTGGTACACTATCCTGCAGCCGTTTTCGGAGCCGGTGACCTCCGGGTCCAGGGTCTCTGTCAAGCTTGGATCCTGAAGCTTCAGTTCAAGAGGAACCGGTGTGGGTTCCGGAGCGGGCGTTTCCCAGCTGATATCCCAGCCCGCAAGGCGGCGGCTCAGAAGGATGGTGTCCCAGTCGGAGACCTCCCCGTCGTGATCGACATCGGAGGCATCAAGGTCCACTGTTACGTTCCACCCCGCAAGGTAGCGCTCCAGCAGTATGGTGTCCCAGTCGGAAATATCTCCGTCTCCGTCAACGTCGCCTGTCAGAGATCCCGCGACACCCACGTCACCCCCGCCAATAGAAGCCGCGGAAAAAGCTGAGCCTCTCCGGAAAAATACTGAAAAGGCCAAAACCGCTGTCATCAGGAAGACCAATATTTTCACTATTCTCTTTTTTATCGCTTCCATTGCTCAGGCTTCAAAGCATCGTGCTTCTCAGTTCATCGCCAGAAAGAGGCGACAGATACGCCGGCGCAACGTCAAAGACCGTCTTGCATCCGCTTGCGCCCTCCGCCGCGAGCCTGGCTACGGCCCTGCAGTAGGCAAGTATTGCCGATGCGGTAAACTCCGGGTTGGAGTCGAGCTGCAGACTGTACTCAATGACGTGAGTATTCTCATGATCCTTTCCCGTGGTGCCCGTTCTTATCACGAATCCGCCGTGGGGTATTCCCGCGTGATCGCGCTTCAGCTCCTCCATGGTTATAAAGTGGACCGTGGTATCGTAGTCCGCGAAGTAGTTGGGCATGGTCTTGATCTCGTTTTCGATCCTTGCAAGGTCCGCTCCCTCTTCCGCAACAACGAAGCACTCTCTGGTGTGCATTTCTCTCGCAGTAAGTTCGGGCTGAAGACCGCTCCTGACCTTTTCCAGAGCCTCCGGCACAGGTATCGTATACTGTCTGGCGTCAAGAACGCCCTTTATGCGCCTGACGGCGTCCGAATGGCCCTGGCTGACGCCCTTGCCCCAGAAGGTGTAGTTCTTTCCCTCGGGAAGAATGCAGCTGGAATAGAGCCTGTTCACCGAGAACATTCCGGGATCCCAGCCCGCGGAAATAAGCGCCACGTGGCCGGTCTCTTTGGCGGCCTTGTCTACGTTGGCAAAGTGCTGAGGTATCTTTTTGTGGGTGTCAAAGCTGTCAACGACGTTGAAAAGCCTTGCGCAGGCAGGTGTCTGCTCCGGCATATCGGTGGCGCTTCCTCCGCAGATCACAAGCACGTCGATCCTGCCCTGCCACTTTTCGAGGTCCGCAGCGGGCACCACAGGAACGCCCTCCGTCATTATCTTAACTGTCTCGGGAGGACGCCTTGTGAAGACCGCCTCAAGCCGCATGTCGGGGTTGTCCGCGATGCCGCACTCGACTCCCCGTCCCAGATTTCCGTAACCTAAAATGCCGATTCTGACCATTATCATTCACTCGCTCTCAAAACAAAATTAAATGTCCTCCGGACCGCGGTATTATTGCGCCGGAAAAACACCTTCGGATTATACCACTTTCAAAGGCCTCTTTCCATACGCTGCGCAAGCTCTGCGCAGCGCGTCATTTGTCAACTGCGGCTCCGCCGCATCATTTCGCGCAAGCGAATCATTTGTTAACTGCGCCTCCGCCCCATAATTTCGCGTAAACGGATCATTGCGCAAGCCCTGCGCAGCACGTCATTTGACAACTCCGGCTTCGCCCCATAATTCATTTGCACACCTTGACAACATCCCTTTTATATCGCATAATTTCACCGAGGTGATACTGATGAAACCAACGCTTTTCAAAATACTGATTTTAGGACTGATAGCTATGCTCATACTCTCATCATGCAACGTTACTCCCGGGCCGGGGCCCGAAGCT
>JAGCZO010000169.1 GCA_017959965.1 Clostridia bacterium | reverse complement strand
GCTGCCGTCGAAAAAGTCAAGAGCGCGATCTCGTCCAACGATACTGACACCATGAAGCAGTCTACCGAGGAGCTCCAGCAAGTATTCTACAAGGTATCTGAGAAGATCTATAAGCAGAACCCCGACGCCTTCAATCAGGGACAGGCGGGACAGGGCGGAAACGCTTCCGACGACACCGTAGTTGACGATAACTAAACCGGGACCACCGGGCTATTCCGGGTCCCTTTAAAAGAAACATCCCGGTGAGACAGGTCCTTCCGCGATTTACTGCGCCAGGGTCCCGCCCCGCCGGGAAAAACCGTATAAACTGATCCTCGGTTTTGTGAAGAGGATAATTGATCTGCAATGGAAAAAAGAGATTATTACGAAGTGCTTGGCGTTCCGAAAACGGCATCCGCTGACGAAATAAAAAAAGCATACAGGCAGCTGGCAAAGCAGTACCACCCCGACCTTCATCCCGGAGACAAGGCCTGCGAGGAGAAATTCAAGGAGATCAACGAGGCCAATGAGATCCTCAGCGATCCTGCCACAAGGTCTAAGTACGATCAGTTCGGCCATGCGGCATTCGATCCCTCCGCTGGTGCCGGTGGAACGGGTGATTTCAGCGGTGCTTACAGCGGCGGCTTCGGCGGCTTTGAGGATATCTTGGGCTCGTTTTTCGGCGGCTTCGGCTTTGGCGGTTCTTCCTCACAGAGAAGGTCCTCCGCCATGCGGGGCGAGGATATCAAGGTGTACGTTGAGTTGACGCTTGAGGAGGCCGCATTCGGCTGTCAGAAGGAGGTCGGCATCACTAAGACCGTTCCCTGCGACGCATGCTCCGGCACGGGCTCCAAATCGAGAGCTAAAGCCAAATGCACCGTCTGCAACGGCTCCGGCGTGGTGAGAAGAGTGACCAATTCCTTCTTGGGGCAGATGGTAAGAGAGGCGCCCTGCGACAATTGCGGCGGCAACGGTTTCATTATTACCGATCCCTGCAGCGTTTGTGCCGGAAGGGGAATAGTGCGGAAATCGGTCAAGATCACCGCGGATTTTCCTAAGGGCATCAACGAGGGACAGTCTCTTAAAAAGTCAGGCCAGGGCAATTCCGGTATTAACGGAGGACCCAACGGCGACCTGCTTCTGTCCGTCAGACTTAAAAAGCACAAGATATTTGTCAGAAAAGACTATGATATTTACCAGAAGATATATCTGACCTACCCGCAGCTGGCGCTGGGGACCACTGTTAAAGTCGCCGGACTCGACAGCATGTACGATCTTAAGATCCCGGAGGGCACCGACAGCGGCAAGGAATTCAGAATGGTGGGCAAGGGCGTCCCTGTCCTCAATAAGAACAACAGCAGGGGCGATATGTACGTGACCGTTGAGGTGGTAATACCCTCACGCCTTAACGAGCAGCAGAAATCCATACTGCGGCAGTACGACGAGGCCACGGACCACATTCTGAACACCGACCAGCAGGCGGATCCGAAGAAAGGATTTTTCAGCAAATTTAAAAAATAATTAACCAATTAAACAATGAAACAATGATTTATCAGTCTTTGTGCAAGCGGCGAATGACTTACTGCACACGTTAAAGCTTAGTCCGGTTTTTCCGGTCATTAAATCAGCGTTCCGATAATAAAAAACAACGGACGGCCCGATCCCAAGAAAGACCGGAGCAGTCCGTTGTTGTGTATATTTACGATAAACTGTTATTTAACAGTGATAAGCGATTCGTCCCAGCCGTCAGGGGTCTTAAGGCCCATGAGGGCGGTCACTGTGGCAGCGATATCGGAAAGACCGAATTTCAGACTTCCGTCGGAGTTTTTGTATTCCTTCAGAGCGTACTTCGAAGCGTTCTCCGTGTTGTCGTAGAATATACAGGGCACCGGGTTAAGGGTGTGGGAGGTCTTGGCTTTGGCGCTGCCGTCGGCATTTCTTGATACCTTGCCTTTTTTGATCTCGTACATCTCGTCCGCGTTGCCGTGGTCGGCGGTTATGATGGCCATGCCGCCGAGCTTATCGATAACGGGAAGGATCCTCCCCAGGCAAAGATCCACTGTCTCGACTGCGATCTCCGCGGCCTGGAAAACACCGGTGTGGCCCACCATGTCGCCGTTGGCAAAATTGACGCGCACGTAATCGTATTTGCCGGTCTCCAGCTCTTTGATAAGGGCGTCGGTGACCTCGGCAGCCTTCATCCAGGGCCTCTGTTCAAAAGGAACCACGTCAGAGGGGACCTCGATGTAGGTCTCCAGCTTTTCGTCGAACTTTCCGTTTCTGTTTCCGTTCCAGAAATATGTGACGTGACCGAATTTCTGAGTCTCGGCGATTGCCAGCTGGTTTTTCCCGCACTTGGCAAGATATTCGCCCATTGTGTTCTTGATGGAGGGCGGATCCACGAGGAACCTTGAAGGACTGTGGGCGTCACCGTCGTACTGAAGCATTCCGGCGTAGCACACCTTCGGGATCACTTCGCGGCTTATGGTCTTAAGCTCCGGGTTTTCGAAGGCTCTGCTGATCTCCTGGGCTCTGTCGCCTCTGAAATTGTAGAAGATCACGCTGTCGCCGTCTTGAATCTTGCCAAGAGGCTTTCCGTCCTTGGCGATAACGAAGGCGGGCAGGTCCTGATCTATAACGTGAAGCTCGTCCCTGTAGGTCTTAATGGCTTCTTCTGCGGAAGCGAACTGTCTGCCTTTGCCCTCAACGTGAGTCGCCCAGCCTTGTTCCACCATCTTCCAGTTGGCTTCATATCTGTCCATTGTTATGGCCATTCTGCCGCCGCCGCTGGCGATGCAGATATCAAAATTACTGTCTCTGAGCTCCGCTATAAAAGCTTCGAAAGGCAGAACGTAATCGAGCGCGGAGGTCTCGCCAACGTCTCTTCCGTCGAGAAGAATATGGATCCTTACTCTCTTAACGCCTTCCGCCTTGGCTTCCCTGATCATCGCCTTGAGGTGATTGATGTGGGAGTGGACGTTGCCGTCGGAGAAGAGGCCGAGGAAGTGAAGCGTCGAGCCGTTTGACTTAACGTTGGCAATGATCTCCCTCCAGCCGGCCGCCTTGTACATCGCGCCTGTTTCGATGGATTCGTTTACGAGCTTCGCACCCTGCGAATAGACTTTTCCCGCGCCGATTGCATTGTGTCCGACCTCGGAATTTCCCATATCGTCATCAGAGGGAAGCCCCACGGCCGTACCGTGAGCCTTGAGAAGCATGTTGGGGCAGTTTGCCAGAAGCCTGTCCAGTACCGGCTTGTTTGCGGCCATTACCGCGTTTCCTTCGGCATTTGCGCTTACTCCCACCCCGTCCATCACGATGGATACTACTGGTCCTTTATAATTCATTACAGTTTCTCCTTGTAAAATATGCTCGGGGTTGCACAGACCCCGCGTTATTGTACATCGTTTGCCGAAGATGTTCAAGGTTAAGAGATGCTGATCTGGCGGTTTTTTCAGGCTTGTGCCGACCTTGAAAGACGTACGAAGGAGCCGGGAACGGCACAGACGGGAAGCCTGTGCTTCTTTAAAAAAGATTGTATATGGAAGGGCGATATAGTATAATAATTATGATTATTGTCCCGGAAAGGAGCGCTTAAGTGGACAATCTCAGAAGAGCGATCGTGATAGTTTCAATCCTTGTTTTGATCGGTGCGGGAGTCATCGGATTCATGTTTGCACTTGACAATATCGTCACCAACGTGGAGTCTCCGGTGGTGGAACTCTCGCCTGAGGGAGACCCTTACGATCCGTCCAGGGAAAGGCCGGCCAGCACCGCGTCACCTGCCGCCGTATCGGACGCCTCCACCATGCTTTTCGTTCTTACCGATGAGAAGGGCGATTCCGCCGAGCTGGTATTTACTGCCACCGCGGATTTTGTCAGCCATAAGATCAGTCTTATATTCTATCCCGTTGATACCTCCGTCGCGGTGAAGACCTCCGCCGAGGCATCGGAGTTCAAAACTCTTGCCGGGTTTTACGCCACAGAGGGCCTCGAAAGACTTACGGAGGCCGTGGGTGGCATTCTTTCCCTGCCTGTCAAAGGTGCGGTTTCCTTCAAATTCAGCGATCTTTCCAACCTGATCAACGCATTCACTTCAAAAGACAACGGCGTGTCCTACTGTCCTCCCTGCAACGTTTCTGCCATTTCATATGACGGGACCGCGGTCTCTTTCAAAAAAGAGACGACTCTCTTTACGGGAGCTCCCGCCGCCAGGCTTGTTGGCTTTTACCGGACAAAGGACAACGTTTACGACTCCGAAACGGTCAAATACTATGACGGGACCCGGGGCCCCCAGAACATGGTGGCCGCCACCTTCGCTGACGCCTTCGTGAGCCAGAAGCTTACGGGAAACATCAACGCGTACTATTCGACGAATTACGAATCCCTTTTCAGGACATTCCTGAAGGACTGCGGCGGCGCCCCTGCAAGTGACTTCCCCGCCAGAATGGCTCAGGAGCACAAAAAATTCACCTCTGACCTTGTGGATTCCTACGTTATAGACACAAAGAAGGACCCTTCAGGCAGCACCCTGATATACGCCGGCTCCCTTCTCAGGACCGAAAACGAATCGGGCACCATTACCGCGGAAATGATCAGCGACGATAAGCTCACTCAGTTCTTAAAGTCGTTATACTGAGCGTTCGGCATCACGCTTTCACGGCGCGGTATTGCCAAACTGAATTACTCATGCTTTTTCCGGAGCTTTTATAATCATGCAAAAGAAGGATACTTACAATAACGACAGTATCAAATCACTTAAGGGCGCCGAACGCGTAAGATTCAACCCCGCTTCGATCCTCGGTTCCGACGGCCTTGAGGGCTGCTCCCATACTCTCGTGGAGATATTGGCAAATTCCATCGACGAAGCGAGGGAGGGCTACGGAAACGTCATTGAAGTCACCAGATACGCAGACAGGTCTATAAGAGTAAAGGATCACGGCCGCGGATGTCCTCTTGACTATAACGAGAGCGAAGGCCGCTACAATTGGGAGCTGGTCTACTGCGAGCTTTATGCCGGCGGAAAGTACGATAACAATATAAATCCCGAAAACTACGAATATTCACTCGGCCTCAACGGTCTCGGCTGCTGCGCGACGCAGTATTCCTCCGAGTTTATGGACGTTGAAGTCCTCCGGGGAGGCTTCAAATATAACCTGCATTTTGAAAAGGGTCAGAACGTCGGCGGACTGAAGAAGGTGCCATACAGCGGGACTGAGACGGGCACAGACCAGCGCTGGCTGCCGGATCTTGAGGTCTTTAACGATATCAACATTCCTCTTGAGTTTTTTATTTCTCTGCTGAGACGTCAGGCCGTTGTTAATTCCGGCGTGACCTTTAAGCTTTTTGACGAGGAATCCGGAGAAAACTTTACCTTCTACTACGAGAACGGCGTTGTGGATTACATGAAGGAACTCGTTGGCGAGAACGCCTTCACGCCGGTGGTGAATTACACCGGAAACACCAAGGGCCGCGACAGGGCGGACTCTCCGGAATATAAGCTTAAAATGGAGGTGGCGTTCTGCTTCACGAACTCCGATCCGGTCCTGGAATACTACCACAACTCCAGCTTCCTTGAGAACGGCGGAGCTCCCGACAAGGCCGTGCGCACCGCTTTTGTTTTCGAGATCGACAAATACATAAAAAGCCTCAACAAATACACCAAAAACGAGCAGAAAATATCCTTCCAGGACATCCAGGACTGCCTTGTGTGCGTCACCAATACCGCCTCCACCAAGACCAGCTACCAGCATCAGACGAAGAAGGCCATTACCAACCCCTTCATACAGTCCGCGCTGACGGATTTTATTAAGCGGTCCCTGGAGGTCTATTTTATTGAAAACAAACAGTACGCCGATCAGATCGTAAATCAGATACTGATAAACAAAAGATCCAGGGAATCGGCGGAAAGAGAACGTCAGAACACTAAAAAACAGCTGCAGTCAAACACCGACATAGTTACGAGAGTAAAAAAATTCGTTGACTGCGACAGTAAAGACGTTACCAGGCGCGAGCTTTACATAGTTGAGGGCGATTCCGCTCTGGGCTCCGTCAAATTGGGTCGGGACTCTACATTCCAGGCCATCATGCCCATCAGAGGAAAGATTTTGAACTGCCTGAAATGGAGCATCGACAAGGTCTTCGCCAACGACGTCATCATGGATCTTATAAAGGTCCTGGGCTGCGGCATCGAGCTGGAGTCTCACAAAAGCAAAAAAGCGTCTCTGTTTGACATCAACGCTCTCAGATGGTCAAAGGTCGTCATCTGCACCGACGCCGACTTCGACGGCTACCAGATAAGGACCCTGCTTCTGACTTTGTTTTACAGACTCTGCCCCACATTGATCAAGGAAGGAAAAGTATATATCGCGGAGTCACCTCTGTTCGAGATCGTGTCGGGAGGTAAGTCCTATTTTGCCTACAACGAGGCCGAAAAGTCAAAAATACTGTCGGAGATACACGGAAAATATACCATTGCCAGGTCCAAAGGTCTTGGCGAGAACGAGCCTGAGATGATGTGGGAGACCACTATGAATCCAATGACAAGGCGCCTCATAAAGGTGATGCCCGAGGACGCGGAAAAAACCGCATTTTATTTCGAGATGCTCCTCGGAAACAACGACAAGGCCCGCAAGGATTATATTGAAGAAAACGGCCACCTGTACATGGATGAACTTGACATCATCTGAAGGGAGGGAGACCATTGGCGAAGAAAAGGGATAAAAAGAAAGAATCGGATCTTTTCGGCGAAATGACAAGAGAGCGCTTCACCGAACAGTCCGTATCCGATACTCTGATCAAAAACTATATGCCTTACGCCATGAGCGTCATCGTCTCCCGGGCCATTCCCGAGATCGACGGCTTTAAACCCTCCCAGCGCAAGATCCTCTATACCATGTACAAAATGGGTCTTCTGAACGGGGGCATGACAAAGTCCGCCAATGTGGTGGGCGCCACCATGAAGCTTAATCCCCACGGAAACGACGCGATCTACGAAACCATCGTGCGCATGACAAGGGGCAATGAGTCCTTCACCCATCCCTTCATCGACTCAAAGGGAAACATGGGAAAACACTACTCAAAGGATTCCTTTGCCGCCGCCAGGTACACCGAGATCACGCTTTCAAAGCTTAGCCGTGAACTCTTTTCCGAGATCGACAAGGACACCGTCGATTTCCAGGACAACTACGACGGCACCATGAAGGAACCCATCCTTCTCCCCGTCACATTCCCGTCCATACTTGTAAATCCCAACAAGGGCATTGCCGTTGCCATGTCCACCCAGATCCCCACCTTTAACCTCAGGGAAATCGTGGAGGCGACCTGCGCCTTCATCGACGACAATTCCTGCGATCTCAAGCAGTACATAAAGGCTCCCGATTTCTCCACGGGAGGCATACTTGTCTACGACGAGAAGATCATGGACAGTATAATCGAAAACGGAAAAGGCTCCCTCAAGGTGCGGGCAAGATACGTTTACGACAAGTCCTCATCGTCCATCGAGATAAACGAGATACCCTTTACCACCACCACGGATATGATCCTCGAAGAGGTGGCCGCTCTCGTTAAAGACGGAAAGATAAAAGATATCAACGACATAAGGGACAGCACGGACAAGGAAGGTCTCAAGATAACCGTCGAGCTGAAGAGAAATTCGGATCCGGACCTGGTCATGTCAAAGCTGTACCGGTATACGAGCCTGGAGGATTCCTTTCCCTCCAATATCAACATCCTCATCAACGGACAGGCCCGCGTAATGGGCGTCAGAAGCGTTCTCGGCGAGTGGTACGTATTCAGGACCACCTGCGTGAAAAGGGGCCTTATTTTCGATATTTCGGAAAAGGAGGAGAGGCTTCATCTTCTCACGGGACTTGAAAAGATACTCCTGGACATAGACAGAGCCATCGCAATAATTAGAAACACGGAGCATGACGCAGACGTTATCCCCAATCTCTGCGACGGCTTCGACATTGACTACATGCAGGCGGAATTCATTGCCGAGATCAAGCTCCGCAACATTAACAAGGAGTATATCCTTTCCAAGACGGCTGAAAAGGAGAAGCTGGAAAAGGACATCGAGCGCCTCACGGGGATACTTGTATCGCCAAAGAAGATCAACGAGCTTATAAAGTCGCAGCTCCGGGAAATCGCCGACAAGTACGGTATCGACAGAAAGACTTCCATCATCGACGCCTCGGAGGTCTCCGAGCCCTCAAGAGAAGAAACTATAGAGGATTACAACCTGAGAGTACTGCTCACGAGAGACGGCTATTTCAAGAAGATACCGCTGACGTCTCTCAAGACGTCTCCGGAGCAGAAGCTCAAGGACAACGACGCCGTCATCAAAGCCCAGGAGTGGCACAACAAATCGGAGATAGTTTTTATTTCGGACAAACAGTCTGTGTACAAAATGAGACTTTACGAGATGCCCGAGAGCAAGGCCCAGTCCATTGGCGATTACCTTGCCAATATTCTCGACCTTTCCGAGGGAGAGCATATTAAGACCTTCATACTCAGAGACGACTACAAGGGCATCGTGATATTCGGCTTTGAGAACGGAAGGGCGCTGAAGGTGCCCTACGATCAGTTTGAGACCAAGGGATACCGGCGGAAGCTTAAAAACGCTTACAACGGAGCTTCTCCTCTTGCCAACGCGGTATATCTTCCCAAGGACGGAGAGATCGTCTTCGGTACCGACGGAGATAAATTCGCCCGTATGGACTCTTCGGTGATACCCCTTTCAAGTTCACGGTCGGGCCGGGGGACCGCGGTCATCAAGCTTAAACCGGGTCAGACCGTAAACCTGTTTTGTCTCCCCGGAGACTTGGGCTTCCCCGCAAAAGGCATTGCCGCAGTAAGAAAGATACCCACCGCGGGAGGCCCCGCGAAGAATTCAGAGCCGGAGGCTGAGGAATCATGAACTGTTTAAACGAAATTCGGGCGGACCTTGTCTGCGACTGCCACAACGACTCGATCATGAGGATCGGCGACGGAGAATATGATTCCCTTATATCTCCTTACAACCTTTCCCAAAAACACAGCTTTCTTCAGATATTCGCAATATTTAATGAAAACGGTTCGGGAAGGAACAGAGGAAGGTTTGCCGAGAACCTTAAGGTCTCGGAAGACGACACCTTCGGGGCGGTAACGAAGCTTGCCGACATTTATCACGAGGGCGAAAAATACGGCGAATTCAGAAGATGCACCTCTTTCCGGGACGTAAAGCAGGCGGCTTTGAAGGGCGAAAACTGCGGTTTCCTGGGACTTGAGGGCGCCGGCATGGTGGACACCATTGAAAAACTTCACATACTTTACGATAAGCAGGTAAGGTTCATCACTCTTACCTGGAACGGGTCTAACTGCATAGCTTCGGGCTGCTCCGTTTCCGGAACACCTGAGGACCGGGGACTCAACCCTTACGGGAAAGAGTTTCTTAAAGAATGCGGGAAATTAGGCATGTCCGTTGACCTGTCCCACGCCTCCGTCAGGACCATGTACGACGTGCTTGAATTCGCGGAGGGTCCGGTGCTTGCGACCCACAGCAATTTCAGATCGGTCTGCGACCACGTGAGAAATCTCCCGGACGAAGTGGCTGAAGAAATTGTGAGAAGAAAAGGCTTTATCGGCCTTAATACGTACCTTCCCTTTGTCCGGAGCGGCGTTGAGTTCGGGGATTACGATGCGGAAATGCTTTTTGACCACATCGACTACGCTCTCGAAAAGGGCTTTGGCGGCAACGTGGGCTTTGGCTTCGATATCGACGGTGTTGAAGCCTACGCCAAAGAGATCACCTTCGACAGGAGCATACACGATCAGTATCTTGACCTGATGGAAAAGAGCGGACGCTACAGCGATGAAGTAATATACGACTTCAGGTGTATGAACTTTATTCGTTTCCTGAAGAATGCCGACCGCTGTGAAAGCGGGAACTGAGGAAACTTAAACTTTAATTTGGGACGTTAAAATGTTCGGACTGATAAAATACGTAAAAGGATACAGAGTCGGCGCAGTTCTCGGGCCTCTGCTGAAGCTTCTGGAAGCTTTGATGGAGACCTTTGTGCCGTTTATCATGTCCGACATTATAAACAACGGCATCAACAAAGGGGACACAGTTTACGTTTTCAACCGGGGCCTGCTGCTTGTCTTCATCGCGGTCCTTGGCTGGATCTTTTCTCTTTCCGCCCAGTATTTCAACGCCCGGGCCTCTATGGGCTTCGGACTGAACCTCAGAACGGCTCTTTTCGACAAAATACTTGCCATGGACATGGAGACCGTGGATCGATTCACCATCCCGTCGCTGATAACCAGGACCACCACAGACGTTGTGAGGACCCAGACAGGTCTGAACATGTTCTTAAGACTGATACTGAGAAACCCGTTCATCGTTGCCGGCGCCATAATCATGAGCGGCATCATCAACGTCAAAGTGATGATCATTTACATGATTCTGGTGCCCCTGATCTCATTGGGCTTTTTCCTGACCATCAGGTTCGCCAGGCCTTTTTACGAAAAGATCCAGCGTGGCATCGACCGGCTCACCTCCTTTTGCCGAGAGAATATCATTGGCGTAAGATCAGTCAGGGCCTTCGGGATCCAGGAAGAGGAGCGGGCAAGCTTCGAAGGAAGAACGGAGGAACTGTTTGAGAACCAGGTGAGGGCGGACAGGATCGCGGCCATCAACACCCCGGTGAACACGCTTCTCGTCAACGGCTGCGTCATACTTGTGCTGGTGATCGGCTCAAGCTTCGTCAACGGCGGCTTCATTCTCAACGGAAGCATCATTGCCCTTGTAAACTATCTGTTTCAGATACTCCTTGCCGTGGAACGCACCGCCACACTTATCGATTCCTTTAACAAAGCCAACGTTTCTTCTAAACGCATAAAAGAGGTGCTGGACTGCGACGCAGGCTGCGGCAAGACCCCGGAAACGGCCGAGCTCACGCAGAAAACTCCCGAGCCTGTTCCGGGTGCTCCTTTTATAGAGTTTTCGGACGTTTCCTTCTCATACGATAAAAACGGCAAGGACGCTCTTTCCGGGATAAGCTTCACTCTCGGCGAAGGAGAGACCCTGGGCATAATAGGAGGAACCGGCAGCGGCAAATCCACTCTTGTAAATCTTCTGCAGGGCATCTATCCGGTGACCGGTGGCGCGGTCAAGATATCCGGAATAAACGTAAACGACTTTGGCGTGAGGGATCTGAGAAAGCTTTTCTCCGTGGTCCGGCAGAAACCGGTGCTTTTCGCGGGTACGGTCGCGGAGAATATACGATTCGGAAACCCGGAGGCCACTGACGAAGACGTGGACAGGGCTTTAAGAGCAAGCGTTGCGGACGAATTCGTTTACGCCAAAGAAGGCGGCGTTGATTTTGAAATCGAGTACGGCGGCAGAAACCTTTCGGGTGGACAGAAGCAGCGCCTTGCCATCGCAAGAGCCTTTGTCAGAAACGCGCCCATACTTATCTTGGACGACTCCACCAGCGCCCTTGATTACGTGACGGAGTCAAGGATCAGAAAATACGTTACCGGAAAGGAGACGTTGGCGTCGACTAAGGTCATAGTCTCTCAGAGGATCTCCGCTGTCATGCAGTGCGACAGGATACTTGTCCTGGAGGACGGGCTCCTGAAGGGCTTCGGAAGCCACGACGAGCTGCTTGAAAGCTGCGGCATTTACAAAGAAATATACCTGTCCCAGACAGGTGATCTTGAGGAGGCGGAATCATGAAGAAAGATCATAGCTCCGGCTCCGGATCCGCCGCGAAAAAACTCCTTGGACTTCTTAAGGGCGATATTTGGAAGATCGCTATCGTCCTGGTGATGCTTTTGGCCGCCATACTTCTGTCGCTTTACGTCAACGTTGTCATCGGAGAGGCAGTTGATTTCATGACAGGCAAGGGCAGCGTGGATATGGCGGGTGTAAGAAACTGCTGCGTGATCATCGCCTGCTGCGTCGCGGTATCGGCGGTCCTTAACTACATTTCCAAAATAATACTCGACAAGATCGCCTTCAAGACTGTGAAGACGCTGAGAAACAGCCTGTTTGCGAAGCTTCAGCGAGTCTCCGTCTCATACATCGACAGGCACCGCCCGGGCGACATCATCGCACGACTCGTCAACGATATCGACCAGATCTCGGACGGCCTTATACTGAGCTTTGCCCAGCTGTTTTCGGGAATAGTTACCGTCCTTGGCACTCTTGTGTTCATGTTCATGCTTGACTACAAGATCACCCTTATCGTTCTTTTCGCGTCACCGGTGACTCTTCTCGTGGCCAATTTCATTGCCCGGAGCATTCACAAATATTTCACCGCACAGACCGCCGTCAACGGCGACCTTTCAGCGGTGGCCGACGAGGCAATATCCGGCATATCCGTGCTCCGGTCCTTCTCCATCGAGGACGTTTACAGAAAAAAGCTGGCGGTAAAGGGCGAAAAGCTCCGCAAGGCGTCTAACAAGGCCGTATTCTTCTCGTCGACCGTATTCCCCACCACAAGGCTTATCAACGGAATCATCTACGCCGCCGTTGGTGTGGTGGGCGCCGTGACCGTTATTAACAACGGCAACCTTCCCGGAGGTCTCACCATAGGCCTGCTCTCCAGCTTCCTTGCTTTCGCCTCAAAATTCTCGATGCCATTCAACGAGATATCGGGAGTCCTGGCGGAATTCCAGGGAGCTCTCGCAGGCGCGGAGAGAGTCTTTGACGTGATCGAAGAAGAGGACGAGACCGAGCGGGAGGGCAGCCTGACGGAATTCGGCTCCGAAGGCAATGTCCTTATCGACAACGTCAGCTTCAGCTACGATCCGAATGTACCGCTTATCCGTGACTTTTCACTTGACGTAAGACCCGGAATGAGAATCGCGGTAGTCGGTCCAACCGGCTGCGGAAAGACCACGTTCATTAACCTTCTTATGAGGTTTTACGACGTTGACGGCGGCGCTATATATATGGACGGAGTGGATTCAAGGAATATTACCAGAGACGCAATCCACAGAAACTACGGAATGGTGCTCCAGGAGACCTGGCTGAGATCCGGTACCGTGAGAGACAACATCGCCATCGGCAAGCCCGACGCCACCGACGAGGAGATCGTCGCGGCAGCCACCCTTGCCCACGCGGATCCGTTTATAAGAAAGCTTGATAAGGGCTATGACACCGTTGTGTCAGACGATCTTGCCAAGCTCTCCTACGGCCAGAAGCAGCTTATATGCATCGCAAGACTCATGCTTTCGAAGCCGCCGATGCTCATACTTGACGAGGCGACCTCATCTATTGACACCAGAACGGAGATAAAAGTCCAGCTGGGCTTCAAAAAGCTGATGAACGGCAGGACCTCGTTTATAGTCGCACACAGGCTGTCGACCATCAAAAACTGCGACGTGATCGTGGTGATGAAGAACGGCCGTATAATCGAACAGGGGACGCACGACGAGCTGATAGCCCACGAGGGCTTTTATAAAGAACTGTACGACAGCCAGTCAAACTGACGGTAAAAGGCGGAGGCCGGGACAATAAAATGGTGGAAATTTTTCCCGAAATCAAATATGATATTGTTGTCGTCGGCGGAGGCCCGGCAGGTATGGCCGCGGCGATCTTTGCCGCCCGGGAGGGCGCTAAGGTCGCCATAGTCGAAAAAAACCCATGCCTCGGAAGAAAGCTCTGCATTACGGGAAAGGGACGCTGCAATATCACCAATAACTGCGGAAAAGACGATTTCTTTGCCTCGATCCCCGAAAACCCCCGTTTTATGTTTTCCGCCTACAACGGTTTTTCAAATCACGATCTCATTGATTTTATTGAGAGTCTGGGAGTGAAGACCGTTGCCGAGAGGGGCGGAAGAGTTTTTCCCGCCTCCGGAAAAGCCGGAGACGTAAGGGACGCTCTTAAGAAGGAGCTGAAAAGACTTGGCGTCGACGTTTATTACAACACACGGGTGACCTCGCTTCTGACGGACGAAAGCGTTGTCAAAGGGGTCTCGCTTTCGGAAAACGGCATGACGCTTTACGCACCCTGCGTTGTTGTCGCGACGGGAGGAATATCCTATCCCGCCACAGGTTCAACGGGGGACGGACTGAGGTTCGCGGAAAAATTCGGACATAAGGTCGCGGAGCTTTGTCCGGCTCTTGTCGGCATGGATACAGTAGAGACCGACGTTTCGGAGCTGGCGGGTCTGACGCTGAAGAATTCAGGCATAAGATTCTATGACAGATCGTCGGGTTCTTTTCCGGGAAAGCTGATCTATGAGGATTTCGGCGAGATACTATTTACCCATACCGGCATCTCGGGACCGACTGTTCTTTCCGGCTCTTTCTTCGTAAAGGACGGTGACGGCGGAAGGGTAAGGATCCTGATAGATCTTAAACCTGCTCTTGACCCGGAAACCCTTGACGCGAGGCTCATGCGCGACTTTGAGAGCTTCAGAAAAAGAAAATTCGGAAACTCTCTTGATCTGCTGCTTCCGAAAAGCATGATCCCGGTGATGGTGAAAAGATCCGGCATCAGCGCCGACAAACCGGTAAGCGAGATCACAAAACAGGATAGGGCGAAGCTTGTTTCCCTGCTGAAGGGCTTTGAACTGTCCTTTAAGTCTCTGAGGCCTGCCGCCGAGGCGATAATAACCAGGGGAGGCGTTGATGTTAAGGAGATCGATCCGAAAACGATGGGATCGAAGCTCGTAAAGGGCCTTTATTTTGCGGGAGAGATGATAGCCGTAACGGGGTATACGGGGGGCTTCAATCTAACGATAGCATTTTCCACAGGAGCGCTGGCGGGAAGATCCGCGGCCGCAGCTGTGAGCAAATAATGAAACTCAGGAGATATTGACATGAAAATATTAGTTTCCGGCGGTGCCGGGTACATAGGAAGCCATACGGTGATAAGACTCATTGAAAACGGATATGACGTGACTGTTTTTGACAATTTGTACAACAGCAAGATCACCGTGCTGGATAAAATAGAGAAGATCACGGGCACAAGGCCCGACTTCAGGCTCTGCGATATGACTGAAAGAAAATCTCTCGAAGCCATTTTCAGGGAAGATAAATATGACGCCGTGATCCATTTTGCAGGGTACAAAGCCGTTGGCGAGTCCATTGAGAAGCCTCTCATGTACTACGATAACAACATAAACGGAACGCTGGTCATCCTTGAGCTTATGGAGAAATACGGCGTTAAAAATCTTATATTCTCCTCCAGCGCCACTGTTTACGGCCTGCCGGAAAAATGCCCGGTTGACGAGACGGCTCCGCTTTTCTGCCTGAATCCCTACGGCCGGACAAAGCTGTTTATCGAAGAAATACTGAGAGATCTCTGCGCCGCAGACAAGGACTTTTCGGCGGTCCTCCTCAGATATTTTAACCCTGTGGGCGCTCATCCCTCCGGACTTATTGCCGAGGATCCCAACGGTATTCCGAACAATCTGATGCCGAGGATCATTCAGGCCGCGAAGGGCGAGATCCCCGAACTTCAGGTATTCGGCGACGACTATGACACCAGGGACGGCACCTGCATAAGAGACTACATCCACGTTCTTGACCTTGCCGACGGCCACGTGGCGGCTCTTGATTACGCTTTCAAAAACAAGGGCAGTATTCCCATCAACCTGGGCACCGGCAAGGGCTACACGGTGCTTGAACTTATAAACGCCTTTGAGAAGGTCAACGGCATCCGCGTTCCATACTCCATAGCGCCAAGGAGAGAGGGCGACAGCAAATCCACTTACGCCGACAACTCTCTTGCCAAAAAGCTCCTGGGATGGGAGGCAAAGCTCAACGTGGAGGATATGTGCAGAGACGCCTGGAGGGGGGCTGTCAATTATGAGTGAAGGCGGCTATAAGTGCTTTAAAAAACGGGATTTCGGCCAGTTCGTCTACCTGGCGGTGGCGGTGTCCCTCATTGGCATCGGCATTCTGCTTCTCGTACAGCAGGACATCGGACAGCCTCAGATACTCCTGGGACTCAAGATAGTTACCCTTGTCTGCGGCGCAGGCACATTGGCGGGTTATTTCATGAATCTGAGGACCAGGTTCAGACCCGGTTGGACCCTTGCCACCGGCATAATTTTCACTCTTGTCAGCGCAGGGTATCTGATAGTCGACTCCATTGAGACGCTTCCCAAGCCTTTTAATGCTATCGGTGATATCATACTGTTTTTCTCCTTTGTCAACTCATGCCTGATGCTGGCCTCTGCAATACAGATCTTTTCACTGAGGCTCAAGCGGTGGTCTCTTTACGCTCTTTTTTCGCTCCTTGGCTTCGTATATTTTGTACTCCTTTATACCGATACATTCTCCCTCAGAGCCAATGAGTTCGTGGGCTGTGCGGTATTTATGTTCATTCTGGCTGCCCAGTTCGTGACGGAGGGCATAACCGATCTTGTCAAATTCGCCGCGGGGAAAAACATATCCCCGGAGGAGATCAGAAGATGAGGGAACGGGGTCTTGATATATTCAAACTGAAACTGATAGCCTTCACCGGCACGGCAATGCTTTTTGCCGCGTGGAGCGGTATCATACCCTCGTCTCTTCAGTGGCTCAGAATACTCCTGGGTTTTCTGGGCTCGGTATCAATACCCGTCATTTCTCTTGTGCTCAGCGAGGCCATAAAGCATACACGGAGCGTCACTCTCTACATGGTTCGCCTCCTTGTGATGGCCGTGCTTTGCGCATTCCCTTATTTCATGATATACCACGATCCCTCCTCGGGCTTCCGTTTCAGCGACTACCTTTCCGGTCCTTTTACGGTTTTTTACTGCGTCGGGATTCTTCTGATCTATAACAAGCTGCCGTACAAGTGGCTCAAGACCGGCTCCGTTTTCATGTTCGTCCTGATATCAGTTTTCATAGGCATTGAATTCGCTCCCGTGTCCGTCATAATGGCATATATTGTTTTTATCTATTCTTCGGAAAAAGAACGGAAGTTTAGAGACTTCAACATAATCCTTTTCAGCGTTGCTATCGGCGTTGTCGGCGGGCTGTTCCTGTTTTTCGGAGGCACGAAGCTGTACAACATCGATCTTGTGTCTCTCGTGTCCCTTTCCGGCTGCGCTCTTGCGGTGCCGCTGCTCCGGCTCTACAGCGGAAGCGACAATTCTTTTGAAAACAAAGCGGTAAGATTCATCGCCAAATACTCCTTCTACTTCGCGTATTTAATGCTGACGGTGGGTCTGGCGCTGCTGAAATATTATGTGATCGCCTCCAACGCCTCCGCGTGAGACCCATGGCGGCAAAAAGATGCCCGGCTTAAAAATTGTATGTAAAAACTGTTTGTGACTTCAAAAAAGTACTTGACAACACCTTTGCGCTTTGTTATCATTGCAAAGCTGCTTGAAAAAGCACGCTGGTGTAGCTCAGCAGGCAGAGCGACTGACTTGTAATCAGTAGGTCGGGGGTTCGATTCCGTCCACCAGCTCCATAAAATGGGAGATTTCCCGAGTGGCCAAAGGGAGCAGACTGTAAATCTGTTGTCGTCCGACTTCCGTGGTTCGAATCCACGATCTCCCACCAAAAATTCCGCAGCCGTCGGGCTGCGGAATTTTTATCCAAGCCGAAGGCTTGGTATGTAATCAGCCGCCCCCCGGCGGCTGTATGGCATCACGCGAAGCGTGTATGTCCCCCGCGCGCCTTCGGGTTGATTACATACAAGGTCTCGCTTGCGCTCGACCTTGATTACATACGCGACTTCGTCGCAATTACATACCGCTCTTCGAGCGGATTACATACACGCCTTGCGACGTGATTTGGTACGAATATAAGTATGCTCATCTCCTCGATCAATACGTCAAAGAATAAGGAAACATAAAGAATGAAAAACAAAATGTTGTTATCTGTGGTTATTCTTCTGTCATTGCTGCTGTCAGCGTGTTCGTCGATCCCTTCCGGATTCGTTTCAAAAGAAGAGCATTTCCAGCAAGGCGGTTTTCAGGATTACACGGATTACGCAAAATACGTTTATGAGTCATCATATGCTTTTGAGAAAAATAGCGATTATTCTCCGGTTTCGGAATCTGATATAAATATGATAAAAGGATATACAGACAACTTCAAAGACTGGATGTCAAACCGCTTATCCGAATATGATTTTGACTATTCTTCTGTCACCGCAGGCGATTATTATCGGTTAAAGGTCAAATACAATGACAACCCCTACTCGGATTACACACTATGGTTTTTTGATACTGAAACATACACCCTTTATTATTTTCACAACAATACTTGACGTGTATCCGATCAAATTTGTTCGTTCGCCCGATCTAAACTGTTTGCACGCTTTTTCTGAAAAATACTGAAAACGCGTCTTTTTTGGCAATCCGATCTAAAAATGTTTGTCGTTGCCATAGAACAATGGGTACCGTTATATGGCACCCATTGTT
>JAGCZO010000168.1 GCA_017959965.1 Clostridia bacterium | reverse complement strand
GGGCGCGGCGGTGTTCAAGGATGAGTTCAAGATCGAGGCGGAAGAAGGGGTCAAGAAAGTTGCCGAGGAAAAGGAAGTTGACTATTACGCCAGGTTCGAGATCACCGTCAACGTTTCGGAGCTCAAGGGAACCAACGAGCTGACCTTCCTTGTAAAAAACGGGGACGGCGTCTACACGATATACACTGACTCGAACATTGAGGTGAGCCTTGATTTCCTGCAGGAGGGAACGGAGGAGGAGCCTACCGCCACACCGGACACAGGCGCGAAGAACGAGCCGGTCCTGGTGAGGTTCAATGACTCCGACGCTGCCGAAGAGTTTTTCCTTTACTCCACCAATAACAGCCACGTCAATGCCATTGATTTTGACGAGGACAAGCAGTGCGTGGTCATCAAATGCTCCGCGGGAGAGGACCCCAACCTTTTATTCCCCTTCGGTTCCCTTGCCCTGGACGGCAACCTCGGATTCGATTACTACAACACGGAAGACTACAAGGCAATGGTGATCATCGGCCGCTTTGACTATGATTCCGTAATGTTTGACCCGGCCACCAAGGTGTCGGGCACCTTCTATTTCACTACCGACGAGGACTCGACTTTTTCCGAGACAAAGAATCTCAAGTACCAGTACGACAGATCCGACGAGCTTCAGTACATCGTTTTGAATTTTGCCAAGAGCAGGTTCTGGAAGGGAAGCATCACCGACTGCCGCTTTGACTTTTTCGAAAGGACAGAGCAGGACTGTGAATACGAGATCTATTTCTTCGGACTGTTTGAGAACGTTGACGAGGCGAACTCATTCGTGGCAGCCTACAAGGAGGGCGGGGATTCCGTTCTTCCTACGCCTGAGCCCACACCTGAGCCGACGCCAACGCCTGAGGTGACTGCGGCCCCCGAGGTCACGGAAGCTCCGGCTGTGACGGACGCTCCGAAGGCTACGGACGCGACGAAAGCCACTGAGGAACCTGCTCAAAACAAAGGCTGCGGAGGCTTTGTGGCGGCAATTCCGGCAGGTGTCCTGACGCTGGCGGCCGCATTGGCGCTTAATAAAAAGAAGAGAAGATAACGAAAAGGATATATAATTGCACAAAGACCTGTTGCTGAGGAGGTTCGTATGAAAAGATTTGCCGCACTGATTGTTGTTTTAATGTTTATATTTCCTGCCGCAGTCCTGAACGTCGGCGCAGACGGAACGGAGGTTATAGCGGGGGCAAGCTACGACGGAGTACTGACCGGGCACTGGGACGCTTTGCTTGCGGACGACGTTGAGCTTGGCGGAGGTGACCAGATCCAAAGCTACATGGTCAACAATAATTTTGAGGTGGAGGCAAAGGCCGAGAACCTTATTATCAGAGGCTGGGCGGCCTGCGATTCCGAGATACTGAGCTTCGGCTACCGCATCAACAGGGACGAGCCCGTTTTCAGCGATTCCTTTGCCATCGAGACGGAGCAGGGCGTGTTTGATTACGCTGCAGGTGTCGGCGCGGACAGCGCGGGAAGATACTACATCACGATAGACGTTTCCGGTCTTAAGGGCAGCAACGATATCAGCGCGGTGGTCAAGCTGGCAGAAGGCGTTTATACGATCTCTCTTGTCACCGGCTTCGATCTTGAATTCACCTTCATACAGGAAGGCACCGGCAGCACGGAGACTCCGGAGCCGGCACAGCCGGGTGAGAAAAAGGAACCTATCCTTCTTAGATTCAACAGCTACGAGATGGTTGAGAACTTTTTCGCCTACTCCTCAATGAACAATCACGTGAGTGCCATTGACTATGACGAGGACAAAACCTGCGCAGTGTTTATCACGACCGGAGGCTCGGACCCCAACGTGAAGCTTCCCTTCGGACAGATCCCGCTGGATGAAAGCCTGGGTCTTTTCGACTACATCAGCACGGAAGACTACAAGGCAATGCTCATGATCGGCAGATTCGACCCCGAAAAGGTCTACAACGATCCTTCCGAAACCAATCTCATGGGCACTTTTTACTTCACCACGGATGAGAATACGGAATTCGGCGAGGCCAGAAACCTCAAATACAATTACGAAAACAGCAGCGACCTGCAGTACGTGACTATCGATTTTTCAAGAAGCCGGTTCTGGAAGGGAACTTTGGACGACTGCAGATTTGACTTTTTCGCATCGACCGATCTTGACTGCGAGTACGAGCTCTACTTCATTGGCATTTTCGCAGACGCCAATGAGGCAAACGCTTTCGCGGAGGCTTACAAGGCGGGCGGAGATTCGATCCTTCCCACACCCGAGCCTACGCCTGAGCCGACAGCCACTCCTGAGCCTACAGCGACTCCCGAGGTTACCGAAGCACCGGAGGCGACCGACGCCCCCAATGCAACTGACGCTCCTGCGGAGACAGAAAAGCCCGCAGAAAAGAGCGGCTGCGGCGGTGTGATCGCGGCTCTTCCCGCTTTCACCGTTGCAATTGCGGCAGCCCTGATCTTAAGGAGGAGGAATAAAAAGTGAAAAAGCAGGCCGTGAGAAAGTTAATATGCCTGCTGGCATTGGCCATGTGCCTGCCGCTTCTTTTCGGCTGCGGAGCACCCGGCTCCGAAGGCGGTGACGGTTCGTCTGCCGCTCCGGGCCCCACATCGGAAGCCATTGGCGAAACCGCTGATTATGAGATCAAAATGATCCGCCTTGGCTGGAGCGGCTACGGCGTCGGCACCAAGCTCCTTGACAAGAGCCCCCTGACGGACGCTATCGAAAGCGAGATCGAAAAGGCTGAAAACGCGCTGGGAGGAAGGAACAAGGTCTACGGCAGGATCCCCAATGAATATATCAGGGACATTCCCGCCGAGAAGGGCACTCTTTGGCTTGAAATAGGGAAATACGTCTATCGGGTCACTCCGGATATCTCAGAGATATTCATTGTCCGCGACCTTTCCGACAAGGGCAACGAGCTGGAAATGAGCCATGAGCTGAAGCAGCTGATCACCAACGCCTGGTTCTATTATCCTTATGACTACTACACCGGCGTTTTTGACGGCGCAGACGGCTCGCTGCTCATCGAGCACCCATACATTGCCGGGTCTGCCGTGAGCCTGAACGACGTGAGGGTCGAGCTTGGCGGAGAGGGTGAGGAAACGAACAAGGTGGTCCTGGAGCTGCTTGCCGCCAAGGATATCACGGTCGATCTGTACGTCGAAAGCTACCAGAGTTCTGACTATTTTGGCTCCGGCGAAACGAAGACCGTAACACTTGAGGCGGAGGTTCCTCAGACTGTTGAGATGAGCTTCCTTGGCTTTAATATCTATTATTACGTCAGGATCTCCGCCGACAACACGGTCGTGGAACTGAAGATACTGCCGTGACTGTCCGTCCGGGACGCTTTGTAAAATATTGCCCGCGGTCCTTAAGAACTCTTAGGAATTGCGGGCTGTTTGATTGTCTGAGGGGTCAAAAAGTGGTATCATAGAAAAGTCGCAAGGCCCCGCCTCAGGAACAAGTGAGGTTTTGCGAAAAAACTGCTTGGAAGGCGTGAAATGGAAAAAATATCGGTTTTGGTAATCGGCTGCGGCGACAGGGCCACGGTCTACGCCAATGAGGGCGTCAATAACCTTGGGGCAATGGAAATACGCGGCTGCGTCGATCCCGACAAGAGCAGGCTGGAAATTATGATCCGGGACTTCAACGTGCCCCGTGAGAACTGCTTCACATCTATCGAAGGCGCTCTTGCCAAGGGCAGGTTCTGCGACTGCATCATAAACGGGACAATGGACCGCCTTCACATTTCCACCACGCTGCCCTTCCTGGAACAGGGGTACGACGTGCTGCTGGAGAAGCCTGTTTGCGACAACGAAAAGGATCTCCTGATGCTTGCCGCCGCCGCGAAGAAATACAACTGCAGGCTTTTCATCTGCCACGTTCTGCGCTATTCGCCTTTTTACCGCAAAATTAAGGAAATAATCCTTTCCGGAGAGATCGGGAAGGTGAAAAATATAAACACCTACGAGCACGTGGGCGTGTTTCTGACGTCAGTCAGTTATCTCCGGGGCAAGTGGAGCAAAAAGAGCGAGTGCGGCTCCTCGCTGCTCCTTGCCAAGTGCTCCCACGACATGGATCTTCTGTGCTGGCTGAACAACTCCACAAGGCCTGAGACCGTTTTTTCCATTGGCGGAAGGAATTTCCTGACACCCGAGAACGCTCCCGAGGGAGCCGGCACCCGCTGCCTTATCGACTGCCCCGCTGAAGTAAGAGAAAGGTGTATTTTCGACGCCAAGCCTCTTTACCTTGACAACTGCCTCCTGCCCTGGTACCCCTGGCAGTGCACCGGGAAGGACTATCGGGAGATCACCGATGAGGAGAAGGAGGAGTCCTTAAGAACGTACAACCCACACGGGCTCTGCGCCTACAAGTGCGGCGGAGATATCGTTGACCATCAGACCGTCAACGTCAGGTACGAAAACGGTTCCTTCGGAAGCCACACGGTCACGCTTTCCTCATTCCGGGACGGCAGAGATATCTTTGTAGCGGGTACACTTGGCGAGATCGACGGAAGGGCCGACGAAGGAAAGATCACCGTGCGCCATTTCGACAGGAAAACCTCCTGGTTCAACAGAGAAGTTATCGACGTTACCGGCGGGGAAGGTTATGAGGGCGGCCATTTCGGGGGCGACAAGGGCCTCGTGCAGGATTTTGTGAATACTATTAGGGGAGGCAGTCTTTCCGTTTCCGCGACGACTATAGACGATTCGGTGAACGGGCAGGTGCTGGTGTTCAGGGCCGACGATTCAATGGAAAAGGGCGTGCCTGTGAGGTTTGACAAATGACCGCCGAGTTTTTTTCCAGGGTCCCGGAGCTTAAGGGAAAAAGGATCACCCTGAAACGAATACTTGCCGAGAGCGCGGAAGACCTGAAGAAGCTGGCGGAAAGCGCCAACGTGTACAAATATCTTCCCACCTTTCTTTTTGAGCAGAAATACGACATAAAGACCGTCATGGAGCGTCTCTATACCGAGTGCATTGACGAGTCGCTGATCCTGGGCATCTACAAGGACGGGGAATTCTGCGGCATCGCGGAGATGTACGGCCTGAAAGAGCATATCAACAAGGTCAGCGTGGGCTACAGGCTCCCGGAAAGATTCTGGGGGCAGGGCATCGCCTCCGAGGCTCTTGGCCTTATGGCGGATTATCTTATAAACAAGGCGGGTATAGAGATCATCACCGCCAGTTCCATGGTGGAAAATACAGGCTCCGCCAGCGTACTGATCAAGAACGGCTTCACCCACGTCGTTCACGGCGTGTATGAGGACTGGGGCTTTGACGAACCGGTGCTTGTTGACAAGTGGATCAGATAAAAGAAGCTTAACGCATCGGCTTTTAAAACAGAGAGGGCATGCACTATGAATATCCTTCCGCGCTTTTCTTTCAACTACAACGGAAAGCCTTTTGACGCGGCGGACGCCAAGGTCGTAAGCACATCCTTCGGGCGTGTTTACGAGCTCGGGGACGGCCTCACGGTCGAGCTTCACGTTGATGAATTTCCGGAATACAACGCCGTTAAATGGATGCTTTGGTTCGAAAATAAAGGAAAAAACGACAGCGGACTCATAAGTGACGTCCTCGACTGCGACGCCTCATGGTTTTTCGCGGGCGGTGACAGCTGCGGCAGCGTTTCGGTTTTTGATACTACCGGCAATACGAGCTACGAGAGCTATCTTACCGAGGAGGGCTGCTCCGTGGAGTTTTCCGTCCACGAGCATGCTATTCCGCTTCACGGAAAGAGAGAATATCATCCTCTGGGCGGACGCTCCGCCAGCGGGACAATGCCTTTCTTCGAGCTTTACTCGAAGGGCCCCGGGAGCAATGGACAGGGTCTTATCGCAGCCGTCGGCTGGTCGGGACAGTGGCACGCCTCGTTTTCGCAGCTTGACGGAGGAATACTTCAGATCAGGACGGGGCTTGAGTATACCGCTTTTAAGCTTCACCCCGGAGAGCGCATACGCACGTCGTCGGCGGTCTTCCTTGAGTACGAGGGGTGCCGCGCAAAGGGCTCCAACCTTTTCCGCCGCTTCCTGAAAAACTGTGTCATACCTGTGGCTCCCGAAGACCTGCCTTTCGCCCTTGAGGGCATGGGCATGCCCACGGAAAAGCACTTGGCGCATATAAAAAAATTCAAAAAATACGGTGTGAAGGCCGATTATTACTGGATCGATGCGGGCTGGTACGGAAAGGGCGGTGAGCCGGGAGCTTCCGACTGGTACAAGCAGGTGGGCAACTGGCAGGTGAGACCCGACGAGCATCCCGACGGGCTTCTTGACGTGGTCGGCGCCGCGGAAGACGCGGGCATGAAGTTCCTGCTCTGGATGGAACCCGAAAGGGTCTACCCCGGCACAGACCTGGCGCTGGCCCACCCCGACTGGCTGTATCCCATTGACGGTTTTTACCTTCTTCTTCACCTTGACAGAGACGAGGTGCGGGAGTACCTGTTCAACATGATCTGCGGCTTTATCGACCGCCTTCACATCAAGTGCTTCCGTCAGGATTTCAACATGGAGCCTCTGCAGTCCTGGCGCATCACGGACGAGATGTACCGGGGCGGCATCAACGAGATCAAATACGTTATGAATCTTTACCGCCTCTGGGACGACCTCCGGGCCAGATATCCGGATCTGGTCATCGACAACTGTGCCTCCGGCGGCAGAAGAATAGACGTCGAATCGCTTTCAAGGGCGGTACCTGTATGGCGCACGGACGCCTACTGCGAATCCACCAGGGACCCGGACGTGATCCAGACTCAGATTTTCGGCTTTAACCGCCTGATACCCTGCGGCGGAGGCGTATGCAAGAAGCCCGGCGACACCTATGCCACGAGGAGCGCTTACGCTCCCGCCTACGTCGGCAGCTGGTGGTGGACCGACAGGCCGTCTCCCACAGAGGAAGAATTCAAATGGATGGCAGGGATCTGCGGCGAGTACCGTCTTCTCCGCAAGTATTTCTCCTGCGATTTTTATGCCCTTGAGAACCCGGGCTGGTCGCATGAGCACGGGGGCTGGGCCGCCTACCGCTACGACAGGCCGGAATCCGGCGACGGGATCGTGATGGCCTTCAGGAGAAGCGGGTCTAACTGCACCGCCTCAAGATATCCTCTCGAAGGTCTTGACACGGAAAAGCTTTACGAGGTCACAGACCTTGATACCGGCGAAAAGACCTTGATCCAGGGAAAAACTCTTGCCGAAGAGGGGCTCCCGGTGGCGATCGGGGAAAAATACCGGAGCAAAATAATTATGTACAGCGTGAAAGAATGAACCTGTGCGCCGATTTCGATACTTCCTTAAAAAGCAATTTACGGATGGAAAAAAGTACTCCTTTATTGTAAAATGAACGGGTATTGCGGCTTGGCGATAATACTCCGTATTTTTGGGTAAAAGTCAGATGAAAGAAACTTTGAAGAATTACACAGTCATATACGTTCTTTCATGCATTCTGATAGCGGCGGTCTTCGCCTATCTTATGCTTGACTTTTTCATCATACCAAGAGACATTGACGTTGTGCCGGAGCAGATCGCGATCGCGACCCATGGACCTGACAACACGGAGGCTCCCGGGCCGACGGAAGAACCCGGCGGGACACCGTCAACCGGCACGGAGGAAACTCCTTCGCCGACTCCTGAGGGGACCCGGGTGCCTTCGGCAACGCCTGAAAGCACACCCGGCGGGACCTCGGAAGGTACGTTTTCCCCCACGCCCACGCCCACGCCGGAACCCACGCCTACTCCTACGCCCACGCCTGAACCGACGCCGACGCCTGTACCCGCAACTATCGTTTTTCAGGACGAGTACCGC
>JAGCZO010000167.1 GCA_017959965.1 Clostridia bacterium | reverse complement strand
GAGTTTGGCGCGGGTGCCGATCCGCCCTTGACAGAAAGGAACTCTTTATATAAAATATAAAGGATTGTGCGGCCGGTATACGGTCCCGAAAAACGCGGCCTATGGTTCGGACCGCGGGCGGCGGGGAAAGCCCTTCGGACGCGCAGCCGAAAAATTCATAATATCGGAGATGAGGATATATGTTTGAACTGGACCAGTACAGCCTGCAGCTGCCTTCCATGCAGAAAAATTTATATGATTTGAGGGATTCACTTTGACACGGGCGGCATGTCAAACAGAGTAGAAGAACTTGAAAACAAAACTACGGAACCCGGTTTCTGGAATGATACCTCAAGGTCCCAGGAAATACTTAAAGAAATAAAGCTTCTCAAGGATAAGCTTGCCAAGATACAAAGGCTCTCGGATCTTTACGAGGAGATCGAACTTATGATCGTGCTTGGCAATGAAGAAAACGATCCCGACGCCCCGGAAGCGGTAGGCGCGGAGGTCGAAAAATTCAACGCCGAGCTTGAAGTGCTGCGTCTTGAGACGCTTCTCACCGGCGAATACGACGCGAACAACGCCATACTTACCATACACCCCGGCGCGGGCGGCACCGAAGCTCAGGACTGGGCGGAGATGCTGATGAGAATGTATATGCGTTGGGGAGAAGCCCACGAATACGACGTGAAAGTGCTTGATATACTTGACGGCGACGAAGCGGGCATCAAGAGTTGCTCACTTCAGTTCACGGGTATAAACGCCTACGGTTTTCTGAAGAGCGAGCACGGCGTCCACAGACTCGTGAGATTTTCACCCTACAACGCTGCGGGAAAGAGACAGACTTCCTTCTCCTCCGTTGAAGTGATGCCCGAGATCGACGACACTATAAAGATCGACATCAGGCCCGAGGACATGGACATCAGCTACTTCAGAGCCAGCGGCGCCGGCGGTCAGCACATCAACAAAACGGACTCCGCCTGCCGCATCGTTCACAAACCCACCGGAATAATGGTCTCGTGCCAGACCGAACGTTCACAGACCCAGAACCGGGAAACGGCTATCAAAATGCTTATGTCCAAGCTTTTCGACATTAAGCGCAGAGAGAACGAAGAACTGACCAATGAGCTGAAGGGCGAACAGAGCGATATTGCCTTTGGCAATGCGATCCGCTCATACGTTTTCTGTCCCTACACCCTTGTCAAGGACAGACGCACGAACTACGAGGATCCGAACGTACAGAAGGTGGTTGACGGCGGTATCGACGGATTCATAAACGCGTACCTCGCGGATGAATTCAACAAACGGGCCGGCGGCTCACGGCAGTTCTGATCACGCCAAGACCGGCTTTCCGCAGGACCGCGGATCGCAGACTGCAGGCTTGATTAAAAAAATCGCATTGAAAACACTTTGGAGGAAACATGAAAATAGGTATCATCAGCGTTCTTTTAAGCGATCTTCCGACGGCGGATGCCATGAAATATCTTGCCGGCGCGGGGGCTCAGATGGTCGAGATCGGCTGCGGCGGATACCCCGGCAACGCCCACTGCAAGCCGGAGATCCTTCTCCACGACGAAAAAGCCCTCGCGGAGTTCAAGGAAGCCGTCTACGGCAACGGTCTTGAGATCAGCGCCTTCAGCTGCCACGGAAACCCCGTTCACCCGAACAAAGCCATTGCCAAAAAGTTCCACGATGAGTTCATCAACACGATCCTCATGTGCGAAAAGATGGGCGTTGACACGATAATCGGTTTTTCCGGCTGCCCCGGAGATTCTCCTTCCTCACAGTACCCCAACTGGGTGACCTGCGCATGGCCTGACGACTACCTGACGATCCTTGACTACCAGTGGAACGAGGTCTTGATCCCTTACTGGAAGGAAGTGGCGGCCTTTGCGGAGGCTCACGGCGTAAAGAAGATCGCCTTCGAGATGCACCCGGGCTTCTGTGTATACAACCCCGAGACTCTTCTCAGACTCAGAAAGGCCGTTGGCCCCGTTATAGGCGCCAATCTCGACCCCTCTCACCTTGTGTGGCAGGGCATAGACGTGCCGGAGGCCATCAGGTATCTCGGCGACGCGGTGTATTACGTACACGGGAAGGACGTCAGAGTCGACAAAGCCAATGTGGCAAAAAACGGCGTGCTTGACACGAAGCACTACAGCGACGTTCTCAACCGCTCCTGGGTATTCAGGACTCTGGGCTACGGAAACGATTACACATACTGGAAGGACATCGTAAGCATGCTGAGAACTGTTGGCTACGACGGAGTCATATCCATCGAGCACGAGGACAGTCTCATGAGCCCGAAGGAGGGTCTCAAAAAGGCTATCGATTTCCTCAGAGAGGTTTTGATCACGGAGCCCGCGGGAGAAATGTTCTGGGCGTAATACCGGAGGCGTGATGGCGGATTTCTTTGCGTTCATAAACCGAATGAAATATATAAACCGCTGGGGACTTATGCGCAACACGGTCCCCGACGACCTTCAGGAGCATTGCTTTCAGACTGCGGCCGTTGCTCACGCATTGGCGCTGATAGACGCGAAGCTGTTTGGCGGCGAGCTGGTGCCCGAAAAGGCCGCAGTCTACGCTCTTTACCATGACGCTCCCGAGACCATAACGGGAGATATGCCCACTCCGGTCAAGTATCACAACGAAAAGCTCCGGGACAGCTATAAGGAGCTTGAAAACGCCGCCCGGGAGAGGCTTGCCGGAATGGTCCCCGAGGAGCTGAGAGACGATTACAGAGCGATAATCAATTTCGAGGAAGAGGACAGCGCCTACGCGCCCATAGTTAAGGCCGCGGACAAGATCACGGCTTATATAAAGTGCGTTGAAGAGGAAAACTCAGGCAACGCGGACTTCAAAAGCGCCCGGGAGTCGATTTTGAAGACCATCACCGGCATGGAGCTTCCCTGCGTTGATTATTTTATGAAGCATTTCGCCGACAGCTTCGGCAAGACGCTTGACGAGATGCGCTGACGCCGCGGAAATACCCCGCGGCGCGGGATACCGTGGAAAACAGCGGTAAATTTTTACTTTAGGAGAAACAGCTAAATGGGCCTTTTCGAAAAGATCTTCGGCACATACAGTGACAAAGTCATAAAACAGATAAAACCTATCGTTGAACAGATCAACAGCCTTGAGCCTGAAATGCATAAGCGTTCCGACGCAGAGCTTGCGGAGCTCACCGTAAAATACAGACAGAGACTTGCCGAAGGCGAGACTTTGGACGACCTTTTGCCGGAGGCTTTTGCCACAGTCCGCGAGGCTGCGGTGAGAGTCCTTGGCCAGAGACATTATGACGTACAGCTCATTGGCGGTATCGTGCTCCACAGAAACATGATCGCCGAGATGAAGACCGGCGAAGGAAAGACCCTGGTTTCCACTCTTCCCGCATACCTCAACGCTCTCGAGGGCAAAGGCGTACACATAGTCACCGTGAACGACTACCTCGCCAAGAGAGACAGTGAGTGGATGGGCAAGGTGTTCAAGTTCCTGGGCCTGACCGTCGGCGTTATCCTTCACGACAAGAAATCCGGGGAGAGGCGCGACGCCTACAACTGCGACATCACCTACGGAACCAACAACGAGCTGGGCTTTGACTACCTCAGGGACAATATGGTCACCTACAAGGAGAACCTTGTCCAGCGCGACCTTAATTACGCCATCGTTGACGAGGTCGACAGTATCCTCATCGACGAAGCCAGGACGCCTCTTATCATTTCCGGCGCCGGCGAAAAATCCAGCGAACTCTACGAGAAGGCGGATAAATTCGCCGCCACTTTGAAAGCGCTCACAGTTAAAGAAACTGATAAAAAGGACCTTCTTGAGGACGTCAAGGAGGATTACATCATAGATGAAAAGGCCAGGAACGCCTCTCTCACGGAGAACGGCGTCAAGAAAGCCGAGGCATGGTTCGGTCTTGAGAACCTTGCGGATTCCCAGAACGCCGAGCTTCGCCACCACATAAACCAGGCCATCAAGGCAAGGGGCATCATGAAGCGCGACATCGACTACGTTGTCAAGGACAACAGCGTCATAATTGTCGACGAATTCACCGGCCGCCTCATGTTCGGAAGAAGGTACAACGAGGGTCTCCACCAGGCCATTGAAGCCAAAGAGGGCGTCAAGATCGAAAAAGAGTCCATGACTCAGGCCACCATCACCTTCCAGAACTTCTTCAGACTTTACTCCAAGATCGCCGGAATGACCGGTACCGCGAGTACAGAGGCCGAGGAATTCAGGGAGATCTATGGCCTTGGCGTTGTTGAGATCCCCACGAACAAGCCCGTCATCAGGATCGACCACCCGGACAGCGTTTACAAAACAGTCAAGGGAAAATACGAAGCGCTTATAAGAGACGTGATCGAGGCTCACGAGAAGGGCCAGCCGGTGCTCATCGGTACCGTTTCAATTGAAAAATCCGAATATCTCAGCAAGCTCATCGGCGCCAGAGGCATCAAGCATAACGTCCTCAACGCCAAAAACCACGAACGGGAGGCTGAGATCGTTGCCCAGGCCGGTAAATTCGGCGCGGTCACCATTGCCACCAACATGGCGGGCCGCGGTACGGATATCATCCCCGGAGGCAACAGCGAATTCATGGCCAAGCAGGAGCTGAGGCGCCAGGGCATGACGGAAGACGTCATCTCGCTGGCTGACAGCTATTCCGAGACCGACGACCAGGTGATCCTCGAAGTGAGGAAAAAGTACAGAGAGCTGGTCAGGACCTACAGCGAACAGCTTGCGGACGAGAAAAAGAAGGTGCTTGAGGCGGGCGGTCTTTTCATAATGGGCACCGAACGCCATGAGTCGAGGCGTATCGACAACCAGCTCCGCGGACGTTCCGGACGCCAGGGCGACCCAGGTATGTCGAGATTTTATCTTTCGCTGGAGGACGATCTGATGCGCCTCTTCGGCTCCGAAAAGATCGAGACAGTGTTCAGCGCGCTCAAAATACCCGACGACCAGCCGATAGAGCACAAGATGCTCTCCATCGTGATCGAATCCGCCCAGCGCAAGGTCGAAGCCAAAAACTACGAGATAAGAAAGACGGTCCTCCAGTACGACGACGTAATGAACCAGCAGCGTGAGATCATTTACGCTCAGCGCCGCAGGGTGCTTGACGGCGAGGACCTCAGAAGCTTTTACCTGGGTCTCATCGACCAGAGAGCGGAGGAGCTTGCGGAGGAAGTGTTTGCCGAACACCTGAAGCCTGAAGAAAGAGTTCTGGGACCCGCGGAAGACGCTTTGTCTATCATAGTTTCGCCGGATGCCTTCACGGAGATCAAAAAGAACCTTGCCTCCTATAAAAACAAGGCGGATTTCTCGAAGGCCGTGTCGGAAAAGTCCCGGGCCTACTATGAGGAGAGAGAAAAGATATTCGGCGAGCGGGCAAGGGAGATCGAACGCATATTCCTGCTCTACGCCGTCGACCGCAACTGGATGAGCCACATAGACACTCTCGACCAGCTTCGCACCAGCATCGGCCTCAGGGCGGTGGCTCAGCACGATCCCGTGGTGGAGTACCAGCATGAAGCCTACGAGATGTTTGACGATATGAACGAGACCATCAAACACGAAGCATTGAGAGGCCTCTTCAGCATCAGGATCCAGAACGCGGAGAACGTCGAACGCCGCAACGTGGCAAGAAACAGCCAGGAGGGTGCTGTGAAGAGGCGTACTCCGACGGCGGCTCAGCAGATGAAGATCAGCGCACAAAGCGCGCGCAACGACACGGGAGCCGCAGGCAGAGATGCCGCCAACAGCACCGTGCCGGTCAGAAGAGAGAAGGCAAAGGTGGGCAGAAACGATCCCTGCCCCTGCGGAAGCGGCAAAAAGTACAAGAACTGCTGCGGCAAAGACGAAGATTGACCTTTGATTTTGCGTTCTTTACGCAAGCCGTCGGGAAAACTCTTTTCTGCAAGGTGTCTTACGACTGAATTGCTGACGGCTTGCTTTGAGCGAGCGGCCCTCTCGCAGTACCTCTGTACGGCTTCGGAGCCGCGCACTCAAAAATAACTGCAAAATCACGATTTTGCGTTCTTTACGCAAGTATAATTATCCGATTTAAGTTGAAAAAGGAGATTTAATTCGAAAAACTAAAACATTATCTCAATGTTGTAATAATATATTTTCTTACATGCGGGCTATATGATCTGCCCGCGGACAAAAGACAAGGTGTTCCTGCCGTCGGCTCTTTCAAAGGAGCAGCAGGGGCAATAACATACCTACGGGTAAAATTAGAGGTGACTCAATGACACTGCAAGATCTGATCAAATATTTCCGAAAAATCACTGTTGACCCGGGAAATGCGGGCACAAGGACCGAAACAGCTTACAGACTCTACAATAACGCGATATTGCTGGTAAAAGTCGGCAGGCTTGACGAGGCAAGAAGGGACCTGAGGGATGCCGTGAAGCTCGTTCCGGGCTTTGACGACGCGTACATGCTCCTTGGACTCACGTATTTTGAACTTGGAAACCGCATCGAAAGCATCAAGACCATCAACCAGATCACCGACGGTGCGAAGCACAACCAGGCCATGAAATTCTACGATATGCTTTCCCGCGACACGGATGAAAACGTTGAGGGCAGCTTCATCAGGAACCAGGGCGACGAAAGTGAGGAGGAAAGGCGCGCAAGGCAATCCGAGCGCATGAACAGGGCTCAGTACGCCGGAGACGGAAACGAGGATGACTCGGACGGGAACTCCGGGGCAGGCGCAGTCGGCGGCATTGGCAACGTGGTTTTCGAGCTGGACGAAGGGATCGATTTCAACTCCTCCGAGAATGCCGGAAGAGAAGCAGACGCCAATCTCCACAAGGGCGACTTCAGGAAACGTTTTGCCCAGGCTCAGAAAAACGCGGAGCAGAACAGGGTGGCAATGGAAAACGGCATCACAAGACGCTCCGCCAATGAGATACCGATCTCTGAACGTGTCGCGGCTTCCGTTACCAGAAACCAGAACAGGCCGCCTCTGAGGACAACGTCGGTAACTCAGGAGGAGAGCAATGCGGAGATAAATAACGCGCCCGAGACCGCTCCGGAACCTCCCGAGGAAAACCTTCCCGCTGACAAAATGCGTGAGGAGAAAACCGAAAGGATCGAGGAAAGGCCCGAAGCTGAGACAAAAGTTGAGACAGAAGCCGAGAATGGGGTATCAGTTGAGGAGACTGCGGACACGGCTGAAGAGGGTGATGAAAAGCCCGAGACGTCTCCCGAAGCTCCCGCTGCCTCCGGTAAAAAGTCCAACGGAAACAGGGCAGTGCTTCTTGCGCTGGTGATCGTGATCTGCTTAGGTCTGGTGGCTGCCGTTGCCGTATTGGCGGTAAAGCTTCACCGCAAAGCGGCAGACGGGAACAAACCGGGAACGTCGACCACTGCGCCGTCAATTCCGACGGCCGTGCCCGGCTCCGATCCCACTCCCGGCAGTGCGGAAAACACCCGGGTACCTGAAAGCACCGGCACCGCTCAGCCTGAGACGCCTACTCCCGAAAACGGAGAGGATCCTACCGCGACAGCCGGAGAGCAGACTCCCGAAGTAACTGCCACACCGACAGCGACACCCACTTCGGTGCCCACCGAGGCCCCCACCGCAACGCCCACCGCCGCACCCACAACTGCTCCCAAGACAGACGCGGAGCTTGCCTTTGAACAGAAGCAGAAGCTGGCTCAGGTGAAGGAGCTTTACGCGAAGAAGCAGTACTACGAGTGCTACAAGCAGATCGCCGAGTCGGACTGGTCTCACCTTGACAGAACGCAGACCACCGAGAAAAACGAGCTCGCTGCCCAGGCCCTTGAAGCCTTCAGCAACAACTACTTTAACCAAATGTACGGTGCTTTTGGCAAGGAGGAATGGCAGACCGCTCTGAACTACGCGGAAGCGATCATACAGTTCAACCCGGACTACAGAAGAGGCGACGAGGTGTTCTTCCACGCCGGCAGATCGGCTCACGAGCTTGGCGACAAAGCCAAGGCGGAGAAGTATTACAACGAGACCATTGCCAGATATCCCGATTCCAGATTCAGCGGGTACGCGAAATACAAGCTCCAGGAGCTTAACAAAAACTGACCGGCGCCAATGACGTCTGTAACCTAAAAAAAGCTGAAGAACAGGTAAAATAATCAAAAAAAGCTGTTGACACATAATAATGAAATGTGGTAGAATCGCCGTTGCCCAAATTTTTTTGGAGGTGTTTAACTATGCGAGTTAGAATCACAATGGCATGCACAGAGTGCAAAAGCAGAAACTATACGACCATGAAAAATAAGAAAAATACAGCTGACAGGCTGGAGATGAATAAGTTCTGCAAATTCTGCAACAAGCATACTGTTCACAGAGAATCTAAGTAATTGACGGGGGTTTGTTATGGCAAACGATAACGAGAAAAATAAGAAGGGCTTTAAGGCTTTCATGTCTAAAATTGGCCACGCCATATCCGGTTTCTTCTCGAAGATTTTTGACCAGCTTAAGAAGGTCACATGGCCTACCAAAAAGGAGCTCCTTAAGAGCACCATTTCGGTTCTTGTCGTGTGCTTTTTCATCGGAGCTTTGATTTTCGGTATTGACAGTATTCTGAGATTCATTCTGGATTTCCTTGTTCGTCCGAAGGTTTGACCTTCCGTAAGACGGTTTGTTGCATTGGAGGTCAGTGATGGCTGCTACAAAAAGAGATTTCAGTTTTCTTCATGACAACAGTCAGGATAACAGAACTGCCGACACAGATATGCGTTGGTACGTTGTGCATACCTATTCCACCTATGAGAATAAGGTTAAGCAGTATCTTGAAAAGAAAATAGAGAACTCAAATCTCGGTGAGACCGTTGAGAAGATCATCATTCCGATGGTTGAAGAGAAGGACGTCGGAGAATCCAAAGTCGAGCTTAAGAAGAGTTTTCCCGGTTATATTCTTGTTAAGATGAAATATACAAAGGAGACCTGGTACGTCATCAGGAATGCGCCCGGCGTCACCGGTTTTGTCGGCCCTGATCCCATGAACCCCACACCCCTCACACCTGAGGAAGCTATGGTTCTCAAACTCGATCTTGATAAGAACAACAGCTCGCTGTTCGTTAATCTTTTCAAGGAAAACGACAGGATCAGCGTCATTTCCGGTCCTCTTGCCGGAAATGAAGGCGTTGTGATCGCCGATTTGCCTGATAAAAAGTGCATTAAAGCTTTGGTATCTATGTTTGGCAGAAATATTACTGCTGAGCTTGAATACATACAGGTCAAAAAAGAAGACTGATCAAAGTCTCTTTTGAGCCGGCGCGGAGCCATACGCCCGGTTAACGACCAACACAATTTTTTTGGGAGGTGGAATTAAATGGCAAAGAAAATTGTTGCATTTGTAAAATTACAAATTCCGGCAGGTAAAGCCACACCGACTCCACCGGTTGGACCAGCTTTAGGTCAGCATGGCCTGAACATCATGGGATTCTGCAAAGAATTCAATGAGAGAACGAAGAACGATGCAGGACTTATTATTCCTGTAGTTATCACCGTTTACGCTGACAGAACGTTCACATTCGTTACAAAGACTCCTCCGGCGGCAGTGTTGCTTAAGAAAGCATGCAAAATTGAGCATGGATCGGGAAAACCGAACCGTGACAAGGTTGCGACTATCACTAAGGCAGAAGTTTTGAAGATCGCCGAGCAGAAGATGCCCGATCTCAATGCTGCTGACGTTGAGGCGGCTGCCAGAATGATCGCGGGAACCGCGAGAAGTATGGGTATAGTCGTTGTTGACTGATCGGGGAGGTAGCGAAGATGTTTAGAGGTAAGAAATATAAGGACAGCCTTAAAGCTGTTGATACATCCAAACTTTACGAACCCAAAGAAGCTCTCCAGGCCGTTGTTGATAACGCTAAGGCAAAATTCGACGAGACAGTCGAGCTTCACCTTAGGCTTGGCGTTGACTCAAGACAGGCTGATCAGCAGGTCAGAGGCAGTGTTGTTCTTCCCAACGGAACCGGTAAGACAAAGAGAGTCCTGGTATTCGCAAAGGGCGAAAAGGCTACAGAGGCCGAGCAGGCCGGAGCTGAGTACGTCGGCGGCGAGGAACTCGTAAATAAGATCAAAAACGAGAACTGGTTTGACTTCGATATCGTTGTCGCGACTCCCGACATGATGGGCGTTGTGGGACGTATCGGTAAAGTCCTCGGTCCTAAAGGACTCATGCCTAACCCGAAGTCCGGTACGGTGTCCATGGACGTTAAGAGAGTTATTGCCGAGATCAAAGCCGGTAAAGTTGAGTACAGACTCGATAAGACGAACATCATCCATTGCCCCATCGGCAAGGTCTCTTTCGGAACCGATAAGCTGGAAGAGAACTTCAGAGCTCTCTACGATGCGGTGCTCAAGGCAAAGCCTGCCGCCGCTAAGGGTCAGTACGTGAAGAGCGCAGTCGTGACTTCCACGATGGGCATTGGCATCAAGATCAACACAACGAAGATCTGACGGATGCGACTTTTAAATAACATATTACTGCCAAAGACGCCGGCAACGCGCTTAATGCGCTGGTAAGTCCTGCCGAGGTATGAAAGAACTTAAGAGCATTGTGTGAACAATGTCCCGTTCGCTTGAAACCTTCGGTCTGTCTTTAGGCAAATCGAAGGTTTTTGATTTGGAAGGAGGTGCAATTCATAAATGCCAAGTCAGAAAATTTTGGAACAGAAGAAGACTCTGGTCGCCGAGATAAAAAACGACCTCGAGAATTCTAAATCTGCGGTTCTGGTTGAAAGCAGAGGTCTTACCGTTGAGGAAGATACAGCTCTCCGCGTCGCTCTCAGAAAAGAAGGCGTGAAGTTCGTAGTTCATAAGAACACTCTCATCACCAAAGCTGTTGAGGGTACTCAGATGGAAGGTTTAACACAATACCTCCAGGGCCCGACCGCTCTCGCGACTGCATCCGATTACACATCGGCGGCAAAGATCCTCAGTGAATACGCTAAGAAATATAAGCCGCTCAACGTAAAAGGCGGTTATTGCGACGGTACGGTGCTTGATCCCGCAGGAGTTGAGAGACTCGCGAAGATCCCGTCCAGGGAAAGCCTGCTCTCGATGCTGCTCAGCGCCCTTACCGGAAACATCAGAGGATTCGCGGTCGCAGTCAAGGCTGTTGCCGAGAAAAAGGGAGCTTAATATTGATCCCTGTTGTACAAAGGCGATCTCTATCGCCGGAGAATTTTTGATCAAATCGCAGCGGCGAGGTTCGCGGCACAGGACCCGGCGCGAAGAAATGCGGATAATCCGCTCAAACGTTGCCTAATAATTATTTGGAGGAAAATAAAATGTCTGAGAAAATTCAACAGATCATCGATACTATCGATAGCATGACAGTTCTTGAGCTTTACGATCTCGTAAAAGCCATCGAAGAGAAATACGGCGTAACAGCTGCTGCGGCAGTTGCAGTAGCTCCCGCAGGCGGCGCAGCAGAAGCAGCTCCCGCTGAAGCAGAGCAGACCGAATTCACAGTCGTTCTTAAGAGTGCCGGCGGAAACAAGATGAACGTTATCAAGGTCGTTAAGGACGCTTGCGGCGTTGCTCTTATGGACGCTAAGAAGCTCGTTGACGGTGCTCCCGCAACTCTCAAAGAGAAAGTATCCAAAGAGGATGCAGACGCTCTCGCAGAGAAGCTGAAGGAAGCAGGCGCAGAGATCGAGATCAAGTAATTGATCCTGTTCACAGAAAAACAGTAAGGAAAGCTCAAAAGCTTTTCAAAAAACAGCCGCGATCGCATTTTCAGGGATCGCGGCTGTTTTTTGCAGTGCAACTATTGTTAATTTTTATTTTTCGATCACGAACACAAAGCCCGGCCGGCCCATGGGGAGCACGTCGCCTTTGTCGTAAAAATCGTCGATCTTTTCGTAGGGGACCTTGGAGTCGCAGACCTTGAACAGTATTTCACCGCCGTTTTCCATGCCTATGAGCGAGAGAGGGAAGGATATTCTGACGGTATTGCCTTCGATCTCAAGGGTGTTGCTGCCGGCCGGGACCGTGTAGTCAAGGCGGTCGCAGGGCCGGAGGGGAGTTCCGTCCGGCGCCGGTCTTATGATCCTGGCCACCTCGCAGTCGTAATAATTCGCAACAAAATCGTAACCGGTTCTGGTCCCCGTGGCAATGAATATGTTGAAAAACGCTCCGCTTTTTTCGGGGATCCTGTCGGCCCTGATCTCAAAGGTTATATCATTTCCGTCGTGGGACACTTTTACGGACTCTATCGAGCAGCGCATGGTGTCGTTGTGGAAATGCTGCCTTGTCGTCCAGCCGTCACAGTCTCTTATCATTGCGCCGTCGGAAAAGCCTTTGAAGGTGACGGATCCGCCGGGCTTTGTCCCCGGAACGCCGTCCGTTCCCTTGTATTTTCTGACGTAGGATATCAGGCTCATGAAATAATTGTCAAAGTAGCCGTCCCTCATCATTTCGATATCGCGGCTGAACTCGTAGTTTGCGCAGTCGACAAACATAAGCGGCCTGTCCGGGGGCCCCTGCCATCTGCCTGCGATCCACTCGTTCCAGCCGGTGACAAGAACCACCGGGGGATCGGTCTCCAGGGCGCGGTCGAACTGCTCGTTGAAGTTGTAGCATTTCGTGTAGGCGTAGGGCTCGGTGTCATTGGCGCCGTTGTGCCAGGCTCTTCCGCAGTTCGTGGTCTCTCCGTACATAACACTGTCGCCAAAGCGTATCTGGGGATGCTGGGCAACGGAAACGTTGATGCTCTCGGGCACGCCCTCCGTGTTTTCAAAAACCCTCTGAGGCTTTTCGAAATCCATCCAGGGCCAGCCGCCGCGCTTCGTGGGCTCGTTGGGCCACTGGGCAAGCTTTATGGTGAAAAAGTTCTTCGTTTCCTCGTCGCACTCCTCGGGTATCGCAATAATAACGGGCTTGCCGCCCCACATGTACCAGGTCTCCCTGTAAAGCCCGGGCCTGTAGAACTCGTCGTAGATCCGGCGCACGGTCCTGCCGGAAGCGGTATTGGTGTAGAACATCACCTTCGGTATCCTGAAGCCTTCCTTGGCGTATTCCTCCAGCACCCGCATCACGATGTGGCAGACATTTTCGTAGACCACCGCGTTGGTGGTGTCAAAGAACAGAAAGTCAACGTCAGCCTCCATTATAAGCTTCATATGTCTTCTTATCACCCACTCGTCGGTCATCGAGTAGTAGCCGTAGAAGGGCTCGCCCCAGTAGTGATATTCCCCGACCCGTCCCCACATCGGGTCGTCACCCTTATAACCGGCCTCGGGATCCGCGTCCGTGATCTTGGACACGTCGTATAGACGCTTGTTCCCCTCGCAAAGCCAAAGGAAATAAAAGAGACCTACTGTGCGGTTTTCGCGCCTCGTGGATCCTTTCCCGGGGTGCGGTATGGTCTTGCCAAGGGCGTCGGTGCCGCCAACGGGTCTGTTGGCAAATGATTTCTGATCCATAATGATACCTCCGTGCTGAAAGTCAGTTGTCGTTCAAAAATATAACTCAGCCGTCCGTGCCGAACGTCTTAAACTCAATAAACCTGGCGTCGCCTGCAGGCAGGTCCAGCTTCAGCGAAGAAGCGGCGCCCATATCTTCAATGCCGTCGGGTCCCCAGACAGTGTACTCCCGCACGCCCTTGAAGTTGACGGTGACGGTCTTCCTGACCGAGTGGCTGAAATTGATCACGTATACCGCCTCATCCGCGGTGTCATTGGCGTAGCCGTCCCGGGCATTTGCCTCGGCAGACCTTGGCGTGAAGATTCCCGCTATGATCTCGTGGCCGTCCTCAACGTCGACCGACTTGAAGCAGCTCCCCGAGGTCAGCCTCAGCGACTTGTCAACGGCGTCCCTGTGCTCCTTCGTCAGCCTTTCGGCGTATATGCCCTTGAGATCATACGAAAGCACTCTGTAGCCGAAATTGGCCAGTTCCGCGTTGTTCTTCTGCACTCGGTAATACGTGCGGGTGAGTTTTCCGTCCCAGTTGAGCATGGCCGAAAAGCCGGAACCGTCGTCCTCCCAGGGCTGTGCGTACAGAAAATACGAATAGCTCTTCATCTGGAACAGCAGGTGCATGTGGCAGAGCATCCTTAAGGCTTCCTCCTCGGGCATATACATGCCGGACCAGCTGCTGTCCTGCACGAAGCCCCAGACCGGCCGGTCGTATTTTCTTGACGCAAGCACCAGGTCGCAGGAATTCGAAATAAACCGGCTCCAGGCCTCGTATTCCCCGACAGCTCTGTAGGGGTACGAATCGAAGGATATGGCCTCGCTCCCTGTCTGGGCAAAATTGTCCACGTAGGTCCGGTACCACGTGAGCCCCTTTGTGATCACCGGTGCCATTGCATCCTGAGGCCCGTAGTTCGGAAGAAGGTTCAGCATTACGAACTTGTCCGGCGCCAATTCCTTGACAAGGGCATATTCCCCGGTGAGGGCCTCTCTGGCCGACTCCCCGGGTTCATCGAAAAGGTTATAGCCAAAGAGATTGGCGTAATCCTTCGTTTCGCGCACAACGTTCAGATTTGCCTCTATTCCGCTGTCCGAGAGGTCGCTGTTCAGCTCGATCATCACCTCGACCCCGTATTTCGCGCCTGCCTTTATGATCCTGTGGATGAAGCCCATATCCTTGAGGTCGTCGTGGTGGGTGGAGACCATATTGAGCCCCGATTCCGCAACCTCCTTCATCCTGGCTTCCGCCTCCTCATCGGTGGTCATCTGGTGGGGCCTGGGCGGTATCCAGCAGCCAATTCGCAGCATGTTCCTGCCTGCGGCGGCCGACGCTGCTTCAAGCTCCTCCTTTGAGGCCCTGTAAGGCTCGACGCCGGTGTCGCTGACGCAGCCTGAGAGGGCAAAAGGAAACACAGAAAAAGCAAGAAAAACAGCCAATCCTCTTGAAAAAACATTGGCGTATTTCCCGGACGGAAAAGGATTGAACGGTTTATTGAACTTGAGCATCTCCTGACCTCCGTTTTTTTGATTATAATACGAAACGGGCTGAAGCGCAATGAAAAGTGACGCGGCAGAGCCGCTAATAAACAATTATGCGCTTCGCGCAATTAGCAGTGACGCGGCAG
>JAGCZO010000166.1 GCA_017959965.1 Clostridia bacterium | reverse complement strand
GTCAACGCCGACGCCTACACCTCCACCCACTCCTACGCCTACGCCGACGCCGACGGCAGAGCCTACAGCGGAACCAACAGCGGAACCAACAGCGGAACCAACAGCCGTGCCCACAGCGGAGCCTACACCTGAGCCCACGCCTGAACCGACGCCGGAACCTACTCCTGAGCCCACACCGGAACCTACTCCTGAGCCGACGCCTGAGCCCACGCCGGAACCTACTCCTGAGCCGACGACTGAGCCGACACCTGAACCTACGCCGGAACCGACGCCGGAACCTACTCCGGAGCCCACACCGGAACCTACTCCGGAACCTACTCCGGAGCCCACACCGGAACCGACGCCGGAGCCTACTCCAGAACCTACACCGGAGCCGACTCCAGAGCCTACCGCGGAGCCCACTCCGGAGCCGACTGACGAACCTTAAAGCCGCATGACATAAAGAAAATGACCCATGAACGGGGTCTTACGGACGCATATTTCCGCTAAAACAGGCGCAAACAGGCGTGAAAACAGACCAATTGGCTGCAAACGGAGTTGTTTCCTATTGCAAAACGAAACCGTTTCTTATATTATATATATTTGACAAACAGTCTCTTCTGCCGCCATGAGGCCGGAACAACGGAGACTCAAATCAAATAAACGAAAACGCAAACGAATTTTGCGCATGATTGGAGATTTTACAATGAGTAATCTGAAACTCGCAGTTGCCGTGATGGATATTGGAACTACCGGTGTCAGAATTCTTGTCGGAAGAATTACGGAGAAGGGAACTCCTAAAATAATCGCGAAATCCGAGTGCATCTCGGCGGAGCCGATAAACGTATTGGCGCCGGACCTTTCAGAGACGAATCTTCGCGCCTGTGTGGAAAAAGCCGTTGACACGATACTGACGAAGACGGGTATCGAGATCACCTCCGCATACGTGAGCCTGAGCAATGCGTACATCAGGCAGATATACAGCTCGGGAGAAATATTCCTTGTTCCTCAGGCGCCGGTCACCGGACTTGACGTTGGCAAGGTCCTCAACAGAGCTTCAGAAGTCGATTACGGCGAGGACGAGGTGCTTGTGGACATAGTTCCGCTTGCCTATTTCGCTGACGGCGATCTGCTCAAGGATAAACCCGAGGGCACCGTCTGCAGCAGGCTCTCTCTTGAAGCCAACGCGGTCATTGCCAAAGGCGACGTCTGCGCCAATATAACCAAGCTTCTGGCCGACTGCGGCATCAAGACGGACGGATTCGTTCCTTCCTTCTTCGCAAGTCAGAAGGTGTTCGATTCCTCCTCATTCTTCTCTTCAAAAGGCGGCAGCTGCTTCACAGTCATTGCCGACGTGGGAGGAACGTCAACGGATATTTCCATCTACTACAACGGTATCCCCTTCGCTTTCGACAGCCTGAAGGTGGGCGGGAACAACGTTACGAGAGATATTGAAGTGGTGCTTTCCGTGCCTACGAACCAGGCGGAGCGCCTGAAAATGGAATACAACTACGCCTCTCCGCTGCAGGTCTCAGGGAACGAATCCATATCCCTTGACAGAGCTGACGCGGACGCGGAGCAGAGCGTTGAGGTCTCCTACCTGGCCGGCATAATCAATGCCAGGATCGAGGATATCGCGACAAGGGTCGCCAAGAAGGCCGGAGAGCTCATGGAGATCAGAGGTGTGAGAAAGTCTCTTATCAACAGATTCTATTTCATTGGCGACGGCATCGTCCAGTACCGCGGGCTGAAGGAAGTCCTTGAGTCTGTAATCAGGAACGCGGACGTTGAGGCAGTTGACAAGGGCAAGGACCTTGGCATAAAGACCTCGTTCACCACGTCCCTGGGAATGCTCATTTACATTTCGTCCAAGATAAAATACGGCCGCCGTCCGTCGACTGTGATAAATCACAACGAGGCAGACCCCAAGAAGACCGAGGGCGCTTCGGGCGAGGATGAGACCTTCGGAGAGAAACTCAAGAGGTCCTTCGCGAAATTCGGCGACAGCATAAAAGATTTCTTCGGAAAAGCCAAGGGATAAATGCCGAAAGTACGCATTTTTCGCTGAAAAGTCAATAACGCGTCTTGAAAAAAAGCTGACGCGGAAATATAATACATAGAGATATGCTTAAGTTTTAGGAGGTAAAACCGTGCCTGTTAGTTATGACATTGAACAAGTTAAGGACGCAAGAGTTGCGATCATAGGCATTGGCGGCGGCGGAAACAACGCTGTCAACAGAATTATTGAGGAAACTGCCGGCGATAAAGACATGCAGAAAGTCACGTTCATCGCTATGAACACAGATTACCGCGTGCTCAACAATTCAAAAGCCAAGATAAGGATTCCTCTCGGTGAGAAGCTCACCAGAGGCGTCGGCTGCGGTGCGAAGCCGGAGATCGGCAGAATGGCCGCTGAAGAGTCTACAGAGCAGATCAAGAACGTGCTTGAGGACATCGACATGCTGTTCATTACCTGCGGCATGGGCGGCGGCACAGGCACAGGCGCAGCTCCTTACGTTGCTTCCCTCGCTCAGGCGAAAGGCATCCTGACCATTGGCGTGGTCACAAAGCCCTTCGGATTTGAAGGAAGAAAGAAGACCGTTACAGCCGAGGAAGGCATCGAGAAGCTGAAGGCCAACGTTGACTCCCTGGTGGTCATTCCAAACGACAGAGTTTACAACGTGCTCAAGGAAAAGGGCACTATGCGCGAAGCGTTTAAGCGCGTTGACACGGTGCTTTCCACCAGCGTCAAAGGCATCTGCGAGATCATCACAAAGCGCGGCGAAGTCAATATCGACTTTGCTGACCTCAAGACGGTCATGACAGGCCGCGGCATCATCCACATGGGTGTCGGCTACGGCAAGGGTGACAACAGATTCGCGGACGCTCTCAACATGGCTATCAAGAACCCGCTGCTCGACACTTCCATCGACGGCGCGAAAGAGGTCGTGCTCAACTTCTACGGCGACAATATCGGAATCTTCCAAATGAACGAAAGCTCGGAATACATTGCCAAGTCGGTGCATCCGGATGCAGAGATCATCTGGGGCTACAGAGAGCCCGAGACAGAGCCTTCCGAGAAGGATTTCGTTCAGGTCACTATCATTGCCGCGGACTTCGTTCCCGTGGAGAGAGTGGACGTACCGTTCTCGGAGAATGAAAACACCCAGCCTCAGGTCAATCCCGCTCAGAACAGGAAGAGCGATTTCAGCTGGAAACCCATCGGATTCTGATAAGGCCCCTTAAAGCCGCCGGAAATGTACGGCAGATAAGGCCACGGAAAAAGTGATTTTAAGACATCTCTTGAAGAGATCGATTCAGTTAAGCGATATGCTACCAATGAAGAATGACCCGGTATCCCAGGGTTAAGAGGAGGTTTAACAATGACTAATGAGTATGAAGAGTATAACGATTTCTTCTCCGGAAGTGACTTTGTCGATGCAAGGATCGTGATTCTCGGCGTTGGCGGCGGCGGAAACAATGCTGTCGACAGAATGATAGAAGACAACAATTTCGATGACGTTACTTTTGTGGCAGTCAACACTGACGTTAACGTACTGAGCGCATGCAAGGCTCCGATCAAAGTTCAGATCGGAAGAAAAGAGACCAAAGGCCTTGGTGCAGGCTCGAAACCCGAAGTGGGCGCCAAATCGGCTCAGGAGAATCTTGAGGACATTTCCAGAGTTCTCGATGACTGCGACGTTGTGTTTATAACTGCAGGTATGGGCGGCGGCACAGGCACGGGCGCTGCTCCTATCATTGCGAAATGCGCAAAGGACAAGGGGATACTCACGATAGCCGTTGTTTCCAAGCCTTTCTCCTTTGAAGGCGGCCGCAAGATGAAGGTTGCCGAGGCGGGCATAGAAGAGCTTAAAGCCAGCGTTGACTCGATGCTCATCGTTCCCAACAACAACATCTTCAAGGTGTTCAAGGATCAGCGCGTTCCGGTCAAGGAAGCTTTCAAGAAGGCTGACGAGATCCTCACCCAGTCTGTTGCGGGCATCTACGACATCATTAAGAAGTGCGGCGACATCAATATAGACTTTGCCGACATCAAGACCACAATGACTAACCGCGGCATTATCCATATGGGTGTTGGCTTCGGCAAGGGCGAAGACAGGTTCAAGCAGGCTCTGGCCAGAGCAACACAGAACCAGCTTCTTGAGACCACGATCGACGGCGCAAGAGTCATTCTTGTTCAGTATTTCGGCGACAACCTTGACATGGGCGCTATTTCCCAGTGCGGCAACGAGATCTGCGAGAAGGCCGATCCCAACGTCGACATTATTTTCGGTACCAGAGAGCCTGAGGTCGAAAACGAGGATATGAGAGACTTTGTCTACATCACCATCATCGCCGCAGATTTCGCTCCGAAGGAGTCTATTGCCGAGGCATCCTTCGCGGGAAGCATTGCCAGCAGCGAGAGCTTCTCAAAGCCCCAGACCTCTTCTCAGAGCACCTTCGGACCCGCTACGTCTGCCGCTCCTCAGCCGGCCACTCAGCCTGCAGCTCCCGAAGTACAGGAAGATGCCGAGGATGACGATGACGTTCCTCCGTTCCTGAGAGCGAAAAACTGATCCGGCATGTTAACACGCCAATGAAATAAACAAGAAACCGCCGGCCGCGGGCACCGTTTTGTACGGACGCCGCGACCGGCGGTATTTTAAGTAAAAGTATTGCTTACCAAGGTTTTTATTTTCTTTTCTTCAGGGGTTTTGTGTTAGAGGGTCTGGCGCTTCGCTTTTCAGCGGAGAATACGAAATACCCGTTTTCTTTCCTTGCGATCCTGACGCCTCCGAACACGCTGATCAGCTTGTTTTTGTACCAGTCCAGCCTTTTTGTCACCATGAAGAGATTTCCGCCGATCCTGAGCCTTTTGAAGGAGCCCTCGATGAAGGCCTTGGCGACCGAAAAATCCGTGTGGTAGGGCGGATTGGAAAGTATAAGGTCGAAGTCTTCCTCTTCGATATTTGTAAAAGCGTCCGATACGATGGCCTTGACGTTTTGCCCGGGGATACTGTTTGCCCCGGCGTTCTTCAGGGCCAGCTTAACGCATTTTTCGTCCACGTCCGTGAAAATAACCTCCGCATCCTTGTAAAGATATGCGAAGTATATGCCGACGATACCCGTTCCGCATCCGAGATCAAGGATCTTTTCGGGGGCCTTGCCGCCAAGGGCAAGCTCCTCTCTTGCTTCAGCGATCATGCATAAGGTGCCTTCGTCCGCTCTTGAGGGCGAGAAGATCCCTTCGGCCGTCTCCAATGATATTTCCTTATCCCCGATCCTTACAGTGTACATTTTCCCTCCGGGTGACGCGGCTCATACGCCGCCTTATATCCTTAAGGATGATACCACAAAACGACCGTCACCGCAACGACGGGAAACCGTTAAAAGCCAACGTTGAAAGATCGTTAAACGGCCTTTAAAACGCCGGGCACGTCTTGAAAACAGGGCCTTCGGATGTTAAAATGATCCTGTTGAAACGATACTGAAAGGGGAGGCCGGGCTCATGAAAAAAACGTGGAAAATTGCCGTGATGATATTGGCGATCATCCTTGCGCTGTCTCTGCGCGTGCCTCTTGCCAATGCGGACGAATACGGCAGGCCCGACTGTTACGGAACGGCAGAATATCCCCAGAAATACGGCAAAATCGGAAGCGATATAAACGTCAGTTCTCTCTCTGATTCTCTTGTTATTAAATTGACTTCAGACAAGAAAACGATGACTGACGGCCGGATAAGGTTCACCCTCAGCGTGACAGGCGGACAGGAAGACGTTGAGATCTCGGCTCTGGGGATCATACCTGTTTACAACGTGACGCTGTTTGACGCAGTCGCGGCGGAACAAGCCGCTGTCGGGGCAGGGAACCTTGACGGTAAAATACTGTTCGATCCGGAGCCTGTCCTCCAAAGCTCGAAGTGGACGTCAAATATGAACGCTTATACTGTGGCTGCCGCCTGGGGCAGCGACGAGCCGGTCGTTATACCGGCGGGTGAAAAGCTGGCTTTTTACGAGTTTGCTCTGGACCCGAAGAAACCTTCGGCCGGCACGCCTGAACCGACGGAAACTCCCGGGCCGACGGACACGCCTGAGCCTACCGCGGAGCCTACAGCCGGGCCCACAGCGGAGCCTACGGCCGAGCCAACACCGGAACCTACCGCGCAGCCGACTCCGGAGCCCACAGCCGAACCTACTGCGGAACCTACCGCTCAGCCGACACCTGAACCTACTGCGGAATCTACCGCGGAGCCGACTCAAGAGCCCACAACAGAGCCCTCAGCTGAGCTGACCGCGGAGCCAACGGCTGAGGCAACCACGGAGCCCACTGCTGAATCAACCGCTGAGTCTACAGCAGAGCCGGTATCCTCGGCGGAGACTGAATCCGGTGAGACCTCTGTTCCGGATATGGGCGCCGGCAGAAAAGAGACTGTCGTATACAAGCCCGATCCCGCGTCCGCGGGGAAATCTTTGGATAATAGCGTTGAGACCGTGGTGTACGCATACGTCACGTTCAAGAAGGGTGAACTTGAGTTCTCAAGACTCGTGTCGGTTGCCATTGGCGGTGAAAACAGAATTATTCTGTCCGCCAACGTGTCGATCAAGGATACGCTCTCTCTTAAAGTTAAAGCCAACGTCCCGGAAGGCGTTGACGGTCCCGTCATGCGCTTTGCCATGGAGAATAGAGAGCCGGAAACGGTTCATGGAGTGAAGACCGGCGGGCTCTGGCAGTTTGAACTTGGCGGCATCGGTTTTGACAGGATGACAGATAAGGTCGATATTGTGCTGTACGACGGCACCGAGATACTTGACTCGAGGACGGACTTCAGCGTGAAGGCTTACGCCGAGGCGGTGATAAACGGCAATTTTTCCGACTCCGCCAAAACGGCCGCGGGAAGGCTTCTCATGTACGGCGCAGAGGTGCAGAAAACGGTCTCGTATAAAACGGAGGAGCTTCCCACCGACAATATCGAGGCGCTTTCCGACGGAACTCTTTTCCCGGAGATCGCCAAGGTGCCGGGCTCCCGCATGGAGATCGTCAGCAGCGACGACGAGGGCGAAATATTCAACGTGGGGTTTACCTTCTCAGGCGGATATGAGTTCTTTTTCAAGACCGCGGGAATAATGGAAGGGGCCAGGGTCTATTACCTTGACAATGAAGCCTTCGGGCCCGAAATGACTGTGGTCAGAACAGATTACGGGGCAATAGTTTACGCCGGCAGGATCCTGATACAGGACGTCGGCAGGACCGTTGTTTTCGAGAACGGACCGGGAAACTACGTAAAGATAAGATGCGCGGACGTTATCTCGGGATACTGGAACAATCCGGCCGAGGGGCCGGCCGCCAGAGCGCTTTTCGGGCTCTATTCGGCGCTTGAGAAGTACAAAGCATCGTAATAATATTGTAATGATCTGTATGATCGACGCGGGAGCGGGGAACTTAAAAATGCTCCCGCTATTTTGTTGTTTTAACACTTGTTTTAAGGCGTCAGTATTGAAAAAATATTTTATTCGGATTATACTGAAAGTGTATGTGCAGCCGCGGAAACGAGCGATTGCCGAATGCATTTTTACGAGAATAACGCCCGTAATTGCGGATATGAAGACGGGCGCTCAACGGAGAACCAATGTTCGGAAAACTGTTCAAATGTTTAAGGGAGTATAAAAAATACGCCATACTGACGCCTGTTGCCGTCGGCCTCGAGGTGGTGCTGGAGTGCATCATACCATTCCTGACCGCCGAGCTGGTGGGAAATATCGAAAACGGCTGCGGAATGGACGTTATCGTTAAGTACGGCGTGATCCTGCTGGTCATGGCTTTGGCGTCGCTGCTGTTCGGCGCAATCGCCGGCAAGACCTGCGCGGTGGCCACGGCGGGCTTTGCCAAGAACCTGCGCAAGGATATTTTTTACAGGATCCAGGGCTTTTCCTTCGAGAATATCGACAAGTTTTCCACCTCATCCCTTGTGACAAGGCTGACCACCGACGTTCAGTTTGCGTCCATGGCCTTCAGCATGATCATAAGAGTCGCGGTGAGATCGCCTTTTATGCTTGTATTTGCCTTCGTGATGGCTTTCGTAATGGGCGGAAGCCTTGCCTGGATGTTTGCCGCGGTGGTGCCATTCCTTGGATTCGGTCTTTTCCTGATCATCAAAATAGTGATGCCCATATTCAAGAACGTGTTCAAAAAGTATGACGCGCTCAACGAATCCGTACAGGAAAACGTCAAGGCCATACGAGTCGTGAAATCCTTCGTAAGAGAAGACTACGAGAAGAAAAAGTTTGAAGAGGCATCGGAAAACGTGCGGGCGGATTTCACAAGAGCGGAAAGGATACTTGCCTTCAACAACCCGCTTATGCAGGTCTGTCTCCACATCAACATGATCTTCGTAATGACCTACGGATCCTGGGTGGTGGTCTCTTCCGCGGGACTTGACCTTCAGGTGGCTCAGCTTTCGGCGCTCCTCACATACAGCTTTATGATCCTCAACAGCCTCATGATGATATCGATGATATTTGTCATGATCACCATCTCCATAGAGTCCTGCAGGCGCTGCATTGAGGTGCTTGACGAAGAATCAACTATTTTGTCTCCTGAGAACGGCGCCAAAGACATTGCCGACGGTTCCATCGAGTTCAAGGACGTTATGTTCCGCTACCCCGGAAACAACAAGGTGGACGCTCTTGACAATATCAATCTGAGCATCCCTTCCGGTGCCACGGTGGGTATCATTGGCAGTACGGGATCCTCAAAATCCACTCTCATACAGCTCATATGCAGGCTTTACGACGTCTCCGGAGGCGAAGTTAAGGTCGGAGGCCTGAACGTGAAGGATTACGACCTGGAGACTCTGAGGAACGGCGTTGCGGTGGTGCTTCAGAAAAACATACTGTTTTCGGGTACGATCAAAGAAAATCTCCGGTGGGGTGACCCGAATGCGACGGATGAACAGCTGGAGGAAGCGGCGGCTCTTGCCTGCGCGGACGAGTTCATAAACCAGTTCCCGGAGGGCTATGACACTTATATAGAGCAGGGCGGAGTCAACGTATCCGGAGGCCAGAAGCAGAGGCTGTGCATTGCAAGGGCGCTGCTGAAAAAGCCCAAGATACTTATCCTTGACGACTCCACAAGCGCCGTTGACACCCGTACCGACGCCAAGATCAGGAAGGCCATGCGGGAGTACATTCCCTCCACAACAAAGATAATAATCGCACAGAGGACCGCCTCCGTTGAGGACGCGGACTTCATTGTCGTCATGGACAACGGCAGAATCGACGCAGTGGGCAGCCACAAGCAGCTCATGGAGAACAACGCGATCTACCGCGACATATACATTTCCCAGAACAAGGCAGGTGCTGGCGATGAGTAAAAAACACAGTGTTTATCCGGACGCGCCTAAGAGGGAAAAAGCCAGAAAAGGCACGGTGTGGAGAATAATCAAAACCATATTCAGGGGCTACCCTGTGAGAGCGTCCATCGCATTGGTGTGTGTGATAATCAACGCGGTGGTGGCGGCGACACCGTCAATATACATCCAGAAGATCATTGCCTACGTGGAACAGGCCATCAACGAAAAGAGCGGCTGGGAGGCGGTTAGTAAGGACATTTTTATTACGATCGGGATCCTTGCCGCGACCTACGTGGCGGCTGTCCTCTCATCCTTCGCTTTTTACAGACTTATCGCGGTCATAACTCAGGGGACCCTGAAAAATCTGCGCTGCGAGATGTTCGCGAAAATGGAGACTTATCCGCTGAGATTTTTCGACAGCAACAGCGACGGCGACATAATGAGCCACTACACGAACGACGTGGACACTCTCCGGGAGCTGATCTCTGAATGTATTCCCCAGATCATGATCTCCGGAATAATCGTTTCTACCTTGATAGGCGTCATGCTTTACCTCAGCCTCTGGCTTACCCTGGTGGTTATTGCCAGCGTCGTGATAATGTTCTTCATCACACGCAAGGTTGGCGGCATGTCCGCGAAGCATTTTATCAGGCAGCGCAAGACCATTGGCAAGGCCGAGGGCTTCGTTGAGGAAATGATGCACGGCCAGAAGGTCATCAAAGTTTTCTGCCACGAAGAGGCCGCCAAGGAGGATTTCGACAAGATCAACGAGGAGCTCTACAAAGACACGGAAAAAGCCAACAGCTACGGCAACGTGCTCGCTCCGGTCCTCAATAACGTGGGCAACGTGCTTTACGTGGTTCTTGCCTTCGTTTCGGGCATTTTCCTCATTACCCACGCTCAGAACGTCAGCCTTTCCGGCATGGTTCTGGATATAAGCGTGGCGGTGCCCTTCCTTAATATCGCCAAGCAGTTTGCCGGCAACATCAACAGGGTCTCCAATCAGATCACCGCGGTGGTCATGGGACTTGCCGGCGCCGACAGGATCTTCGAGCTTATCGACCGGGAGCCCGAGCAGGACAGCGGCTACGTGAGGCTGGTCAACGCCAAATTTGACGACAATGGCCGGCTCACCGAGACCTCCGAGCACACCGGCATCTGGGCATGGAAGCATCCCCACAGCGCAGACAGCACCGTCACTTACGAGCAGCTGAAGGGCGACGTGAGAATGTTCAACGTGGACTTTGAATACGTTGAAGGCAAGCCCGTCCTCCACGACATATCCCTTTACGCCAAACCGGGCCAGAAGGTGGCTTTTGTGGGCGCCACCGGCGCCGGAAAGACCACCATAACCAATCTTCTCAACCGCTTCTACGACATCGCGGACGGAAAGATCAGGTACGACGGGATCAATATAAACAAGATCAGAAAATCAGACCTGAGACGCTCCCTCGGGATCGTTCTGCAGGACACGAACCTGTTTACCGGCACGGTCCTTGACAATATCCGTTACGGTAAGCTTGACGCCACTGACGAGGAATGTATCGCTGCGGCGAAGCTGACGGGAGCGGATGAGTTCATCGAGAGACTGCCGGAGGGCTACAACACGGAGATCACCGGAGGCGGAGCCAGCCTGTCCCAGGGCCAGCGCCAGCTTATTTCCATTGCCAGAGCCGCAGTCGCCAACCCGCCGGTCATGATCCTTGACGAGGCGACCTCATCCATCGACACCCGTACCGAAGCTATCGTGCAGAGGGGCATGGATGCCTTGATGAAGGGCCGCACGGTGTTTGTCATTGCCCACAGACTGTCCACCGTCAAAAACGCCAATGTTATTATAGTTCTTGACCACGGCCGCATCATCGAGCGGGGCTCCCACGAGGAACTGATCGCGCTGAAGGGCCAGTATTACAGCTTATACACGGGCGCATTCGAGCTTGAGTGAGCCGTTTTAAAAGGCAGTGAGCCACTTGGAGAAGACAGCGGCCCCTTGCTGATCATGCGAGGGCCGGAAAACAGACTAGCCGGAGGAACGATTTGAAAAAAGCCGATATTTCTGAAATAAACAGCTACTTCAAAAGCCTGAAAAAGCAAAAGATACTCATTGCGGGCTTCGGCATCAGCAACGCGCCTCTCGTTGACCTGTTTCAAAAAGAGGGCATATCCTCCGTGTGGGTCGCGGACAGCGGCGGCAGGACCGAGAAGGACCGCAAAAGAGTAACTTCAAAGCTTAAAAAACTCGTAAAAGAAGGCAAGATCAAAGGCTTTACCGTAGGGGCCGGCTATCTTGATGGCGCCAGGGGTTTTGACGTTGTATTCAAGTCCCCCGGCATTCGCTTCGACGCCCCGGGTCTTGGCGAAGCTCAAAAGTCCGGAACGGTCGTCACCTCCGAAATGGAACAGTTCGTGAAGCACTGCCCCTGCAGGATCTACGCGGTCACGGGCAGCGACGGCAAGACC
>JAGCZO010000165.1 GCA_017959965.1 Clostridia bacterium | reverse complement strand
CTGCCTTCAGAGGCGTCGGCGCGGAACAGATGAAGGCATACGCCGGAAAGGTAAAAGCCGCAGGCTTCACAGTCGATCCCGAAGAGACCGACGAGAATGTCATGGGAATGTCGGTCTACAGCTATTCGGCGTCGAACGGGAAGGGCTATTCGGTCAGCGTGTCCTTTACGGCGGGAGTCGGCGGGGTGACCGTCACCTGCCCGCCGCCGTCGGACGGATGACCGTCACCCGTGACGGCAAATGACTCTTCTATTGTCCGGCTAACACAGTCACGTGAACAGCCGTACCGTTTCTGAAAGGATAAAAAAGATCCGCGGGGAATACACAAAGTACCTCGCGGATCTTGCTTTTAATTGTGATATTATTTGTGTTTCACGACCGTTCGGAAGAACAGTCGGTTTTTTGTCAGGTGCCGATGTTATGGATTTAAAGCTCTAAGGGGCCCGACGACCTTTGATGCAAGGTCTGCTTTGAGGGTCTTGTCCTGAGCTTTCATGGTGGCGCCCCAGCTGGTTCCTTTGGCAGCGGCTTTGCTCGGCATTTCGCTCATGCCGGAGAGGGCATAGGCGAAGATACGGCCAAGGTCGAAGTCGATCGTGTCGTGGATGATATCGAACATACGCACGGCGTCACCTCTTTCCTCGTTGGTGTAGCGGTATTTCATATTGGTCTCGAACAGGGCGGGAGTGGTGAGGCGGTATGCCTTGCTGGCCAGGCACTCGATAACGGCGGAGTTCCGTACGAGGTTTTCATCGGAAATGCCCTGCATGATGCCGTACAGGGTGAAGGGGTTGCCTATCACGGTAACGTAGTTTTCCTGATCGGCATCGTACAGAGGAGTGGGGACGATACTGTATGTCCATTTGACGTCATGGAGTTTAGAGGCATTCAGAGCATCTGCCATGTACACACGGTTCAGGCAGAACAGGGTGTTTCCGGAAGCGAAGGGAACCTGATAAGACACGGATCCGAGCCTGCCGCCGGAAACGTAGCAGGAGCTGGTAGTGAGCCAGTCGCCCAGTTTGGCGACCATATCCACGCATTTCTCACTGGTGAAATCAGGGGAAATGATAAGAAGCTCATCGGGGTCATCTTCTACAAGACGCATGCCGGAGCCGGTATAGAAGGCGTCCAGATGAAAGTATTGTGTACAGAATCCGTAGAAGTCAAGGTCGCTCTGCTTTCCGCTCTGATCAAGGTCCTGGTAGAGGCCTGATGACATTTCAATCATTTTGTCGATGGTCCAGGTCATGTCGTCAACGTATTTGACAGGGTCTTCGAGATTGAGATTTTTCAGCAGATCCATATTGTAGTACACGCCGTACATAAAATGCAGCACGTTGGTGGAGATATCGCCGGAGATAAAGTACAGGGAGTTTCCGATGGTGCAGGCATCATACATAGTATTCGGCCACCAGGGCTTTTCAAAGTTAAAATAGCTGCCGTCGATGGTGTTCAGGTCGGTGTAAAGTCCGCGGGTGGTGCAGGCGGCAGCGGAACGGGAATAAGTAGCTACGATATCATAGAAGTTGCCGCCGTTGTAGCAGTTGGTGACGAAGGTGGTAAATGAGTTGATATTGTCGTTGTTGCCCTTTTCACCGTGCCATTCAAATTTAATGCCGAGGCGTTCCTCGGTCTGCATGTTCTTGTTGTAAATTGCTTCTTCGACGATTGAGCCGCTAACGTCCTCTTCCTTGATTTCAAATTCGGGCCGCTGAACGTCTGACCAGTAAAGGAAAGATACGGTGTCGCCGTTGTAGTTCAGTTCCGGCAGATCGTCAAGAAGAAAACCGTTTTTGTCTAGATTTGAAGTAGTGATTTCTTCGGCGGTTTTTCCTGCCGCCGCAGCCGTGGTCTCGGTATTATCATCTGTTTCGGTGCTGCCGCAGGAGACGGCACTGAATACCATGAGCGCTGCCGCAAACAGGCAGATCAGGCGGGTAAAGTGTTTCATTTGTCTCTCCCTGTGGAAATAGATTTCAGATAACTCCGGATAATTCTCTGTTCGGGAACATATCGGGTTTCTGTATTGCAAATTATAATGTTTTTTGGTACTGTTTCATAGAGTGTTTTTTTACCTGTTTCGATCAAAAAATAATATTTGATCTAAACAGTACCGCGTTTTGCGGCTGTAATGCAAAACTAAAGAAAACTCCCGCCAAAAAACGTCGAATTGCGTTTAGTTGGTGGGAGTTGTGTTTAGTGGTGACCCATCCTGCGCAATATCCGAACCGGATGAACTGCACGCGGCAACCACGTCGTTTATGTTTGCTTCAGTTTTCTTGTCCCTGTAGTTGAAAGTGATTATGATTCTTCCGTCGTCATACAGGAGTATGCTCCCGATCAGCGAGTCGATCAGCTTTTCTCTGTGCGACGCGACCGAGGTGCTGAGAGAAGCGTACTTTGAAAGCAGGAACCTTATCTGATCCTCCGTGAGCTTCGGATGAAGGGCTTTTTCCCGCTCTATATCGTTCTG
>JAGCZO010000164.1 GCA_017959965.1 Clostridia bacterium | reverse complement strand
GCCCACTTGGCAAGGACCAGGTCACCGCTTCCGGAGATCGTCCTGAAATATGCGATAAGCTTGAAAATATACCTTCCGGGCTTTTCGACCCGGCTGATCACGTCGCCGCTTGACACAGGTGCGCAGTCGCCGTTTATTACGAGATCATAATAGTCTGCGATGGGGTCTTCGTCGAACGTGAGCTTGCCCTCGGGGGTCAGTTCCACGTTGGCGATCTCTCCGGGAGTTTCGGGCACCTGCGGAAAGTAGGGGTCGGGACTGTAATCCAGCTGCTTGAAGGTGCTTCCGTCATACTCAACGCCGCCTTCCCAATAGGCCAGAATACCTTCTTCCCCGGTTTCCGGTTTTATGCCGGAGGCTTCGATCTTGATGAAATAGGTGCCCATCTTTTCGATCCGGTCAAGAGGTTCTCCGCTTGTCACGGGCAAAAAGCCGCCGTTGATACCGAGCCAATAGGTGACGGTGCCGGGGTATTCGTCAAAGGCGAGAATACCTTCCGGGGATATCGTCACGCCGGTCAACGTTTTTTCCTCATCTTCGTCATCGGCGCAGGAATACAAAACAGTCAGTCCTGTGAGTGACAGCAAGATAAGCAATGCCAAAACAACGGATGCAATGCGTTTCATTTTAAATTATATCCTCCCTTTTCCGGGTTTGAAGTTTAAATAATATCCAATACTATGCAAAAGCTTGCGCTTTTAGTTAAGATCCGTGAGCTTCAGCGTTTTTATCTTTCTCAGGGCAATTACGTTGATGATGGCGGCAAAGATAAGCGTGATCAGAACGGACAGGGCGCACCCAGGCAGACTGATATCGCGGATCATCTGTATGTGCACGCGGTCAAGGACCCCGAGGATGAATCTGCTGGCTGCGCAGCCAAGGACAAGCCCTGCGACGATGCCTATCACCGCGGTGATAATATTTTCCTTCAGAATGTAGTTGACGGTCTCGCGCACGGTGAAGCCGTTTATACGCATGATCGTGAGCTCCCGCTTCTTCTGGTTGATCTGGATGCGTACCAGGTTCAGGAGAACCACCGCCGCCATAATTGCCGCCATGGCGATGAATACCAGTATCACGGTGTCCATGGTCTTGGATGCAAGGACTACCTGCTGCATGATCTCGTCCTTTGTAAGCAGGCTGACGAAGCTCTCGTCCTTAAGCAGCTCTGTGCGGAGAGTGTCGGCCTTTCCCGCATCGTACCTGACCGCGTAGGAATTGACCCGATAGGCGGTGCCGAAGAGCTCCTTGGCGAAGGTGTCGGACATGTAAACGTTGCGCCCGGCGTAGTTGCTGTAGATGCCGGAGATCTGAACGTCGTGGAAGGCGCCCTTGGGCGAAAGAATGCTTATGTGATCGCCAATGTGCAGATTGTAGACCTCTGCGAGTCTGCTGAAGATCACGATGCCGCCGTCGGGTATGCGGACCTCCTTGCCTTTTGTGACGTCATACAGGTGACAGAAGTGATCCAGCTCGTCGGGATCGGTGGCCGTTAGGACCGCAGTCTCGATGCCGTCGCCGAACCTAAGGATCGTGCCTGTCTGGAAAAGGGATATCTTTTCGTTTACGATGGGGTCTACTATGGAGGCGATCTTTGCGCTTGCGGTCTCATTGGCGTCGGCCTGGAAGGAAACGGTGGCATCGTACTCCTGGATCTTGCCGAACTGTCTTTCGGTGATCTCAACGTAGGAGAATTTCAGGGAAAAGCCAATGAGAAGCAGTATGCAGCAGCCCGCGATACTGGCAACGGTAATAGCCACGCGCTTGAGATCGCTCCGCATGTTGCGGAATATCAGGCCCGTGTACAGGGACTTTGGCTTCTTTCCCTCTTCGACCCGCTTCGGCTTCGTCCAGGACTTGCTGACCTCGTTGTTCAGAAACTTAATGGCCGGCTTCTTCAGAAGCTTGCTGCAGGCCAGGTAGGCCGCCACGCAGCCCAGCAGAATGGACACGACAACCGCGATGAGGAATGCGGGAATGTCAAAAACAGGTTCTATCTTGCCAATGAGAAACGTTTCGCCCATTGCGTTCAGCATGATGAGCTGCAGCAGAAAACTGACGAATATCGCCACGATACTTCCGAAAAACGTTCCGCTGCCGCCGAATATGAGGTACTTCATGAGGATCTCCTTCCTCGTGAAGCCCAGAGCCTTGGTGGTGCCCACCAGATGCTTCTGCTCTTCGATTATCTTGCCGATGGTGGCGTAGCACACCAGGACGGAAAGGCCTACGAAAAGAAGGGCGAAGGTGACGCTGATCTTCTCTAAGGACTGAATAGTGTCTCTGGCGTCTGAAAGAGACTGGCTCATGGTGCGGGGAAGGACGATCCATTGACCCGGCTCCATGAAGCCCGACAGGATGCTCTTAACGGTCTCGGTTTCGGAACGGTCGACGGAGGACAAAAAGTCACTGACGAGAGTCAGCTGAGCGGGAGTGAGACTGATCTTCAGGTCTCCCAGGTCAAGGTCGAGTCCCTTACCGGTCTCGGAACCGCTTTGCGCCTGCTCCTTCACCGCGTCGTTGATCCTGTTAACGATGTTCATGATCACTGCGTCGTCCTGGGCGGCGGTCCTGGATTTGCCCAGAAGAATAAGCTCCTTCGTCATGTTCCGGATCTTCTCCGCGTATTCTGCCGAGAACATGTCCCCGCCGTCCTTGATCCTGGCAAGTATGCCGGTGTAAGGAATGGCCATGTCGTTTGGAGTGAAGGCGGTGTAGGACACGATCACGTTGGAGGTGGAGATGTCCTTGTATCTGATCTTGTTGGGGTGGCGCATTATGCCTGTGACTGTGAACTCCTCCGCACCGAGGTGAAGGGCGCTGTTCTCATAGCCAAGGAGACGGACGGTACCGCCAATGCCGACGCTAAGCGATTCGGAAAGCTCCGGGGTGATGGCGCACTCGTTGTCTGCCTCGGGAAGGCGGCCCTCAAGGATCCGGACCACGTCAAGCCTCTCGGTACGGGAAATGACGTGGGCGTTGTCCCGGCTGCTGCCGGTGGAGATGACCATGTCGTTGGACATGAAGCCCTCGGCGTCCTCTATGCCTTCAAGGCCCTTTACGATGTCCAGGTCATTCACGCTTATGCCTCTGGTGGAGCGTATCTCAAGATCGTGGTAGCTGCACTCGTCGTAAAAGGCGTTGGTGCGGTTGCCCAGGCTCATGGAGCCCATTCTGCACACGAAAAAGATGCCGCATCCCAGAGCGACTACCAATACGATGGAGAGGTAGGACACTATTTGCTTACGCACGTTTTTCAACGCGTCTTTAAATTGCGTTTTTTTCATCTGCTTACCACTCCAGATCGGTCGCTTTGAGCGGCACGGAATTGTGCTTGATGCTGTGGGCACGGCCGCTCTTGAGTTTGACAACACGGTCGGCCATCTTGGCGATCTCCGGGTTGTGGGTGATCATGACAACGGTCGTCTGCTCTTTCCTGACTGCGTCCTCCATGGCTGAGAGCACCTCGATGCTGGTCTCATAGTCGAGAGCCGCGGTGGGCTCGTCCGCAAGGATAAGCTTGGGACGTTTCACAAGCGCGCGGGCAATGGCTATGCGCTGCTGCTGGCCTCCGCTGAGCTGGGATGGAAAGCTGTTGCCTTTGGCGGCAAGTCCCACGCGGGAAAGCGCCTCTTCGGGAGAGAGGGGATCGTCGCAGATCTCGGAAATGAAGCGGACGTTGTCAAGAGCCGACAGGTTCGGCATGAGATTGTAGGACTGGAAAATGAAGCCGATATAATGCCTGCGGTATTCCGTGAGCTCCTGGTCCGTGGGGTGCGAATAGTCAACGCCCTCCACCAGCAGCTTTCCGTCGGTAAGGTAATCCATGCCGCCAATGATATTCATCATAGTGGATTTGCCGCAGCCGCTCTCGCCGAGCACCACGAGAAATTCGCCTTTGTAAATGTTCAGGGTGATGCCCTTCAGGATCTTTACCTGCTTTCCCGCGGATGTGAACTCCTTGGTCACGTTTTGAAGGGAGATCAGCACCTCCCGGTCCGTTTCGGGCTCGATCGTAAAGCCTCTCTCGTCAATGGTGATCGCCGCCAGCGAGGCCATGCGCTCGCAAAGCTGCTGCTCCTCGCCGTCAAAGGCGCTGCGGTCCTTTTTGTTCACTATCTGGATGCAGCCTATGGTTTTGGAAAGGTCGTAGAGAGGCACGCAAAGCATGGAACGGACGTGGATGCCTTGTTCGTCGAATATGGAATTGTCAAAGCGGGGATCGTCATGGGGCTTTTCCAGAACAACTGACTTGCCGGAGTCGGTCACCGTGCCTGCAATGCCGAAGCCGTTGTCAACGCTGATCCCGGAGATATCGCCAATGCCCGAATAGAACACGGGGCGCAGGCGGTTCTCATTTTTGTCCAACAGCCAGATGATCCCCACTTCTCCGCCGATCTCCCTGAGAATAATGGACAGACTCTCGGAAAGGGCCGTGTCAAGGCTGTCTGCCTCGAGCAGCTGCTCCATGATCTGCCATGTTGCTTTTGCAAAACGTTTGTTATTTTCCATAATTATTCTGATCCTCTCCAAACGGCAGTTATTTCATTATTTTGCTGTGCGCAAACGCTGATGTCTCATTATAAAAAATGAAGGACCTATAAATCAAGGCTTCACTGTCCGCGGAACAGGGATTATTGGCGGGAAACAATAAGGTTCCGCGCGGGTCCCGGACGGCAGTCAATAATCAATTGCAACCGGTGCCCGTTTATAGTAAAATTCACACGTATTGTGAGCTGAAAAAACAACAGGACTTTTGACATGAAAAAGGCGGAAATTTACTTGATCAATACCCGTACCGTGAAGGAAAAGGAAGAATATATCCGCTCCTTTCTTCCGGAAGACCGGGTCGAAAAAGCCGACCGGTACGCGCGTGAAAGCGACAGACTGCTTTCTTTGGGGGCGGGATATCTCGTATACCGTTTTGTGGGCGGAAGCTATGTTGACGACCGGGGAAAGCCCAGGTCCGACAGGCTCTTCTTCAGCATTTCCCATTCGGGAGAACTGGCGGCTTTGGCGGTCACTGCGGAAGGCGAGATCGGGATAGATATCGAGGAGTCCGCGCAGGACAGGGATTTCGAAGCTCTTGCGGAGTTTGCCTTTGGCGACGAGGAGCTGGAAAGCTTTAAGAAGGGAGAGCATTTTCTCCGGATTTTTACCGCCAAAGAGAGCCTGGCAAAAGCCGAGGGCTCCGGGCTCAGAAACAAGACCAAACTGATACCCGCGCTTCCGCTTGACGGAACGGCGGTTTACAAAAACAAAACGTATTTCAGACACACTCTTGACGTTGAAGGTTATTTCGGCTCCGTGACGCTGGAGGGAGACGATTTTCTGATGATAACGGAGGTCATTTATGATTTGTGACAGAAAGATTTATCCGCTGAGCAGCTCCGAGATGGGCGTATATCTCGACGGGCCGGAAACCACAGCCTACAACCTGCCTTATTTTGTTAAACTGTGGGACGGGATCGATGAAGAAAGGCTGAGAGGGGCCCTGAGAAAGTGCTTTGAGATCCATGCTCACGCTTTCATGCGCGTGTGCGTTGATGAGGACGGAAACGTAGGAAAATATATCGAAAAATTCGATTTCGGTATTCCCTCGGTAAAGGCCGATTCCATTAAGGACTTCAAAGTGGTCCCGTTTAAGATCACGGACGCGCCTCTTTTCCGCACGGGCATATATACTTTCAGGGAAGGGAAATACCTGTATCTTGAGTTTCATCACATCGTCATCGACGGCACAGGCACCGGAACTGTTATAAGAGATATTTTCGATATTTACGAAGGCAGGGAGGTCCCGGCCGAGGTGTGCACCGCGGAGGAGTACGCCGAAAAGGAGCTGGCCGCCAGAAACACCGAAGCCTACGGAAAAGCCAAGTCCTACTACGAAAAGACCTTTGGAGGCATCGAGTGCTCGTCTGCGCTTCCCTTTGACAAAAGCGACGGAACGCCTCATTACGGCCTTTTGAAACACGATCTTACGATCAAAAACTCGGAAGTAAATCCCTTTGTCAAATCGAAAAAAGTTAAGACTTCCACGTTTTTCCTCTCTGCTTTTGCGTGCCTCATCTCCAAGATGAACATGGAGAAGGAGGCGCTGCTGGGGACCATAAACAACGGCCGGAACGCGGACACCGTTGACTCCCTCGGCATGTTCGCAAAGACACTGCCGTTTTACGCCCGGTTTGACGCGGACACCTCCGTTGAGGAATACCTGACCGCGAACAACGCACAGATAATCGGATCCGTGGAAAACAGTCTCTATTCGTTTGTGGACGTGATGCGTGACCTTGGACTGTCTGTGGATCAATTCCTCACCTACCAGGGCGATATGTACAGGGTGTTCGTGAACGGTGAGCTTCTGGAGCTCATTGACCCCCTGGAAAACGTGGGCGAAGGAAACACCACCGTAGTCATATTCCGCGACGGCGATAACTTCCGCTGCCGCATCCACTACCGTGACGATCTTTTCGGGGAAGACACGGCTATGCGCATCATGGAGCTGCTTGACGTTGCCGCCCGCGAGTTCCTGAAGAAGGAAAAGCTCTGCGATATCGACCTTTTGACCAAAGGAGAAGCGGCGGCTCTGGATGGCTTCAACGCCATCGACGAGGAGCTGATGGACATCGGGAAGACAGTCATCGACAGCTTTTACGAATGCGTTGACAAATATCCGGACAAGACCCTTGCGGAGTTTGAGAACAAACGGATCACGTACGCGGAGGGCGACAGGATCTCGAACAGGATCGCCAATAAGCTCAGATCCTTTGGCGTGGGCAGAGAGGACGTGGTGTCGGTACTCATTCCGAAATGCGAATACGTGGTTCTTGCCAGCATCGGCGTTCTGAAAGCTTTGGCGGCGTACCAGCCTCTTGACCCTTCGTACCCCAAGGAGCGTCTCAACTTTATGATGGAGGACTCAAAAGCCAAGGCCGTCATACTGGACCGCGCCCTGGAAGGCATCATAGAGGGGTACAAAGGCGATAAAATATACCTTGACGAGATAGAGTCTCTTGAGGACGACTCGCGCCCGACCGAGCGGCCAAGGCCCGGCGATCTTTTCGTCATGCTGTACACCTCGGGCACCACGGGACTTCCCAAAGGCGTTATGATAGAACACGGAAGCGTGGCGACCATGGCCGCGCTCTTCAACAAATACTTCGACGGCGGCAGCGACATGAAGGTCTCATCCTATGCCTCCTACGGCTTTGACGCCCACATGGTGGACATCTACCCGACGATAACCGCCGGGGGCACGGTATACGTTATACCCGAGAAGATGAGGCTCGATCTTGTGAGCCTTGGCGAATACTTCAACACCTCGGGCATGACCCACGCGACCATCACGACCCAGGTGGGAAGACAGTTCATGGAGGAGATCGAGCTTAAGACGATGAAGCATTTTCTCGTCGGCGGCGAAAAGCTGGTGCCGGTTGAGCCCCCGAAGGGTTACGTTCTTCACAACGCCTACGGCCCCACGGAGGGCACGGTGTTCTGCAACGAGCATCCCGTGGACAGACTGTATTACAGGGTACCCATAGGCAAAAAGATCCCCAGCTACAAGGCATACGTTGTCGACGAGAACATGAAGCTTCTGCCCAGGGGCGTCAAGGGCGAGCTCTGCATTGCCGGCCCCCAGGTGGCAAGAGGCTACCTGAACCGCAAGGCGGAGAACGAGAAGGCGTTTATCGCCAATCCCTTCGACAATGATCCCCGGTTCAAAAAAATGTACAAGACCGGCGACATCGTCCGCATGCTGGAGGACGGGGCGGTCGACTTTATCGGCAGAAACGACGGCCAGGTCAAGATCAGAGGCTTCAGGGTGGAGCTCACCGAGGTGGAGTCAGTCATAAGAAAATATCCGGGTATCAAGGACGCCACGGTAAAGGACTTCACGGATCCTTCGGGGATCAAGTTCATCGCGGCCTACGTAGTGTCCGACGAAGCGGTAAACGTTGACGATCTTAACGCTTTTATAGGGAAAAACAAGCCGCCGTACATGATCCCTGCGTTTACGATGCAGATAGACAAAATACCTCTTAACCAGAACCAGAAGGTCAACAAGAGGGCTCTGCCGGCTCCGGAAATGAAGGCGGCGGAGACAGTTCCTCCGGAAGGAAGCGACGAGGAAAAGATATATGAAATATTGGCGGCGATACTGGGCCACAGGTCCTTTGGCGTCACCACTGATTTTTACGCCGCGGGACTTTCCTCCGTTACCGCCATCAAGTTCACCGTCCAGCTTTCAAAAGCCTTCGGAAAGACTCTCAAGACCGGTGACCTTGCCGATCAGAATACGGTGCGCAAGCTCGCAAAATTCCTGGCAGGGGCAAAGGAGGAAAAGAAGAAGGAGATACTTCCGGAATATCCTCTGACCAAGCTCCAGGAGGGCATTTTCGCGGAGTGCGCGTCAATGACGGGCAGCACGGTCTACAACATACCGATACTCCTGAGGCTTGACCCGGCGGTGGACGATTCAAAGCTGGAGAAGGCTCTGGGCGAGGTCATTAATGCCCATCCGTACCTTAAAATGAGGATCGTCATGAAGGACAGCGGCGACGTTGCCGCAAAGCGTGACGACGCAGCCGTGATCGGAATAAGTCACATCGACGCCAAAGAGCTTAAAGGAGGGCTTGCGTCTCTTGTAAGGCCCTTTGACCTCACAAAGGACGTGCTTTTCAGGGCCGCTATTGTGACCGACGGGCCGGACAGATACCTGTTCATTGACGCCCACCATATTGTTTTCGACGGCGAGTCACTGGTGGTGTTTATGCGGGAGCTTGACGAGGCCTGCAAAGGCATCGTCCCTCTCAAGGAAGAATATACGGGCTTTGAATATGCTCTTGACGAGGCTGAAAGATTAAAAAGCGACGCCTATGCCAAGGCGAAGTCATACTACGAAGGACTGCTGGGCGGAGTCGACACGGAGTGCCTGCCCATACGTGACAGGGACGACGAAAAATACAATATCGGCAGGCTGTCCGTGACCGCTTCCGTTTCGAAAGAGGACGCGGAAAAGTTCTTCAAGGAAAGCGGAGCCACCGTCAATGCGGCCTGGAACTGCGCCTTCGGTCTGACCCTGTCAAAATTCCTTGCCCGCGAAAACTGCGTCTACACCACAGTCTACAACGGCAGAAGCGACGCTAGACTGATGGATTCCGTGGGTATGTTCGTGCACACCCTTCCGGTGGTCTACAGCTCCGCCGGCGGAGAAACAGGCAAGGAAGCGGTGAAAAGAGTCGCCAAACAGCTCGGCGACAGCATGGCCAACGACATTTATCCCTTCTCCGAGATCTCCCGGACCCTTGACGTCAAAGCCAATATCATATTCGTTTACGAGGGAAGCATAGGCACGGACCTCACCGTTGGCGGCAAGAGGGCGGAGAACGTTCCTCTGGAGCTGGACGCGCTGAAGGCGGAGCTTTCGATATTCGTTTTTGAGACTGAGGAGGGCTTCCGGATCGACTGCGAATACAACGCAAGGTTTTATGAGGACTGGAGCATCAGGTCTCTTGCCAAGAGCACCGTTCAGGCCTTTAAAGGACTCATTGCCAATGAAGCTCCGGACTCCATTTCTCTTCCCCTGCCCGAAGACAAGGCCGAGACCGACTCCGGAACGTTTGCCGAACGGAAGATCGAAGATACGGACGTGGTGACTCTCTTTGAAAGAGCCGCGAAGAAGTATCCCGACAACACTGCAGTCATATTCCGCGGCAGAAAAATAACCTACAAAGAGCTTGACGGTATCACCGACAAGGTGGCCTCATACATAAGGTCCAAAGGCATCGGCAGAGAGGATATAGTATCCATACTTGTGCCCAGAGGCGAGTATATGGTGATATGCGCTCTCGGCGCGCTGAAATCGGGAGCCGCTTACGAGCCCCTTGACCCCAGCTATCCGCCGGAGAGGCTGAACTTCATGGTGAAAAACGCCAAGGCAAAGCTTGTTGTCGCGGAAAGAAGCCTCATGGGCCTCCTTGGCGAGTATGAGGGCGACGTATTGTTTATCGATGAAATAGAGAAGCTTCCGGACGCTCCGCCTCAGGATCCCGGCCATGAGGGAAAGGACCTTTTCATAGTCCTTTACACCTCGGGAACCACCGGAACTCCGAAGGGAGTCATGCTGGAGCACGGGAATCTTGTGAATTTCTGCGTCTGGTACCATGAATTTTATGATCTCAAGCCTGAATCCGTGGTGGCGGCCTACGCCAGCTTCGGCTTTGATGCGGACATGATGGACCTCTACCCTGCGCTGACCGCGGGGGCGGCGGTGTTCATCATTCCGGAGGACATGAGGCTTGACCTTAACACTCTGGACAAAACGTTTGCCGAAAACCGTGTCTCTCACGTATTCATGACCACCCAGATGGGCAGGATGTTCGCGGAGAACATGAAGGGCGAAAGCCTGCTGAATCTTTCAGTGGGCGGTGAGACGTTGGCGCCTGTGGAGCCTCCCAAGGGCTACTCGCTCTGGAACGGCTACGGACCCACGGAATGCACCATATTCTCGACGATCTGGAAGGTGGATAAGCTTTACTACAGAAACCCGATCGGAGACGCGCTTCTCAACTACCGGCTGTACGTTGTCGGTAAGGACGGAAAAGAGCTTCCGGAGGGCGCTTTGGGAGAGCTTTGGATCGCGGGAGCAGGCGTGGGAAGAGGCTACCTTGATCTTCCCGAGCAGACCGCCCGAGCATTTATCAAAAACCCCTTCAGCGACGAGAAGGGCTTCGAGCGGGTCTACCGCACAGGCGATACAGTCCGCAGGCTTGCCAACGGCGCCATCGACTTTATAGGAAGAAACGACGGCCAGGTGAAGATCAGGGGCTTCAGGATCGAGCTTTCGGAGGTGGAAAGCGTGATCCGGGAATATCCCGGCATAACCAACGTAACGGTGCAGGCCTTTGACGACAAGGCTTTCGGCGGCAAATTCCTGGCGGCCTACGTGACATCAGACAGCGAGGTGGATTTCGGCGCCGTTGCAGATCACATCAGAAGCAAAAAGCCTCCGTACATGGTCCCCGCGGCGTTCATGCAGCTGGACAGGATACCTCTCAATCAGAATCAGAAGGTCAACAAACGGGCTCTGCCTCCGCCCCAGAGGAGCAATATTGAGAGCGCAAGGCCCAAAAACACGCCTTCAAATCCTCTTGAAGCCGAAATTTGCGGGGTTTTTGCGAATATTCTGGGACTTGAGAGCATTGGCGTGAACGACGACTTCTTTGAAATGGGCGGCACCTCCATCAGCGCTGCGAAGATAGTGATGTTCGCCATGAACAAAAACTATCCGGTAGCTTACAAGGACATTTTCGACAACCCGACAGCCAGAGAGCTTGCCCGCCACATAAAGAATTCGAGCGCGGTGAAGGAGGAAGCTTCCGGGGCCGCTGAGACCGGCGAACAGGACGAAACGCTCAAGAATAACGTAAACGCTATGGTGGACGGAGTGAAAGCCGAAAGACCTCTCGGAAGGACCTTCCTGACGGGCTGCACGGGCTTCCTCGGCTCCCACGTTCTCAAGGAGCTGCTGAACAACGGCATCGAGACCGTGGCGCTTGTGAGGGGCAATGAGGCTCTTGACGCGGAGACCAGGCTTTCGGCAATGATGGCCTACTATTTCGACTCTCCCCTTGACGAGGAGCTTGAGACCTACGTGAAGGTTATCGACGGCGAGATCACCAACGAAGACCTTGGCGAAAAGCTGAAGAACGAGAAGATCGATACTATAATCAACTGCGCCGCCATCGTGAAGCATTTTGCCAATGACGACAGCATCGAGAGGATCAACGTTGGAGGTGTGGAGAATCTTATAAAGATCGCCAAATACCACGGCGCCAGGCTGGTGCAGATATCAACGCTTTCGGTGGCCGGCGAGAATATCGACAATAAGTTCCCGCCGAGCTTCCGCATGACCGAGAATATGCTCTACTTCGGCCAGGATATCTCAAACAAGTACGTAAATTCCAAGTTCAAGGCCGAAAAGGCGATACTGAACGCTGTCAGGGAAGGCTTTGACGGCAAGGTGATCCGGGTCGGCAATCTCATGGGGCGCCAGAGCGACGGTGAATTCCAGATCAACTCGATCACAAACAGTTTCATCAAGAGTCTGAAGGCCTACAACGCCGTCGGGTATTTCCCCGTGTCCGCCTGCGACACCACCGTCGACTTCTCGCCCATTGACGAGGTGGCGAAGGCAGTGGTAACGTTGGCGAAAACCGGAAGTCAATTTACGGTCTTCCACGCCGCCAACTCCCACGAGCTCCAGATGGGCGACGTCATAGAGGCGATGAATGAGAACGGCTACGATATAAAGACCGTTCCGGACGCGGTGTTCGGCGAAAAGCTGGCGGAAATGATGCGGGACGAAAAGCGCAGCATGCTTGCCTCCTCGCTGCTCACCTATTCTTCAAGCGACAACCACGTCCACACCTTCATCAAGAGCGACAATACCTTCACCGTAAAGGCCCTGTACCGGCTGGGCTTCCGCTGGCCCATAACCGACGCGGGTTACCTGGCACGGGTGATCGAAGGCCTCAAAACGCTGGAATTTTTCGACAGAGAGGACGTCTGACGGCAGACGTTAAATGAAAGGCGCCGCGGCAATACCGAAAAAGCCGCGGGATCCGTTTACAATAAAGGAGTTAAGAAATGGAATCAGTTGTTAAGAAAGAAAACGGTACGTTGTTTATCTCGGTGTCGGGAAGACTTGACACGGTGACCAGCGCGGAGCTGAAGGAAAAGCTTGACGCGGAAGGGTACGAAAATATCGACGTCGACTTTGACTTCAAGGAGATCGAGTATATCTCCTCCGCGGGTCTTCGCCTCGTGCTTCTGCTTCACAAGCAGACCGAGGAAACGGGCAATAAGCTTGTTATAAGAAATGTCGGCAGGGTCGTTGCCGAGATATTCAGAGTTGCCGGGTTCAACAAAGCCCTCAACATCGTCTGAGGAAACCGCCCGGGATATGAAAAAACTGTTCAGGTTTACAATAAGCAAGAAAATATTCCTGCTCACGGCTTCGCTTTCCATTGCTCTCATCGTGATATCGGTGGTGGTCGCCTCCGCTGTCTTCAACGTGCGCACAAAGAGCGAGGCCAGAAAGTTGTGCGGCGATTCCGCGGCGTCCCTGAGCGAGTATATCTCCGAATATGAAATGGTGGTCGACTCGGCAGGCGGGCGGGAGTATTTCGTAAAATACTACAAAGCGCGAATCGACGACATATACAAGGAAAACCGTTCGGACATAGAACGTATGTCTGAAAAAACGCCGGAGACCGACACTGAGCTTATCGAAAAGAAGGTCTTCTTTGATGAGATCACATACGGACTGTTTTCGTCAGGCGGAGGCTTCGGTCTGTCGTATGACCTCCTTAACTTCAAGGTGACCTATCCTGAGATCATTGAGGAGATGGAGAGGATCTCCTACCTGGACGGTCTCCAGAGCTGCAAGCTCTTCTACTACGACAGCGAAAGCAATAAGATCGTCTACCTGTGCGATTCCCTTCCCGCCAATGCCTTTGACTATAACTTTCCCTGCAGCGCGGAAATGCCTCCCGAGGACTTCTATGAAGACTTTATCCTCAAGGGAAGCAGGACCGAAGCCGTCTATAACGTTGAGCGCTACTACGCGGGCTACTCTCCCGTTGTGATCGGCGGAGAGACTGTTGCCTACGCCGCCTGCATATACTCTGCGGACCGTGTTTACGACGCGGAAAGGTCCTTTCTTTGGACCCTCATCGGGATCATGCTTTTCGTCACGGTGGCGATAGTTGTGATCTACATGGTGCTGGCAAACCGCTGGCTCGTCAAAAACGTGAAAAAGCTTTCCGCTTCCGCAAGGACTTTCACCTCCCGCATGGAAAAAGGCGAGCTTAAGCCTATCGACGCTGAGATAAGAACTCACGACGAAATAGGAAACCTGTCGGACGATTTCTTCGCGCTCCAGAACAAGGTCATTGCCTATTCCGACGACATCGCCAGGAAAAGCGCCGCCGAGGAGCGTATGAACGCGGAGCTTGGCGTTGCCTCCAAGATCCAGATGCAGTCACTGCCAGACAAGACTCTCATTGCAGGCGACATACGCATTGCCAGCTTCATCAAACCCGCCAAGGAGGTGGGCGGCGATCTGTTCGATTATTTCGTAACAGACGAAGGAAAGGTGTTCTTCACCATCGCCGACGTTTCCGGAAAAAGCGTCCCGGCGGCTCTCTTTATGATGCGGGGCAAGGAGATCATCAGGTCCTGTGCAAGGGCCGGCATGTCCGCGGGAAGCATCGCGGAGACCGCCAATAAGGAACTTTGCAAAAACAACAGGGAAGGGCTCTTCATTACCGCATTTATAGGCATCTATGACCCTTCCACAGGAGTCCTGACCTTTGTGAGAGCGGGCCACGAGCCTCCTTTCCTTCTGAGGGACGGCAAGGCGGAGAAGATCGGCGAGGAGTCGAATTTTGTGCTCGGCACTTTCAACAATATGTCATTTGCCGAGGACAGCGTTGAGATAAAAGAGGGCGACAGGCTGCTTCTTTACACCGACGGGCTTAACGAGGGGATCAATGAAGCCAACGAGGAATTCGGATACGACAGGATCCGTGAAGTCCTTGAAGACCCCGAGGGGGACATCCTCGCGTCGATGTACTCAAAAGCACTCGGGTTTGCCGGCAACGCGGAGCAGTTTGACGACATAACCATGCTTCTAATCGAATGCGTCAGGGGCTTTGCGGTAACTCTTGCCCCTCCGGCCTTCGCGGACATCCCCAAGGTGACGGACAGAGTGAGAGAGCTGGCGGCGGGTCTTGATCCGGACAAAATATCTGAGCTTGGAGTTGTGATCGATGAACTCATGAACAATTTCATAAGCTATGCCTTTGAGGGCGTACGGAAGCCAAGGCTTGACGTTGACGCCAAGCTGTTTGACGGTGTGATGGAGCTCACCTTCACCGACAACGGCAATCTTTTTGACCCTCTCAAGGTGGAAGCTCCCGACGTTGAAACAAACCTGTCGGAACGGCCCGAGGGGGGCCTTGGAATAATGCTTACAAGGACCTTCTCAGACAAGCTGTCGTACTGTGTGTTCGAGGGCAAAAACCGACTGACCGTTGTGAAAAGGCTGACGGCTGACGAAAAGCTGTGACTCGGGCCAGTCGATCTACAGACATTCAATGACACCGAAAACGGAGCAGATCGCGGATCTGCTCCGTTTTCGGTACAAGGTAAAAGCAAGGGAACTGATGATCGGAAAGCAGATGCTTTTTGTGCCACTTACGCCGGAAATGATACCGCTTATGCCAAACGGATTGAAAAGTGTTTTTAAATTTGTTAAAAAAGTTTCACAGACCCTTTCGGGCAAATAAAAATGAAAGACAAATGAGCCGCATGAAAGAAAGCATTGACGCAAGCTGCTGCCTTTTTGCCTGTGTATACTGCAGGACAAAGAACGGGTTTGCACATCAGAAATGGTGCGTATATGCCGACAAAACAAAACCTGAATGCGCAGACTGCCTCTATTACGACGTTAAACGGGGCAGATGTTCTCATTTGTATCTGAAGAGAGGTAAAGAGAGCCTTGAAACGAAGAATCAGAATCGTCTTTGAAGAAGACCCTGCGATAACGGATATCGAAGTGCTCGTGCGGGCCCCTGTACGGGACGGTGAGACCGAAGCTCTTCTGGAGCGCATAAAGGAGCCTCCGCCGGGGTCATTGATCGTGAGCGACACGGACGGAGCCGTCAGAAAGATCGATCAGACGGGTATCGTGTCGGTATCCGTGAACGGAAAGCTTGTGCAGATCGTGACCGAGGAAGACAGGCTGACAGTAAGGCAGCCTCTTCAGAGCATTGAAGACAAACTGGACGGGAAAAGATTTGTCAGAATATCGCGCTATGAGATAGTGAATCTGGACAAGGTGGTCAAGTTTGATTTCACGCTCGGAGGCACGCTGAGACTTGAACTAACGGGAGGTATGGAGACCTGGGCGTCCCGGAGAAACATATCTCAGATAAGAAAAAAGCTGAATGAAAGGATGTGAGACCTATGACAAAGAATCTATTAAAGCTTGCAGGTTATGGCTTTGTTTTGGGGATCGCCGTCTGGGCGATCATTTCGGTGTTCAGCTTCAATCCGGATTCCGGGATCTATCCTTTGGCAGGGAGATTCGGAAGCGTAAAGAACGCGCTGATCGTTCAGCTGATCCTGTCGGGGGTCTACGGAATGCTGTGCATGGGCGGGACCGTGGTATATGAGATCGACAGACTGCCGTTGGCATTGGCGTCGCTTATTCACGCGACAATGTGCATCGTGCCTTTCGTGCTGCTTTCATATTTATTTGATTGGTTTAAGAACGTTCCCGATCTTCTTATTATGGTAGGCATGCAGGCGGTTGCATATACGGCGGTGTGGCTGATAATGTTTTTCCGCTACAAAAAACAGGTCAAAAAACTGAATGAGATAAATGAACAGATACAGACAGAATCTGGTCAGGAGGGCAAAGAGTGATGAAAAAGATTTTTACCCGTGTAACGGCATTCGTCTTGGCGGCGGTTTTTGCCGTCGGTCTGTTTCCGGCTGCTTTGTTTGCCGAGGATTCGGCGCCGGGCAATTTGGACAGCGCAGCAATAGCGAATGCGGAATTCCATATGACGGACAGCCTCTGGACCGTCGATCCCGAGACGGGTTACGCCACGTCGATAGACAGGCACCCCTCGGTCTACGTAAGTTGGGACGCTTCGGGTCTTCCGGAAACCGACGGCTCCTTCACCTATGAAGCGGAGCTTTACGTTGCTCCGGGGCCGGCTTACAGGATAAAACAGAATCTTGAGTTCCTTGCGGAGAGAAACAACTGGCCCGCAGAGGATCCGAGAGGCATCTGTATTTTCGGAGCGGGAAACAATTACTGGAGCGCAGGTATTCCGGACAAATGCGTCGGCGCAGAAGGCGGACTGTTTACCGGAGTGCTCACCGGAGTTTACAAGTACGACATATCCAACGCCTGCGTCGGCATTGGCGATCAGGTCTGCTGGCAGCTTCTGGTTTACCGCAATTCGGGAAGCGGCTCGGAGCTCGTGCTGATATCTGATATTAAAGACGCTTCTGTGGACTGTTCCGCGGGGCTCCCGTACATGGTCCCAACAGGTATGGAATATCCGTCGATCTACTCCGAAACGTATTACAACTGGGCCGACTCGCTTACGCTTGAGCCTTCCGAAACGGTTTCCTTCGAGGCGGATTTTTATGCCTGGCCCGGCTGGGGACTGGGAGACCCCTATAATTGTTCTTACGGCTGGATCAACACTCTCATGTGGTCCGAAGATCCCGATCTTAACGTGCTTATGCCCGGCGGCGCATTTGTTCAGGACCTTTACTGGTTCGACAATACAAGCACTATGGATATGATCACCCCCGCCCCGGGAATGAAGCTCACGGCAGGCCTGGAGATATATATGATCGACAAGTCGGGAGGAGGATTTGAGTACTCCCTGTACCGCAGGCTTCCGGCGGTGGAGCTT
>JAGCZO010000163.1 GCA_017959965.1 Clostridia bacterium | reverse complement strand
GCATTTTCCTGCAAAGTCTGCAGACTCTCAAGCATTGTCCTCTCCCCGGAGAAATACCCGTTCAGGGCATACGTAATGTCGATCTCTTCTGCCGACATTGTCGGCATAAAGCATGCGAGGGATCCGGAGAAATCGGCGCTCTCGGCAAAGTTGGAGAAAACGGAGGAGTTCTTACCGGCCTTGGGATATTCGCGCCAGAACTTCATTGAATTGGCTTGTTTGTTGGCAGGTACGGACTGGCCTTCGTCGGCATATCCCTTTGCGGAATCAGTCACCGTCGCGTAAAGAGCTAAGTAGGCGCAGGTGCGGTAGAAATCCTCGTTGAAGTTCTCGGTTATGCCGTGGGTTACAACCGCGAAGACGTAGACGTTGGCGGCAATGGCCTGATGGTAAATACCGTTTTCGTCGTAATTTTCATCCTCCCAGCGGGGGAAATGGATGTAGTCCCAATCCCACTTGTCGCCCTCGGCCTCCGGATCCTCGGCATTGAGAAGCGTCTCGCTCCATATGGAGATATCCTCATGATCCGCAATGATGAAAGCGTAATCGTCGATATGCTCGGGGTCGATATTCTTTGAGTTAATGCACTCCACAAGGCCTCTCGAAGGATCGACTATGTCTGCCATATCTTCAAGACCTTTGACAACGTCGGGATGAGTCAGGTTGAGCTCCTTAACGGAGTCTGAGTTGCCGACGTAATCATAAATGTCCTGTCCGTAGCTTCTTGCGAAAGCGCCCCATACCGCATAGTCCGTATAGTCCATTGCAATGGGAACGTTGACGATGCCCTTGTCCTTCAGCCCCTGGGCCATGGAGATCATATCATCCCAGGTCCAGTCATCCTTCGGGAAAGAGTAGCCGCCCTCCGCGAGAAGCGAATAGTTCAGAAGAACGAATTTATGATTGTATTCCAGGGCAACCATGTACATGGAACCGTTGTAGAAGCATGAATCGTATGCGGCGGGAAGCAGGTCCGTGGAAGGATCGATCTTTTTGTAGGTGTCAAAATTGAGGACCTCGCCAATGTAAGGAGTAAGATCTATATGCTTACCCTCCTGGGCGTATTTTTCCATCCTGGCTGCGTCGAGAAGGATCACGTCGCCTGCCTCGTCAAGGTTGTCGGAGGACATAAGATCGTCCATGGTGTCGAAATAGAGCTCCGTGCCGACGCGGTCCAGGTCGATGTTGATCTCAACGCCCGGGTAATCGGATATGAAGTTTGCCTTGTATCTCTCGAGGTTCTGAGCCTTGTCGGAATACAGATATCCGGACAGTCTGACCTCCGTGACAAGATTTTCCGGAGTCGGCCTTGGCGTGGCCTTTATTCCTGCTTCTTCTTCCTTTTTCTCAACACAGCCGAAAAAGGTCAGTACCATAACTAAAGCCAGAGCGGCGGCAATTATAATTCTAAATGCTTTTTTCATTTGCCCCTCCTCTTTATTCGATAACACCGATACGCTCGATACCGGCGGCAAGCTGCTTCTGTCCGAAGATGTAGACCAGCAGCACCGGGATCATGACCATCAGACAGCCTGCAAAAAGCATCGGCTCTGACAGAGCTTTGTCGAGCTCCGACATCATCTGAGCGGTGGCGTATTTGTTGAAGTACGTCTGGATATTGGCAAGTCTCGGCTGCAGCGTCTGTCTGCCCTCCAGGTACATGTAAGTCGGCGCCTCGTAGTTGTCGTTCCAGTGCCATACGAAGGAGAATATGAATACGATGGCAATAGCTGACTTGACGAGAGGAAGCATGATGATGCCGAAAACTCTCAGCGGGCCGGCTCCGTCGATCCTGGCGGCGTCGTCCATAACGTCGGGGATCCTCTGGAAGAAGTACATGTAGATCATTACGAAGAGCGCTCCGCGGAGACCGAGTCCGAACACTGTGGGAAGCACAACAGGTCCCCAGGTGTTAACAAGGCTGAGGGTGGCCCAAAGTCCGTATGACGCAAGGATCATGACCTGAGGCGGTATGAGGAGCACCAGCACCACAAGAATGAAGATGATGTTTCTCGCCTTGAACTTGTACCTGCCCAGGGAATAACCGATGATAGCGCAGGATACCGTCTGGAAAAACGCCGAGAGGAGCGAGGTTCCGAGAGAGTTCAGGAATGACGGAATGTAGTCAAGAGCCTGATAAGCCTTAACGAAATTGTCCCAGTTGACTGAAGTCGGGATGTACTGGACCGTAGGATCCATGTAGTCCTGAGCCGACATCAGCGACGTCGAGAAGATGTAGATAAAAGGAAGTATGAAGAGGTAAGCCATTTCAATGAGAACAAAATAAACGAATATTCTCGAAATGAAATGCATTATTTTTTTCTTCGCCTTGTAGCCAAGGTTTTCATACCTCTTAATGAGTCCTTTTATGCCGCCAAAGCGCTTCTTTTCGGTTGCGCCAACAGCGGGTTCAGCAGCTTTAACAGTTTCTGTAGTCACTTCAGCCACCTCCTCGTAAACAGGATGAATATGAGAATTACGGCAAGTGTGGCAAGCATGTAGAGCCAGCTGAGTGCTGACGCCTGTCCGTACTTGGTGCCCTCCTGTGTCATGGAGTTCATGATGCTCATGACAGGGTTGTCGGAGGCGACAAACGAGTCGACAAGAGCGTAGATGCAGTTCAGGATGACGAAGGGTGAGATGTACGGCAGCGTTACGTGCCAGAAGCTTTCCCAGGCGCTTGCGCCGTCGATCTCAACGACCTCGTAGAGAGTTGCGGGAACGCTCTGGAGAGCAGCGAGGAATATCAGTATCTCGACGCTGCTTGCCCACATTATGGAGCCGATATTGCTCATAATAGTTCCGAAGAACGAATTGATCTCGGTAACGCCTGTGGTGATGGTGCTGAAAACGCTCATGTTTCCGACGCCGTCCCTGAAGAGGTACGTCATAATGGTACCGGCAAGGATTACCGGGATGAAGAAGATAACACGGAAAACGGTCCTTCCCGGGAATTTCTGCTTGAGCAGCACCGCCACAAAGAGCGAGAAAGCAACTATTACGGGAACCTTGATCAGCGAAAGTCCGAAAGATTTAAAAACAGTTTCGCCGACGGAGGGGTCCTGGATGACCTTAACGTAGTTATTGATGCCCACGAAGGTACTTGTTCCCTGGAATCCGTAAAGGTCCGTGAGAACTGTCTGGAAGAAACTGATCCTGACAGAGAGTACCAGCGGAATAACAATAAATCCGATAAAGCCAATCAGCCACGGGATCGAGAAAACAAATCCCTCCAGCGCACGCCTCTTCTCAAAGGAGAGAAGCGTATACCGCTGCGAATGGGCTAGTTTCTTTTTTAACTTTTCTTGCTTTTTCAAATCGACCGGCCTCCCTTCATCCTACTTTTACGGTTTCAAACGAACCGCCCGCGGAGACGGCTGCGCCGTAGCCGGGGACTGTGCCCTCTGCCACCTTGCAGTCGCCGGCGCCGTAGTTAACGTAGATCTTAACGCCGTTGCTGTATTCCGTGCAGTAAATATTGCCCGATCTTGCGTCGTCAACGCAATAGTGGCCGGTGATCTCCGCATTTGCGACCTTAGCCAGGGTCTTATCGGCGATGACGTAGCCCTTCTTTATATCGGGTGAAAGATCGTCGTACTGCGCTTTGAACAGCGAGTTGTAATGTGTATATCTCAGTTCCTCGGTGGCCTCCTTGGTTACCTCGTAGGTCAGGAACGCGCCGTACTCAACGGATTTGAGGATCGACTTTGTGTAATCGGAGCTTCTGTTTACAGCCGTTGAGTAGTAATCCACGAGACCGTGGTAAACGATCTCCAGGAAAGGAACCGATTCGTCAATGATGAACAGCCTCGAGGACTCCGTGGGAATGTCAAGGATGTTGTCGGCAACGGAAGCGGCAAATTCATAACCGTAATAGACCGATACCGATTTGAATACTTTCTTGTACTCCACGATCCACTCTCTGTAATACTCAAGGGCCTGCTGACGGAGAAGCGCGTTCTCTTTGTTGTAGTCGGTGTAGAGCAGATTTCCCAGCTGCTGGAGGTCAACGTTCTTGAAGCCAAGCTTGGAAAGGCTGCTGATGTCCTTCTTGAGCATCTTGTTGTGGTAGTACAGCGGGCTCATGTAGTAGTAGTCAGTCGAGCGGTTGAAAACGCCTGCGGTGTTGACCAGCTTATACTGGACGTAGAACGTACCGGGGTTCTTTACCGTTGCCTGTCTCAGGCTGGCGCCCTTCGGCGATCCGTAGAGGATCAGCATGTTAACGTCCGCAGACAGGGTCGCATCCTGCTCGGCGGCGTAAGAGTTAAGATCCTTCAGTCCGCTTGAGCCGCCAAGGGCAAGACCGATGTTGTACTTGCGGGTGATATTGCCGTAGTAACCGTTCTGCTGCCAGCCGAGTATTGAGTATCTGATCCTGGGCAGCTCCGTGGCCGTTCCGGTAATGATATCCTTGGCCTGCTTAAAAGTGGTCATGACCTTGTAGGTCGGGAAAGGCGACACCGAAGCCTGGTTTATATCCGCGGCGAAGATCTTTAGGTTGATGAGATCGGGATTTTGGTTCTTGTTGTCGGGGGTGTTGACCTCGGCGTCCTTCAGATACCGTTCGGAAGCCATTCCGGATGCCTTGTCCTCGGCCCACTTGTTGGCGATGAAGGTCTTCGCTTCCTTGGCAACGTCAACATAAGTATAGTTTTTCGATCCGTCGATCTTGTAGGAATACTTCGTTCTGAAATCACCGATGCCCGAAGGTACCTCAAGGAATGTGTAGGTGGAGCCGTTGTTGCTGAGCTTGGCCTGATAGAACTCCCTCCACTTGTAGAGATAAGTGATGTAGTAGAACTTGAGGCTCTTCATTCCCGGCTGACCCATGAGGATCGAAGCGTTTGCCTCGCTCTCGAGAGCATAGCAGGTGAGCATCTTGCCGCCGTCGACTGCGCCGAATACGGGAAGAGAGAGAGTCTCGTTCGTCATATTCGGATAGTTGAAGACGTCGAATATATCGTCGTAGCCGTATATACGTTTTTGATACTCGTCAAACTGGGAAATACGGGGAACGTCGAAGTATGTGAGTCCGCCCGATCCGTCCGGAGTCACGTAGTAGCCGCTGTCGCCCTGACGTCTTGCGTTGATGAAGGGCAGACAGGCGATTGAAGCGACTCTCGGGATCTCGTCTGACTGTTTGTTGTATTCCTCCTCCGTCTCGTCCTCAACGATGTCCTTCTTAGGAACGTTGACGATGAGATCGCCGTTTTCGTCAAGGTAGAACTCTACCGCGAAGCTGAATTCATAGTTGACCTTATAGGTCTCGGCAAGGCTCGTGGTCTTCGCGACCTCAATGGGTACGTTATATTTGGCTTTAAAGCCTTTGTCGATAAGATAATACTGTATCTTCACCCTGTCGACCTGATTGATGCCGAAATCCTTACCGCCGTCAAGGTTGGACGCGGTGTAGCCGAGTCTCACCAGAGACGAAACGATGTCGTGGTTTTTCAGATATTTCGGATATTCGTCACCGGCTGTGGCGGGGTCGACCTCGTCCTCAAGGGGAGCCGGCCAGCTTCTGATGGTCTCCTTTTCGCCCTTTCCGTTGGTTATCTCAAGGATAAGCAGCGAATCCTTCGGTGAGAACCTCAGCGCGGTATAACCGCCCTGGTTGTTGGGGACCTCGGCGATCAGCGTCATTCCCTCGTTGTTCTTCAGCGCGGCGCCCATTTCTTTCGGATCGTTTTCCACGATGTAATCGTCCGAGAATCTGATATGTCCCACGTTGCCGCCGAAGATAACTTTGTATGCGACGAATACGGCGACAAGCACGACGATCACGCTGATCACTGTGATTATAATGCTTTTTCTCTTTTTCTTTTTTCTCTGCTGCTCAAGGAATCTTTCGGCTTCTTCCTTGTCGATGTACAAGCCTTTTCTCTCCTCATCGTCGTCTTTGGCCATTCTGAAGCCACCGAGTTTCTGAGTGGAATCGTTGGAAGCTCCCTGTGCATCAGCCGTCTCTTCATTGACGGTATCGACGTTCTCCGCTGTTGTCTCGATTTCGTTTACAGCCTGATCGATTTGAGCGGCATCATCTTTATTCTTTTTACCTGATCCTTTTTTAAACAAGATAGCTCAACTCCTTTGCAAACTGTACGATGAAATCGATAAGCTGTTCGGTGAGTCCTCTCACGATCATGAAGAGAACTGCGACAGCGGCAACACCCGCGGCTGTGAGAATGAATACCAGAACCGCTTTCAGCGGGTTGAATCCGTGGACGCCCTTCATGCACATGAAGACCAGCAGTACCACCCAGCCGTAGGAAATGTAAACGACTATGTCATAAAGAGGCTTTTCCTGAAGCGTAAGCACCTGCGTGACGATGGCAAGAGGCAGCTGCAGGAAAATGAGAGGAACGTGGCAGTACGCGCCGCCAATGACAACGTCCCTGAATCTGCCTTCACCGTAGAGGATGGTGGTGACGCCGTAGTTGACTACGCAGAGGACCACCCACGGGAGAATGCACCAGAGAAGTACCGATCCCCAATTGATGAAATCAAGCGACCTGCCGCCTCTGTAAATGAAGCTGGTTGCCACCTTTGAGAGGCATGAGGTGACTATGTAGATAGCCATTATGATGAAAGCGTCCGCGTAAGTTCCCTTGTTCTCGTATCTGATATCTTCAAAACCGTCAATGGGGTGTATCGAAACGTGGCCCATCTCCTTCACGAAGGCAACGGCTTTTGTGAAGAAATTAGGCTTTGTCTCCCCCTTGGGATGCTTCATCCTGTACCGTTTTCTGATGGATCTGAAGACCAGTATGCCCACGAGCAGCGCGACTATGACCGTCGCAATGATGGAGAAATACTGACCGAGGAAGTCGGCACGGAGCTCCTCAAAAGCATTCGAAGCCCAGTTTGCGTCTTCAGCCTTGTAGAAATAGTCAAGAGCTTCCGCGTATCTTTCTTTACGCCAAAGTATCTGGCCGATGGACTGGAGAGCCAGCACGTAGAAGTTGTCCTCGCGCTTTACCTCTGTCCACTGGTAGAAGGCGTTGTCCTGTTCGGTCGTATCTTCAGGGTTGTCCGCGGACTCGTACTTACCGCGGCTGTAGTTCTTATTGGCTTTGTGAACGAGCTTTGCGAAATCGGTCTGTTCGAAAACGTAGATCGTATTGTTTCCGCCGTTCAGCACGTAGAGCCTGCCCTCGTCGTCGATCTCGATGGATTTAGGAATAGAGAACTGACCGTAGCCGGTACCGATGGTTCCGAAGGCGAACAGGTTTCTGCCCCACTCATCATATTCGTAAATACGTCCGTAGGTGGAGTCGATAACGTAAGTATTGAGGTCCTTGTCCACCGTCACGTCGATAAAGTTCTGAAGGTCGGAGGAGTTTCTGAGAAGACCCATATCGGAGAAGTCTTTTCCGGCGTAGAGAACGTCGGAGCCCGCCGGGTTGATCTTACGCATCTGAGCGGAGGAGTAACCGGTGGTGGTGGCGTAAACATAGCCGTCGTAAATGAATATGTTATTGAAAGTATACGGCAAAGTTACGACCGTACCTTTACGGGATTCTCTTGACCAGAGAAGCCTGGCCACCATTTCCCAGAAGGTCAGAGCAACTTTGTTGGTGCCGTAGTAGTTTCTGAATTCGCCGTCGGAGGAAAGGAGAAGGATACCGTTGGAGTCACCGACGGAGCAAACGTAGATATAGCCCTTCTCGTCCTTGACAACGCGCTGAGGCTGGTAGTTGAAGTCCTGCGACAGGATATCGCTGGAAGGCGTGGGATATGCAAATCTGAAGTTGCCGAATTTTGTGAATTCGACAAGTCTCTTGTTTCCGTAGTCCGCCACCAGGATCGTGCCGTCGTCGTCAACGAAAACGCAGGTCGGGTTCTTCAGCTTGCTTCCGTCCTCGTCAAAACCGGTGATCTCAAAATCAAAAGTAAGGTCGCTCTTAAGAATTACGATCCTGTTGTTTCCGGTGTCGGCGATGTAGATCCTGCCGTCGGGGCCAATGAAAATATCCTCGGGATTGAGCAGCTTTCCGCTGGCAGTATCCGGGAAGTCGATGACCTTGCTGACGCGGTAGGATTCCGGCGTCGGAAGGTTCAGACTGTAATCGTCCGTCGTGGACATGAAATAGTTTGAGTAAGGCGTCGACGCGTAGCTGGGCACTGCCGCAAATAGCGGAAGCACACAGGCCGTCACGAGAGCGATACAAACAAATTTAAAGAAATTCTTTTTCATCTGCGCCGCCCTCCTTTACTTAATACCGGAGTGAGCCATCGTGTCCATAACGCTTGACTGCGATACGACGAATACGATGATACTCGGCAATGTCATGATGAGAGCCGCCGCGGCATTGGCGCCTGTCCTCGCGAGACCGCCCTGGAGGGTGCTCATGAAGAAAGCGAACGTACGGAGCTGCTCGTCATAGATGTAGGTCGTTGAAGTTCCGGCGTCGCCCCAGATGCCCGGGAACGTAAGAATGACGCACGTGGCCTGGGCGTTTCTGAGAAGCGGCAACGCTATCTTTGTATACAGCTGCCACTCCGAGGCTCCGTCGATCTTTCCGGCCTCGAAGATAGTGTAAGGCACCTGGTCAAGGAACTGTTTCAAGAGGAACATACACGTACAGTTGGCAAGACCGGGAATGATGTATACAAGGTAAGTATTGTCAAGGTGCAGACCCGTTACGATAATGTACGACGGGATCGCGGCCGCACCGGAAATGATAAGCAGCGCGTTTGTTACGAGCTTGAACAGAGGGCCGCTGCCGGGGAATCTGTGCTTTGAGAGCGGGTAGCACGCCATGGTTCCCACCACTATCAGTGCGAACATGTAGAGCGCCGTGATAATGATGGTGTTGAAGAGGTACCTTGTGAAAGGAACCATCGTATTTGACGTAATGCTCACCAGGTCGCTGAAGTTCTTCAGAGTCGGATTCGATACGTAGAATCTCGGCGGGTAAAGGAAGAGCTCCTCGGCGGGCTTCAAAGCTGTAACGAAAAGATAAACGATAGGCAGTGCGGAAATGACTCCGGCAAATGCGAGAACGATCGTAATGACGATTGGCGCAATGTCTCTGCGTTTCTTGGCTTTCTTTAAATAATCAACGTCAACTTGAAACATCACTCATCACCCCTTTTCGCTAAGCAGTCTGAATGCAAGTCTTCCTATGCCCAGAACCATTGCGGAAAGCACCACAGCGATGGCCGAAGCGTAACCGACTTCGAAACGCTGACCGGCATAATCCGAAAGGTGAAGCATAATAGTAAGACCGGCATCCTCGGGGCTCGGGTGTCCGACAAGCGTCTGGCTTAATCCGCCCACCGTGAATGAGCCCGTGATCGTAAGAACCGCGGAGAACAGCAGCTGAGGCATGGTCTGCGGGATGTCGATGTAAATAAGTCTCTGGAATCTTGAAGTGATGCCGTCGACCATTGCCGCGTCGTAGAGCTCTTTATCCACGTTGGTGAAGCCTGCAACGAAGGAAAGGAATCCGGCGCCAAGCGAAGACCACAGCGCGACTATGATGATAACGGGCATGATCCAGTTGACGTCCTGCAGGAACTGGATAGGCTCCGTTATCAGACCCGCATTAAGCAAGGCCGAGTTAATGTAGCCCTGGCTGTCGTTTGCGAATACCACCAGCCATACAACGCTCATAGCTATTCCGCTGCAGAGGGAAGGAGCGTAGAAGGCCAGCGTGTAGATCGGTTTGAGCCTGTTGGGCACCTGGTTGATGAACCACGCGAAGAAGTAGGAGGCGATGTATGAAACAGGTCCTACGATGACCGCGTAGTAAAGCGTGTTGCTGAAGGCTTTCAGGAACAGACTGTCCTCGACGAAGAGGTAGATGTAGTTGTCCCAGAAAATGAACTTAGGCCAGCTCAACGAGTCGAAATAGAAGAAACTGAGCGCGGCCGAAGCTATCAGCGGCAGCAACGTGAAAGTTATGAAGCAGATAAAGAACGGAGCGATAAGAGCATATGACATCTTATACTTGCCCATTTCATGGATAGTGTACCGGAAGTAGGACTTGGTATAGTCCTTTTTCTTCTTTCCGCCCGCTGCTTCCTGAGCTTCCGTGTTAACGACAGAAGGCTCGTTGTCAAGCTTTTGCTTTTTACCCATATCAGCCTTCCTCCTTCACTCTGTACTCGGACCAGATGATCGAGAAATTATCTTTATCGTATTCTTCGGGGAAGAATTCCTTTTGTTTACGGATCATTTCTTTATTGATCTCTCTTACGGCGTCCTCAAGAGCGATCCTGATGTTGTCGCCCTGCAGAACAGACTGGTTGAGAGCTGTCAGCAGATAACGGCTGGTGTAATATCCTCCGAGAACGACAGGCGTTTCGGTGAAATACGACCACTGCTCTCTGATGACCTCCAGCTCCTCGTCGCTGTATGCCATCGAGTTAATGGCAAGCTTGTTAGCGGTGGCCCATCTGGAGGCAACGCCGAAGGTAGCTTCGACCTCCTGCGCGTAGGCGATCTGAACGTCCTCGCTCATCCACCACTTGACGAATTCCCAGCCTTCCTTAGACTGGAGCCTCTCGCCCTTATTCTTAATAAGGATCGACGTAGTTCCGGAGCCGCCCATGCTTCTGTCGATGGTTCCGTCCTCCTTAAGATGTCCGGGAACGGGAGTCATGGTCCACTTACCGTTGATCTCGGGAGCGGAGTACTTCAGCTGGCAGTACATACCCATGTCGGCGATGCCTATCGGCATATCGCCGAGCTTAAACTTCATGTAGAAGTTGGCCGCGTAAGGTATATTGTATTTATTATAAAGGTTAGCGTATTCGTAGAACGCGTCGTAGGCTTCCGATGAGTCGAGAGCCGAGCGGGTTCCGTTGTAGTTATAAACGCTTGCGTCGTTCTGATACAGGAAGGGATAGAGGTTTCCGATTCCGTATACGTAGCAGAAGTCGAGGCTCTTTTCCTGAAGTCTGGGCAGGATCTCGTAGATCTCCTCCCAGGTCGACGGGATCTTTTCGATGCCGAGTTCCTCCATGATATCAGTCCTGTAGAACAGAGCCGCCCAGGACTGGGTCTCGGGGACTGAATAATAATTTCCGCGGTATCTGGAAAGAGTCAGGTTTCCCGGCAGGAAGTTTTGATCGAAGAAGGCCATGAAGTCGTCCATGTTCTCGCTGACTCCGTCACCGTCAAGATCGTTATACGCTACCAAAGCGCCCCTGGCAGCGTACTCTACCGGAGCGCCGGGGCTGACCGAGATGGCAACGTCCGGAGCGGTTCCGGTGACGTACCGGAGCATGACGAGGCCTTCAACACCTCCGGAAACCATGTTAACGTTGACCTTGATGCCTGTCTTAGGCGTGAAATCTTCCGCGATCAGGGACCTCAGCATCTCAACGTATTCACGGCCTCTTGCGACGTAGACCTGGATCTCCTTGGCCTTTTCACCGTCTGTATTCACTCTGGAGCCGACGATGGAATAGTCCTTGGTGAAGGAGTCGCCGAATTTGATGGCGCCTACGTAGAAGGACTGGAAGCTGTTGCTGCGGCATTTTCTGTAGTCAAATTCGCCGCCGTGGATGACCATGTAGTCGATGGAGATCGGCTGCTCGGTTATATTTTGAAGTGTTGTTGAAAGGCTTGAAAGTGCGTTGGATATTTCGTTGAGTGAGGACGGAATATCCTCGAGTCCCTCTGTTCCTCTGGAGAGTCTCGAGAAGAGGCTCTTGGCAACGGAAACGGACGAACCATAGTAAGGGAGAACGTTGCCGTTGGCGGCTTTGATCTCGTCAAATATGCGTTCGAAGGTCTCGCTGTAGTTCTTGACTTCCTCCTCGATGCCCATGATGTACTTATCGAGGTCCCAGTCTCTGTTTTTATCAACGCTGTAGCCGCCGCTCGAGCCTCTTGTGGCGCCGGTGATGTTGACTACCATGCTGATAAGTTTTGAGATCGAGTCCATGGACTCCTGGAGGCTCTGGATCGCCGCTCTCAGCGGACCGACTTTTGATGTGATGGAGATAGTGTGCTCGCCTTTGGAAAGGTAGAAGTAGTAGGGATTCTGATCCTTGTCGATGAGGGAGGATCCGGTCCAGCCGTCGGCGTACGGGAAGCAGTACTCCTCCATATCCACGAAAGGAATGACGTCGTCGATCTTGATCTCGGCGTAAACGGCAATGTCGGTCAGTGTGTTCTGATACCTGAAGCCGATCTGATACCAGCCGTCCTTCGGTACCTCAAATTTCCACGTGGCGCCGTCTCCGCCGTTCGCCCATCTGTCGCCGCCAAAGTAGTTATACCTTGTGACTTCGTAGGAAGCGGGGTAAGTGCAGTAGTCGCCGTCCCATTCGCTTCTGATGCTGATGGTGTTCTTATACTCGGGAACCTCGAATTCCACCTGGGTCAGGCCGTCCTTGACTATGCCGGACTCGGAGAAGCCGTTGGCGGTTTTGTATTCCTCGTATGTTTTGGACTGAAGCGGAGCCACCAGAGAGATGGTCTTTACCACGACAGGCTCTCTTCCGAAGGTAAGGGAGATGGTCCTGGGTTTCTCGGCAGTCGCTTTGGCGCTGGAGTTCATGTAGAACCTGTAAGGATTCCTGTACAGACCCTCAGGGTTTGAAAGCACCGTTTTCTGCCAGGCGAACAGCTCCTGCTGCTGGCCGCGGATCTCGTTTCCGCCAATGTCAAGGCTCTTTATATCGAACATGCCGTAAAGACGCTTTAGTTCGATGCTGCCGGCCTCTTTGAAGGGGTACTTATTGTCAACGCTGAGACGAACGAGAGTGTTGTTCGATCTGTTCTCGGGAAGGAAGTACTCGAGCTCCATCGAGTAAAGAGCGGCTTCGGGAACGTTCGGTCTGTAGATAAAGGTGATCTCCTCTATAGCGCTGGACGAAGGATCGCCGGCCTCCTCTTTTCCGAAGTATATCGCCGCAGGGTCGGCCGGAATAACTCCGGTCTCTTCCTTGTAACGTCTGCTTGCATCCGCCGCACTGGTGTATCCGTTCTCTCTGCCCTCCTCGACGTCAACGTAGTAGGAGAATCCGTAATCCTTGTCAAAGCTGATGTTGTTTACGATCCTCTTGATCTTCGCTACGACGTCTTCCTTGGCAAAGGAGAATTTTCCTGCCAGGACTTCGTTGTAATCGTAGTACTTTCCGCGGTAGGATACCTTTTCGTAAGCACCGTCGCTTCCGCGGTACAGATAAAGAGTGTCACCGCTGCTGATCTTAAAGCTGATCCCGTAAAAATCGGCGGCGTTGATGACAATGTCTTCACCCTCGTACATAGAATACTTATCCTTCTCGTACTTCGTGAGAACTTTTCCGTACTCGAGAAGACTGTTGTCCGATCTTTCCTCGTTCTCGACAAAGGGGTTGAAGGTAAGTTTGTCGTTATTTTCGACCGCAAACTGTTTTATGCTCACCGTGCGGCTCCCGTAAATAAAGAGTGCCACGACGACGGCAATAACAAGTACGGCCAAAACCGACAAAAGAATAATTCTACGCTTCTGTTTTTTGTCCATACACTCAACCTTTCAGAACCCGCCTGCGAACAGTTTAAGCGATCAGAGCGCCGTTTCGGGGCGCTTTGTGAAGCCCACTTTTCGCAAGCGAACCTTTTTATACAAAATAGACAAATTTATTATAAGATTTTTGGTCATTCCTGTCAACGATTTTTTGGGTAACGGACAAAGAAAATAATAAGACAATTTTAAAGACTTTTGAGGTCAGGGGCAGCCGCAGCGACGTTCAGCGGGCGCCGGCAATATCAAGGAGCGCTTCCGCGTCTTCAAAGAAGGAATCCGCGCTGTCATTCCTGACAAATTCAAGGAGAAAAGGCACGTCCGGAGCCTCGCTTGCATAGCGGAGCCACTGTTCTTTCCGGGCTTTGAGAGGAAGCCTTTCCTCGGTTTTCACGCCTCCGCGCAGCGCCTGTTCCCAAGCGAAAACGTGGACCGCACAAAGGTAGGGAGCATACCTTTTGAGCACGTCAAGATCCGCATCGAAGTCAATATCCGGATTGGGCTGAAAGTGAAGCATGCAGCCTGTGTTTTTTGCCAGTTTTACGCCAATATCAGCATTTTCTGTCATCGTTCCCCGGTGACATTCAAGGCTGATCTTTATCCCATCACGGGCCGAGGCTTCCACCGCGGCGGCAATGTTCTTTTCGGCGGTCTCACTGTATTCAAGGCCTCTCCCGGCCCAGATTCTGATATATTTCGCGCCGAGCATCTTTGCGGAAACAAGAGACGGTCTAAACAGTTCCGGGTCATCGGCGGCGTTGTAATAGCTTCCGTAGCCCCGGGGAACGATGCCCGCCCTTTCGCACAGTACGGCCGCTTCCGCCGCGGCGGATGGGTTGCCTGCCGGCACGTGAACGTCGCCGCCCCATTCGATCATCTCCAGGCCGGCTTTCTCACAAAGCTTAACTATATCCTGCCGCGTCAGCCGGCGGAACGTGACCGAAACAAGTCCCGTTTTCAAGCGAGCACCTCAAGAAGCCGTTCATTTACTTCGTAAAGAGGCTCCCCGCCTCTGATTATTCTTTCAAATTCTTCAAGCATATACTCCCCCATGCGGGAGACCTCGCTGCCGAGGCTGCCTGCGATATGCGGCGAAACTATCACGTTGGGAAGCGAAAGAAGCTTATGACCTTCCGGAAGCGGCTCCGGCCACGTCACGTCCAGCAGCGCCGTCCTTTCCGGAAACGCCTTCATGGCTTCGAAAAGTCCGTCGCCGTCAACCTGGGCTCCCCGTCCTGTGTTTATGAAATACGCGTCAGGCTTCATCAGGCTCAGCAACGTACCGCCCAGCATGCCCCGTGTGTCCGGATTGTCGGCAAGATGGTTCGATATCACGTCGCACTCCCTGAAGATCGTTTCAAGATCAGCCCTTTTCGCGCCGTGCTTTTCGAATTCTTCCGCCCAGAGGAACTTGTCGTAGGCGCAGACGTCAAGCTTATAGCTTTTAAGCATATCGCAGACAAGTCTGCCGACAGCACCCATGCCTATGATCCCTACTTTGGCTCCGAAGTTCCCCCGGGGCGAGGCCTTTGCCCCCGTGAATACGTCGAAATATCTCTTGCCGCACAAAACGATCTGGGCAACGGTGAACTCGGCCACCGGGACTGCATTGGCATGCCATGCGGAAAAAACTCTCACTCCCTGCCTGAGGAAAGGTCTTGCGAAGCTTTGAACGCTGCCGGCCGCGTAGAATACGTACTTGAGCGCAGGGAAGCTTTCCGCAATGACCTTTTTAGTAAAAGAAGGCATTCCCCATGTTGAAAAGACCGCCTCGCAGTCGCCCGGTAAGGAACCGCCGAAAACAGGAGCTTCCCCCGCAAGGGACGCGATCCTTTCCACAGTTTCCTTCGTATATACCCTTTCCAGCGCGGGGCCGCCGGCAAATGCGATCTTCATTTTCTTCTTTCTCCCGTGTTTCACGTCAAACATAAAAACTTCACCCCCGGAGCGCAGGCGTTGCTGCCGCAGACCGGGGGACAAACTTTAAAAACGGATCAGCCGCTCTTTTTCAAAGCATCATCTTTTCGGCAAATTTGCGAGATAATCGGCAATACGTCCCGCGATCTCAACGTTGCTTGAGTCATATCTTTCCACCGCCATGACAAGGAGCAGATCCCCGTATCTGAGCTCGCTCAGAGCATTCTTAAGAATGGTCTCGCCGCAGAGACTTACCGTGCCGTCTTCGGTCTGTACGTAGTTGGAGACGGTGTCAAAGTCGCCTCTGTGAGCAACGGTGACCTTGCAGTAGTCCTTGGCGATATAGCCCGCAATCGCATGTCTGAAGGAGTCGCCCACGATAACGGCTTTTCTGGTGGTCTTTGCGTCGGATTCGAGTATTCTCAGCTCGGTCGTGGGAGTCTCGTTGCCTCCCGTGACGTTATTGGAGTACATGAACGTCTGTCTGCAGTTTACTTCGGGTTTGTAATTGACCGAGTACGACGTGTAAAGGGTCGCGGGTCCCGCGCCGAGGTTGACGAGATCGCCTCCGGACATGTCGCCGGGTATGACGTCAACGTTCTGGAGACCGGTCGTCGGCATGCCTATTGAAGAATAGACCTGCATAACACCGACGAAGCCGCCCACGTTGTTCCAGTGGGTATCCTGCTGATAGTATGTCTCGTAAAGGATCTTGGCGGACTTCAGCTGCGAAAGCGGGTAAACGTAATGGATCGTGCTGCCGCTCTTCTTGAGGTATTCAAGGTAGAGAGGCTCCCTCTTCTGTGAGTCATCGATCACCTTAACTCCCGAAGGCATATACTCTCCGTAGACCTGCTCCTTGTTGGGCGGAATCAGGAACGCAACGGTTATGCCCTTCTTTTCACACACTCTCTGCAGCGCCTCGTAGGTCTCTGTCCACTCTCTGCACCGGTCTTCCGACAGTATATTGTCGCCCTGAAAATAGCCGATGCTGTTGTCTCCGGAGTAGAAATACCAGTCGTGGATGCCTTTAAAGCCCGCCTTTTCGAGGGAGATCGGCAGTCTGCCGTTGTAGAAGCCCGGCAGGCTCGTTCTCAGAACGATATTGCTCACTTTTCCGTTTCCGCACCTTGAGCATCTCTCAAGAACGTAGCCGTCGTGGGCATACGAAGCCTCCTGTTCCCTAATAAGCACGTAGTCGTGTCCGAGAGCCGGGATCTGTACCTTTTTCACCTCGCCGCAGAGCCTGCACACCTGTTCTCCCTCGCCCTTTCTGCTGCAGGTGGGTTCTGTTTTGACCGTAATATCGCCAAAGTCATGCTCGCAGGTGGATGAGCCCGGATCCGGCGTGGCTGTGGGCGTCTCGGTCTCCTCGGGATCCTGTTCACCGTCGCCGAAGTATACGACAAAGTGAGAGAGATGATCCGTACAGAACGTCACCGTGCCGTCGGAGTATGACGATTTAACAGTTTCAAACGTGCCGTCGGTGGCTACGTAAGCGACCTTCACGTTGGCGCCGTCAACGTCGCTGGGCTTTGAATAACGGACAGTTATCTCCGCTTTGCCTCCGCCCAGGCTGTGCACCTGAGTGCCGCCGGCGTACGCTTCCGCCGATACGATCATTGCCACGATCTTTTCAGAGATGGCAAACCTTTCGCCTCCGTCCAGATCATCGGCGGAGACCTCTCTTACCGAAAGAGTGAGATCCTGTCCCGATCTCAGAGCTGCCGCCAATGCGTCAAATGCTCTGGCGTCGAAGCGCACCGCGGATTCGGACAGAATAATGGCCACACCCGATTCGGGGCTCTTCTGCGAGGCAATAGCGTCTGCCGCCGGGCCCTCAAGGATCACCGTCAAATAACTATTCGAATCGAAGGGTACCTCAAGCAAAACGTCACTGCCCTTTTCGACGGAAACAGAGTCCGCGCTTATGACGGCGGGTATTTCGGGCTCAGGCATGCCCAGGTACGTGAAGGAAGTGTCGCATCCGGGGCCATAGGCGCTTTCGAGATAAGCGATCTTTCCCGAAGCCAGTTTGACGACGACAAGGATCCTGGTCTCGCCAACGATCCCCTCCACCGGCACGGTGATGTTGAATCTTCTGGCGTACTCTCCTCCGACGGTTCTTACGGCGTCCTCCTCAGGAGTAAAGAAATCAACGCTGAAAACCGGATCCTCCGCGCCGATCTTGTATCCGTAAGACTCAATAATCTCGGTAAATCCCGTCCATCCGCGCAGGACGATATGATCGTATCTCTGACTGCTGTTGTCAACGGTCCTGCCGTACTCGTCAAGCTTGGCGGAACCGCTGCCGTCTCCGAGTCCGAAGTTCTTCACGTCGCCGATGATGATGGAATCAAGCGTGCCCGCTACGTATTCCTTGCGCTGCTCCGGATCCGGAGTCGGCTCAGGCGTCGGAACAGCGGTCGGCCGGGCGGTAGGCTTTGACGTAGCTGTAGGCGAAGAAGACGCGTCGGTGGGTGTTTCTTCAGGTTTGGAAGTAGGCGCTTCGGTCTCCGGCGGCTCCGTGGTATCCTCGTAAGGCTCGTCGGTATCTTCTCCGAACAGTCCGCTGAAGTCAGGCGTCGGAGAAGGCTCCGGCGTAGGACTCGGCGTCTCGTCGGGGGCCAGCGTCACGTACGGCGTTGCCGAAGGTTCAGGGGTGGCGTTGGCTTTGGATATCAGCTCGTAGAGCGGAGCGTTTATGTGCTCGTCGTAGAACTCTTTGGCGCCTCTGTCCATGTTGTTCATCAATGAGATGATACTGTTTCTCATCGGCGAATGGTCGTTGGCGTAGGTGTTGATCTTTGCGAAATAGTCGTTTGTGAATTCCGTGGGGAATTCCGCCAGGATCCTGATCTCTCCGGAATCCGGGTCGGGCTCAGCGTCCATGCCCGCCAGTCCGAATATCCAGATCAGCGAGATGACCAGTGCGAAGAAGCAGATGGCGGCAATTGATATTATTTTGTTTCCTTTGTCGTTTTTCATCGCCTGCACCTCCCCTCAGAAATTCTGGTAGATCGAAGGTGCGTAGGAGCCTCCGACTATCTTTATAAGGCAGAACGCGAATACGAGAGCAAGGAACACCAGCTCGATGATCCTGACCGCCTTTTTATCCTTTATTTTCGAGAAAGGTCCCGACAGCGGCCTCTGGAGGGCGCCGCAGAGAATAATGCCGAATATCAGCGCGAGTATGATCTCAAGGTTCAGGTACGAAAGCACGGAGTAGCCCGCCTCCGAGCCCTTGAAGGAGAACATCTGTCCGATGTAGCTTCCCGCGAAGGCAAGCGTGTCGGATCTGAAGAACACCCAGCCGATCATCACCACAAGGATGGTGTAAAGCCAGTTCAGGGGCTTCACCGGGTTCTTTGCAAGGAGCTTCCCCAGGAACAGCCGCTCGATAATGCTCATAACGACGAAGATAAGGCCCCAGGCGATGAAGGTCAGGTTGGCGCCGTGCCAGATGCCCGTCACAAAGAAGACCACCGCCACGTTGAAGCAGGCCCTTGCCTTGCTGCATCTGCTTCCGCCCATAGGGATGTAGATATAATCCTTGAACCAGGTCGACAGAGAGATGTGCCATCTGCGCCAGAATTCCTGTACGGAAAATGCGGTGTAAGGGTAGTTGAAATTTTCGTCGATCTTGAAGCCCAGCATGCCTCCGACGCCGATGGCCATGTCGGTGTAGCCGGAAAAGTCGTAATAGATCTGGATCGTGTAAAGGAAGATGCCCAGCCAGGCTATCGGCGCGCCCATCTTGCTCACGTCCATATAGGTCTTCGTGGAGTTGAAGATCTTGTCGACGCCTACCGCCACCACATTGGCAATGAGAACCTTTTTGCCGAGGCCGTAGATAAATCTCCTGAGGCCGTTCATGAACCCGTCAAGGGTGTGCTCTCTGCTCTCGATCTGGCTTCCCAGATTTCCGAATCTCATGATCGGTCCCTGGGTGAGCTGGGCAAGCAGCGTCATGTAAAGCGAATAGGTCAGAATATTTCTGGTGGGTTTGATCTTCTGAAGATAGACGTCGGAAATATAGGAGATCGACTGGAATATAATAAACGAGAACGCCAATGGCATTACGACCTTGAGGACGCCCTCCGCGACAACGCCGGTGCTAAAGTTGAGAAGACCGTTCATCGCCTCGCCGAAGCTGCCGCTGGCCTTGAACATATTGAACATGCTGATGAACATCGTGGTGTATTTGAAAAATACCAGAAGTCCCACGTTGAGCAGCAGCGTCACAATGAATACGGCGCGTCTTGTTCCCCTTTTCTTTTCGGGATCGACGCCCCCCATGATAATTCCCGCGAAGAAATTCAGAGCTATCAGACCCACAAAGAGCAGGAGCTCGTTTATCCCTCCGAACGCGTAAAAGATGAGGCTGGAGGCCAGAAGAAAAATGTTCCTTGCCGTGGTTTTAACCGATTCCTTTCTGATAAGGCCCAGAAGGTAATATATGATCAGCACAG
>JAGCZO010000162.1 GCA_017959965.1 Clostridia bacterium | reverse complement strand
TATTGGCGACGGGACTTCTGGCGTTTGTCGCCCTGGAGATGTTCAAAGTGAAGCTGGTGCCTGACGAGGGGCACAATATGATCCTGAACGTGCTGATCACCAGGACCTTGGCGGCGCTTTTTTTCCTGACTGTGCTTGCGGAGTCAGGGGACAGGGTCTGTGACAGGAAGCCTCTTGAGGATTACCTCGGGAGCCTTCTGCTTGTGATCCCGGCGCTGATGGTGGCGGTGAACAATATGCCCATCATCTCCCTTGCCGTCGGCAGGTGCAGGGTGGACGACACCTGGATCTGGGTGGTCCTGTTCGCGCTTGAGTGCATTGCCGTGGGGGCCTTTGAGGAGCTGGCCTTCAGAGGCGTGCTTTTTCCCTATTTCCTCAGGAAATGCAAGTCCAGGCTCCAGATATTCTTCTGCGTTGCGGCAACGAGCTGCGTGTTCGGACTATACCACCTTTTCAACCTTATACAGGGTGCGGGCATAGGAAGCGTGCTGAGGCAGGTGGGCTATTCGGCTCTTATCGGGGCAATGTGCGCCGTCTGCATGCTCATAACAGGCGATATAACGGTCCCCATCGTTCTCCACGCGGTATACAATTTCTGCGGCATGCTGGTGGATACCGTTGGCTCCGGCGAGATGTGGGACGTGCCCACCATCGTCATAACCGCGGTCCTCGGAGTTCTTGTTTTTGTGTTCTACCTTGTGGTATTTCTGAAGAAAAAGACCTTCAGGCTCTATGAGGCACTGACCCGGGGCGCGCCGGAAACAGACGTGATCCCCGAAGAAAAGGAGAATGAGGGCTGACCATGGGCAAGCTTTTCAAAGTAAACGACGACCTTTTTGCCGACGACTGCGGTATTTCCGGGAAATCTTTTTTTCTCGGAGACAAAGCGTACGATGAGGAAAAAGCCCGGAAGCCCCTGCCGGATTTCCGGGAAATAAAGCATCTGCTGCCGGTACCCTTCCGGGAAGGTCACAACATTGATACGGACTGCTACATGAAGGCCTTTGAGATCGCATTCGGAAATCTCAAAAAGGCAAAACGGGAGGCGGGATTCGTGTCGGATTTCATCGACACCGCCTTCAACGGCTACCTTTTCATGTGGGATTCCTCCTTTATTATGATGTTCACGTCTTACGCGGACCACATTTTCGACTTTCAGGCCACCCTTGACAACTTTTATTCCCACCAGCACCGGGACGGCTTCATCTGCCGGGAGATCTGTGAGGATCAGGACGGAGCTCAGTTCACGAGAGACGACCCTGCTTCAACGGGCCCCAACGTTCTTCCCTGGGCAGAGTGGGAGCACTATCTGAAAACAAGAGACAAGGACAGACTTGCCAAAGTGTTCGACCCTCTCTGCGCCTACCACCGCTGGGTCAGGAACAACAGGTCCTGGCAGGACGGAAGCTATTTCAGCTGCGGACTTGCCTGCGGGATGGACAACCAGCCCCGCCAAAAGGGGTACGAGCCCACTGTTTCCCACGGTTTTATGAGCTGGATCGACGCCACCTCCCAGGCCTGCCTGAGCGCGGAAACTCTCATCGCCATGTCAAAGGAACTGGGGCGGGATAGCGAACCGTTTGTGAAAGAACTTAAAGAAGAATGTAAAAATATAAATAATATTGTGAATGAACGCATGTGGGACGAAAAGACCTCCTTCTACTACGACACCGACAGGAGGGGGAAGACCACAGGCGTGAAAACTATTGGCGCGTACTGGGCGCTGCTTGCGGGCATAGTCCCGGAGGACAGGGCAAAAGCCTTCGCGGCCCACCTTGATGACGAAGGGGAGTTCAAAAGGCCTGTCATGATACCCACGCTTCCGAAGGACGATCCTCACTACAGAGCGGACGGAGGCTACTGGCTGGGAGGCGTCTGGGCGCCCACAAATTACATGGTGCTGAAGGGTCTGGAGAAGTACGGGATGCACGAAAAGGCCCATGAGATCGCGAAAAACTACGTTGCCGCGGTGACGGAAGCCTTTGCGAAATACGGCTCGATCTACGAAAACTACGCTCCCGAGGAAGCCGGACCCGGAAGTCCCGCCAAAAGCGATTTCGTGGGATGGTCGGGATTGGGCCCTGTTGCAATACTTTTCGAATACGTTTTCGGTATAAAGCCGAAAAGCGACGGAACTGTCGAGTGGAGAGTCTTTTTGACAGACGCTCACGGAATAAAAGGCTACCGGCTTGGCGCCAATATCATCGATCTTTACTGCGCAGGCCGGGGCGATACTTGCGAAAAACCGGAGATTACGATAAAATGCACGTTGCCCGTAAAGGTGCGGGTCATCTGGGAAAAAGGCGAATTTGTTTGTGAAGGGATCCTCGGGGATGAAGAAAAGGACTGAGAGAAACGGCAACCGAACAGCTCGAAGCAGAAAGACCGGACTTGTTTTAGCCGCTCTTTTTTTCGCCGCGCTGCTTCTGGCGGCCTTCGCGGGACTTTTCAGCGGCAATTCCTACGCCGACGGAGCCAGGTTCCTTGCCGAGTGGCCGGAGGGCGTTTACGACGTTGGCGAGGATATCAATTTCGAGATATCCATATCGCCTCTTGCCGCCGGGAAAAAGGTAAACGGTAAAATAACGGCCACCATCAGGGGCCTTGACGTCATTTTCCTGGAGCCGGGCCCGGGCTTTGACATACGCACGAGCCGCACCCCGGGGGTCCTGGTGATCGAGTTTTCCTCGGACGCCGGTTATTTCACCACTGCCGCGGGAAAAGCAGTTATTGCCATGCTCAGATGCTCCATCGGGAGCGAGGACGAGACCAAGATCCAGCTGGCGGGCAGCTATACCGAGAACGGGACCAACGTAACTATACCCACCTCTCTGTTCACTATAGAACGCTACGTGCCGCCAACGCCCACGCCAAGCCCCACGCCGGAGCCTACGCCCACCCCGGGACCGGAGGACACCCCCGTTCCCACGGAAACGCCTTCTCCGTCGCCCACAATAGCGCCCACGGATACCCCGTCGCCCACACCGACGCCCACAATGGCGGAGCTGGAAACCCCCACGCCCGCAACTCCAACGCCTGTAAGAACTCCCGCTCCCACCGCGGTCGTTTCAGACTCGACCCCTGAGGTGATAATTCCGGAAAAACCGGGAGGAGATCAGTCAGGCCTTTCGGGAACAGACCCTGTGCCGATAGGCGCAGTGGTGTTCTGGGCTATTGTAGCCATCGTGGCCGGGATCTGGATCGGAATAGTCATCGGCGCCGTGATATGGAGAAAACGGTCCATTTTCGTTACGGACGAGGAAAAGAAAATACTGGGGAAAAAATGATTTTCCGGAAATAATCTCACCGGGATCAGGTCACACTGAGGCCCGGGCAAACCGACATTTCTAAAGGCGGCCCCCAAGGTCTGCCTTTAATTCGCAATTGAGGGACTATGTATTCGGAATTGCTTGTTTCAACAGCCGCCGCAGTCGCGACCGTTGCCGTAGGCGTCATTGCCGCGGCGGCGATCGTTTTTACTGCGTGCTTCATGCAGACAAAGAAGCTGAAGGTGACAAGACTTTACGCCGACAGGTATGCCGAAGTCAAAAAGCCCGCAAAATTGCGCAAAAACAAGAGAACAGACCAAAAAACGGACGCCTATCCCCCGGCAAATAGCGACAAAAAAGATGAAGAGGTTTTGCCGCTTTGCCGCATTGGCCTCATATCCGATCTTCATTTTCCCATGCTTTACGTGAATACCGACGACGTGATTTACACCCTCGCCAAGGAGGACTGCGACCTTATTGCGGTCACCGGGGACCTTTGCCAGAACGCCAAGGGAAAGACTGCCATGCTTGCCTTCATGAAGAAGCTGTCGGAAAGTCTTAAAGGCGTACCCATTCTTGTGGTGCCCGGCAACCACGACGTGTCCTACGTGTGCAAAAAGGACCCCTTGAAGATACAGGAGTACTTCAGGGAGGTGGAAAGCTGCGGCGGAAACATCAAGGTGCTGAGAAACGAGACCGCATCCGTTGAGCTCAAAGGGAGCGGATCCAGGATCGTTGCCGCGGGGTTTGACGAGAAGCTCATTGGCGATAAAAACAGGTATATCGGGACCTTCGAAAAGGCCCTTTCGGAGGCCGGCGAAAAGGACAAGTTATTGCTTTTGATGCATAACCCTGATATAATGGAGCACGTCTCTGAGGCAGTGAAAAAGGGCGGAAAATACAGTGTCGCATTGGCGGGACACACCCACGGAGGGCAGGTATATATTCCCTTTAATCTGGAATTTGAACTGCTGAGAGATGACAGCTTGCCCAGAAAAGGCTTCGTTTACGGCCTTTATGAGTACTGTGAAAATAACAGGCTTTACATCACCTGCGGACTGGGCCAGAGCCTGTTGCCGGTAAGACTGGGAACGGTCCCGGAGATCGCTTTCATCTGCTTCTGAAAGACGGAATAATGGTGAAAAATACACTTTACTCTAAAGGGAGAACAAAAAATGAAATTATCAAGAAAGCTTGGCGACAGATATGACGGCTACCGTGTGAAAAAGATCACGGGCCCCGCTCTGCTCATCCCCTATATAATGAAGACCCGCGTCGACTCCCAGGTCTATTACGAGGATGACGTTGAGATCACCGCCATAGAAGAGTTCATGCGCAAGCACCAGGAGGACATCCCGGGCATTTCGCTCTACCACATCATCATTGCCGCGATACTGAGGACCTATTCCCAGCGCCCCTATCTGAACAGATTTGTTGTTGACAGTAAAATATATGCCAGAAATCATTTCTGCATTTCAATGATGGTGAAAAAAGGCGTTCACGTGAAGGGCGATGATACCCTTGTGAAGCCGGAGCTGCCTCTTGACGGCACGGTCTACGACGTTGTCGACGCGTTCAAGAAGATCGTTGAAGAGAATAAAGTCGTGGAGCATTCCAACGGGACTGACGACACCGTGGACATCATCGGCCATCTGCCCCATTGGCTCGTGAAATTCGTTATCAACACACTGATGTTCATGGACAAGAAGAACTGCATGCCCAAGTTTATGAACAAAGTGAGCCCCTTCCACACAAGTTTCTTTATAACCAACATCGGCTCCATTGGCATTGAGCCGATCTACCACCACATCTACGAGTTCGGCACCACGTCACTGTTCCTCGCTATAGGTAAAAAGCGCACGGTGGTGACCACGGACGAGAACGGAAACGTCGTGAAGAGACGTTTTATGGGCTTCAAGATCGTCGGAGACGAAAGAATATGCGACGGCCACTACTATTCGGAAAGCGCCAGGATCTTTATGAGGTTCCTGAGACACCCCGAGAAGCTTCTTGAGCCGCCGGAGAAGATATTTGTGGACGACGGTATCAATAAGCTTTACGACAGATATATTATCGACGAAAAAACCGGAAAGAAGACCGGCGAGAAGTTTGATGAGAACGAAAAATACGAGGTCCATCGCTTCCATAAGGTCAACAAATAATCAGTAATAATTCAAAAGGAGTTTGATTGATCATGAAAAAGATCCTTTCGATAATTGCCGCCATCGCGTTGGCGCTCACAATGGGAACAGTCGCCTCGTTCGCAGAAGGCGGCATTGCGTTCCCCGACAGAAACAACCTTGCTTTCGAACAGTTCGTCGAGACCTACAGCGAAGACGATTCCTGCGGCAACGTTGTCAACCCCGGCTGGTTCCAGGTGGAGAACCTGGTGGACGGCCTGCTGGACGCTTTTGATCTGGATCCCACCAATCTCGATCAGAGCCTTGCATGGTACACCATGTCTGAGACCAGAGTCGCGGATATGTCCGCGGTGGTTGACCTTGACGGCACCTACAAGATCGGC
>JAGCZO010000161.1 GCA_017959965.1 Clostridia bacterium | reverse complement strand
TTGTTGATCTTATAATAAAAAAGATCTGCCCGCCGCAGGAATTCCGATCGGCGGGCAGTTTTGTTATGTAAATATTTTGCTTAAGATTTGATCATCGACAACTCTCCGTCCGAACAGTATACGGTGTATGACGGAAGATCGGAATTCCATCCGGGCTCAAACTGTATCGCCTTCCACTGATTCCGCGTGCCCTCAAAATAGATCCTGCTTAAACTGACGCATTCCATGAAACAGTTGGAGGATATAAGTTCGATGGTCTTTGGCAGTTTTATTTCGGTCAGCTTCCTGTCATTTCTAAAGGTCAATGAGTCAATTATCTTTATGGGGCAGGCTATTTCTATGGATATCAGCTCGTAGCAGAAGGAAAAAGCCGCGGCGCCGATGGATTCCACGTTTTCCGTTACCTTTATTGTTTTGCTTGTGATCCTTGAAAAACTATTGTTCCCTAAGTATTTAATGCTCTCGGGCAGGACGTAATTTTCCGGAGTGGCGCAAACTGCGAATGCGGATTGCCCAACGATATATTCACCGGGCTCGGAGGGAAATGCGTACTGTTTTTCCGACGTTATTATCGTATTGTTTGATCTTTTTATTATCGCAGAACCGCTTTTTTTGTAATCCGGATTGTCATCCCGGATCACTATCTCTTTCAAACCGCCTGAAATACTGTTGTCGATAATGATCCCGTTTTCAATGGTCAGTTTAAGATTTGAGCATCCTGAAAACACGGAAATTCCCATACTTTCGATGGAGGATGATAATGTAAACGCCGTAAGTCCGGAGTCGCAGAATGCGGAGTCACCAAGGGCCCTCAATGCTTCTCCGCCGGTCAATTCTGTAACGCCGCTGCCGTAAAATGCGTTTTCACTGATCTTTGTGACGCTTTGGGGAATGTTCAGCTGATATTTGTTTCGGATGTATGAAAAACTGTTCTCTCCAATGGTTGTCACCGAACCGTCCGTGGGGATAACGCTTTCCGTATTTCCCGATATCAGAATTCCTGTTGTTTTATCGATCAGGCAGTTGCCGTCGATCTTGTATTTGTCCGTTTCATATGCGTTGTCTCCGGCGAAGGTCAAACCCTTGACACCTGCCAGGCATCCTGATTTCAATGTGGCGTTTACCGGAAGAACAAGATCAGAAACGGCAGGGCACCCGCAGAATGTCATTTTTGAGATCAGTTTCAATGACTGAGGCAGCGTAACTCCGGATAGCCTGTTGCAGCCGTAAAAAGATGCGCTCTCCAGATTCTCCAGCGTTGAAGGGAATGAAACAGTCTCGAGATTTGAACAATTATAGAAAGCTCTTCCGCCTACGGTCGTAAGCCCCTCGGGAAGTACGACGCTGACAACGTTCTTGTTGGCCTCTATGGCGCTAAGGCCGATGGACGTGACCAGCTTACCGTCCGGCGAATACCTCGGTATCACAAGCTCACCGGAAGTTCCGACGTAACCTGCGATCTCTGAGGTCCCGTCGAGTTTTGATGAATATCTTATACCGTTCTGATCTTCTATATATCCGGTTTCCGGATCGATATGAGGCGCTCTTTCTTCGTTTAAGACAACGTCTGAAAGCTTTGTCAACGTATAATAATCTTCATTGAGGAAATAGTATTCCTTGGCAAAATCCGTAACGATGAAAATTGACTTTATACCGTTTTCGTCAAACGGGCTTGCAAGAAAATAAACGCTGCATTTATAGCTGAGGTCGTCGATCCTGTAATAGTTTACAATCTGTGATATACGCTCGTCCTCTGCAAGTTCTATGGGATTTCCGATGTAAAGGTCCGCGTAGGCGCAGGCTGAAAAATCCGGAAGGTCCACCTCCGATATCTCTGTGATGTTCTTTTCAGAGCCTGACATGAAATAATAAAGCCTATCTTTGTTTTTGACAATAAAATACGCGGAAGAATACCTGTCGTTTCCGCTTTGAACGTTGCTTAACGGATTTTCGGTTTTGTACTGTATCAGGGCATTGGTACAGTCGCTGATCATTTTGCTGTAGTTGGCTTTGGTGATCATTCCCGAGAGGGTGGGGATCAGAACAGCGGCAAGTATGGCTATAACAGCCATTATGATCACCAGTTCGACTATAGTAAAGCCCCGTTTGTATGGTCTCATGTCGTCAATACCCTTTATCAGTTGTTTGACCGTTCATTTTAATGTTTCGACTGTTAAAGGAGCAGACAACGGGGAGTTCGAAAACAGTATGCAAACAATCAATATCGTAATACTAAAAAAATAAAAAAAGCCGGCAAATATTTTTGGGCATTATCTGTATGAACCGGGCGGCAGTATCCTGTCAAGAAGCTTTTTGATAAAGTCTCTGTCCTGCATCAACTTCTTGCCGATAAAATATCCGGCATAGATACACGCCAATATAACAATGGTTTTAAGTATTCCGAAAAACACCAGCATAAGACCCGTGATAAGTCCTATCAGAGCGCCGTTTATACAGAAGTGATATTTTCTGTAGAATTTGTAGATCTTGCGAAGCATAACTCAGCCTCCCGCCTTTAAAAGCGTCAATGATAAATAACGGAATGATACGATTATTCCCCTTGCTGCGAAACGTTTTCCACGTTTACGGTAACGTTGTTTACTTTGATATCCGTAGAACTTTCGACAGATTCTTTTACTCTCTCCTGGATCCCCTTGCAAAGCTCAGGAAGATTCACGTCGGTGTAGGCCTGAAGCTTAATTGAGATACTGAGCTCGTTTTTGTTGAAAAGGGCTTTGGCTTTGGCGTCCTTTACTCCCTGAAATCTTTTGGACATTGCCAGGGCAATGTTTTCGATGGACGCGGCGGAAATATTGACCGTGCCTCCGTCATTTGTTCTTGAAATGTATTTTGAGGATCTTTTGCCCCTGATACCGCTGGAAAGTATGGCGATGCTCACAAGCACGAACACAAGACCGATAATAAATACAAGCACGTCGTATCTGTTGGACTGGTAAAGATTGATCTCCGCACGCTCCAGAAGGAATGACATAAGCTTCTTCTCGCCAAAGGGTGATATCATGACCACCGCGAAAATGACGGTGGAAATAAATGCGTAGATCGCAACGGTTATCCTGAAAAATGTATTCATAAATTCCTCCTGAGGGAAGTCATCCCGGGCCTTTGTCTGTGAAATCAAGCCTTTTTCTTTGGCTTTGGCGAGAAATCAACGCCTGTAATATGAATGTTGACGGAATCCACAACGGCTCCGGTCATATTTTCAACTTCTTTTTTCACGTTTTCCTGTATGTTCCAGGCAACGTCGGATATCTTGGCGCCGTACCTTACGATCACGTAAAGGTCGAGTATCACCTTTCCGTCCTTGGTCCTTACGGTTACGCCCTTGGTGGGATTCTTAACGCCAAAGGATTCAACTATATTTCCAGCAACGGTTGAGCTCATGGAAGCGACGTAGTCAGTAGATATTGCGGTCTGACCCGCGACTATGGCTACCACTTCCTCAGTGATGATCACGTCCTCGGTTCCTGCGTCATTGTCGGCCTGAAGCTCGTATTCCAGGATCTCCTCATCGGAATTTCCGTTGATCTCAAAGGATTTTTCGCCCATCATGTCCTCCGGCAAAAGAATGTACCTTTATTTCGGCAAAGGATACGAACCTTAAATCACTTGTCTACGCGCCAATGATAACACAGAAGCTGCCGGAATTCAAGTTGACCAGAAAAAGTTGAAATATTATTTAAAATTTTACCGAAGTTTGATGATCATGATGTTTCATTTATCGTTTTGTTTTGATAAAATAGAACAGAACTGATGATCGGGAGACACTGTTATGTACGAAAACGTTCCGGGGAATTTTAATGCGAATGTAAGATCCGAAGATTCACTGAAAAAGGACGAGCACGAGATATTTTTCAGAAATATGCGTATGTTCCTTTGCATTGCACTGGGTGTTGCCGGCGCGATGGGTGCGGTCTTTGGCTTCTGGTCATCCAATTCTGTTTATCTCAAAGCCTTCTCGGGCTTCCGGGACGGTCTTCCAAATCTTTTGCCTTTCAACGCTTATTACTTAATTAACCTTGCGGCATTCTTGTGTCTTTCAGTATTTGCGTTCATTTGCGCCGGCTCCGAAATAAGATATGAAAAGCTTGATGCCGCAAAAGCCGCCTATAAGCGTGAAAAGGGCGGTTATACTGATATTGCCAAGGAGAAAGTCAATATCAAAAATATTTCAAGCTGTGAAAAAAGAATAAAGACCGCCAAGGCATTCATGATACTGTTCGCGATATTTGCGATAATACTGTTCGTCGGTTTGTTTATTGTTTCCGGACTTGCCAGGACTGTTATTGAGCTTTCCAGAAAACCTGTTGACAGGGACGACGGTGATTTAAGAGTCATGATCAACTGCATATCCCAGGGACTTCTGACCTTTGCGGCTGTCTTTGGCGTTTTAACTATTCCTGTGTTTTTAAGGAGGGGAAAAAAGCCTAACGTCGTATTTCTTATAGTTTGCTTCATCCTCTGCGCGGTTCCCGTGGTGCATTACGCCTATTTCTATTTCGGCAACATAACCGCCCATCCTTCGCCGATGGACCTTGCCGCTTTTCTTGTCCCGCTGATCATATGCGGTTTTTCAGGCGTGTATTTTGCTGAAAAGAGGAGAGAAAAGGTCCTGAGCAGCCTAAGACAATGATCCGAATAACAAGAGATGATATTTTTTCGTAATGAAAAATGACTTTCAGCCGGTCTGATGCTTTGTCATTTGTGTTAAAACGACCGGCTTTTTTGTTGTGTTTAGTTTTCAAAAGATATTGAATTTATTGCTTCACAATATTATAATAAAAATTTATCCCGGACCAGCAAAGGAGTTTTGGCGATGGATCCCAATAAAAAAATTATTTTCAGCGGAATACAGCCCTCAGGTTCTTTGACCCTTGGCAATTACCTTGGCGCTCTCAGAAATTTCGGAAAGCTTCAGGACAGCTATAACTGTTATTACTGTGTTGTTGATATGCACACGCTTACCGTAAGACAGAACCCTGCGGATCTCAGAGAAAGATCCTATGCGCTTCTGGCTCTTTATCTTGCCTGCGGACTTGACCCGGATAAGAACGTGCTTTTTATGCAGTCTCACGTTCCCTGTCACGCCGAACTTTCCTGGATCCTGGGCTGCTACACATACATCGGCGAGCTTTCCAGAATGACTCAGTTCAAGGACAAGAGCCAGCGTCACGCGGACAATATCAACGGCGGTCTTTTCACTTACCCGGTGCTCATGGCCTCCGATATTCTGCTTTACAAAACGGATCTCGTTCCCATTGGCGTTGACCAGAAGCAGCACCTTGAGCTTGCCAGAAACATTGCCGAAAGATTCAACAACATCTACGGAGACACTTTTGTTGTTCCTGAGCCGTTTATTCCGCAGAACAGCGCCAAGATCATGAGCCTGCAGGAGCCCGACAAAAAAATGTCCAAGTCCGACACAAACGTTAACAATTTCATTCTCATTACGGATCCCGCGGACGTTATCATGAAGAAATTCAAAAGAGCCGTCACGGACTCCGGCTGCGAGATAGTTTACAACGAAGCGGAAAAGCCCGGCATCTCGAACCTCATCAACATTTACGCTTCAGTGAACGATATGTCCAGGGAAGAGGTAATGAAGGAATTTGAAGGCAAGCGCTACGGAGATTTCAAGATCGCCGTGGGCAGCGCCGTTGCCGAGACTCTGGATCCGATTCAAAAGAGATATAATGAGTATATTGCGGATAAGGCATATCTTGACGGCATCTTTAAAAAGAATGCCGGGATCGCAAGGGAGCACGCCGAAAAAACCATAAAAGAAGTTTACGAAAAGGTTGGATTTATCGTTTACTGATAAAATACATCCAAGGAATTATTCTTGATCAAGACGGCAGGAGGTGAAACCATGTCCGATACTGATAAATATGATTCTTTTCTGGAGAGTCTTTGTGAAAGCGCGGGAGCGGTCAAAACCAACGACCCTCAGCTTTATACCAAATATAATGTGAAAAGAGGCCTCAGAAACGCTGACGGAACAGGCGTCGTTGTCGGAATGACCAGAGTCGGCGACGTACGGGGCTACCACACCGAGGACGGAGAAAAGATACTTGAGGAGGGCCGTCTGTTTTACAGAGGGTACGACGTATATGATATTGTGAACGCCGCTCAGGCCGAGGGAAGATTCGGCTTTGAGGAGTGCTGCTTTTTGCTTCTCACAGGGCACCTTCCCAATGAAAAGGAACTTGCCGAGCTAAAGGATTACCTTGCAAATCACAGATTCCTTCCCTTTGGCTTTACTGAGGACATGATCATGAAGGCTCCCATCCGCAATATCATGAACAAGATCGCCAGATCCGTCATGGCTTCATATTCGTATGACGACGATCCCGACGACACCTCTCTTGTCAACGTGATCAGACAGAGCCTTAATCTTATCGCTCAGCTTCCCACCATGGCGGCTTACGCCTACCAGGCTAAGCTTTATTACTTTGACAACAAGAGCCTGGTTATACACGCTCCCAATCCGGAGCTGTCTACATCCGAGAACTTCCTTTCCATGATCAGGCCCGATTCGACCTACACAAGACAGGAGGCGGAGCTGCTTGATCTCTGCATGATGCTTCACGCGGAGCACGGCGGCGGAAACAACTCGTCTTTTACGATGAGAGTCGTCAGCTCAACAGGAACGGACACCTATGCCGCGGTTGCGTCCGCCATCAATTCCCTCAAAGGTCCGAAGCACGGCGGCGCCAACCATAAGGTAATGGCAATGGTGGAGGACATCAAGGACCACGTAAATGACATTGGCGACGAGGATGAGGTCTACAATTATCTGCTGAAGATATTGAAGGGCGAAGCCTTCGACAATACCGGCCTTGTATACGGTATGGGACACGCTGTTTACACTCTTTCGGATCCGAGAGCCGTAATGCTCAAGGAAAAGGCGGAGGAGCTTGCTTTTACAACAGGCGTTCACAAGGAATTCAATCTTTACACTCTCATCGAGAAACTGACTCCGAAGGCAATGTCGGAGCTCAGGGGAAAAGACGTTATTCTTTGCGCAAACGTAGACCTTTATTCAGGCTTTGTCTACTCAATGCTCAACATTCCTCCGGAACTTTACACTCCTTTATTTGCTATTGCGAGACTTCCGGGCTGGTGCGCTCACAGGATCGAAGAACTGACTGTGGATCCCAGGATCATCAGACCCGCATATAAAAACGTTGGCGGCACCAAGAGATACGTTGTGCTGTCCGCAAGGAACTGATACTGTTATGGACAAATATAGTGAATTACTTGATATTACCAAGAAATACGGTCAGGAGCACCTCCTGAAATACTGGGACGTTCTTGACGGAGAAGGCAGAGATAAATTATACGCAAGCATAAAAAGCGTGGACTTCGAGAAGTCTTTTAATGCCTTGTCAAAAACCGGCTCCGGCGCAGGCGAAGATATTTCCGAGGACGACATAAGGCCCATCAGTGTCATCGAAAAGCCATCGGAAAACACTGCTGAATACAAGGCTTACCATGACAAGGGAATTGAAGTCATAAAGGCCGGCGGCGTTATAGCCGTTACCATGGCAGGGGGCCAGGGCTCAAGGCTCGGACACGAGGGACCCAAGGGCACTTTTGATATGGGGCTTCCCACACACAAATCACTTTTTGAACTTCAGGTGGATCAACTGTCAGAGCTGGCAAAGAAGACCGGCGCTTACGTTCATCTCTTCATTATGACCTCGGAAATCAACCATAAGGGGACCTGCGACTTCTTTGAAGAGAACGGTTATTTCGGATATCCCAAGGACAAGATCAGCTTCTTCTGCCAGAATATGATCCCTGTTTTTGATCTGAACGGCAATATGATGCTTGCCGCAAAAGACAAGGTGGTCACCGCCGCTGACGGAAACGGCGGCATCTTCAGCGCGCTCATCTCCGGCGGAGTTCTCGACTCGGAGGACGGAAAAAAAGCCGAATTCGTATACATTTCCCAGATCGACAACTGCCTTGCCCGGCTTTGCGACCCTGTTTTTATTGGCTGCGCTCTTGCCAGCGGAAAGTCCTGCCTTACGAAGACTCTTATGAAGACAGGCCCCGACGAGAAGGCAGGTGTTTACTGCGTCAAAAACGGAAAGCCTTGCGTTATAGAATATACGGAAGTCTCTCCCGAAATGGCCAATATGTCTAATCCCGACGGCAGCTTCGTTTACGGCGACGTCAACGCAGGCATTTATCTCTTCAAAAAGTCCGCCCTTGAGAAGGTTGCAGGAAACGGTCTTCCCTACCACAGATACATTAAGAAGGTGGAGCGACTTGACGAAAACGGCATACTTTTCAAACCTGAGAAGCCGGATTCCGTTAAGCTGGAGATGTTCCTTTTTGATATTTTCAATTACATTGACGACGTTACCGCCTTCAGGATCAAACGGGAGGACGAATTCGCGCCGATAAAGAATGCAACCGGCATTGACAGCCCCGCTTCCGCCAGGGATCTTTACTACCGCAGAAACAAAATTCAGATGAATAAGATCGCCGAGCTTGACGGTGACGAGATGACAAGAGTGGTCTGGCAGAAGATCAAGGACATTGTTCTTTCTTCTTATATCGATCTCAACACCGAGTATTATGACCTTGGCATCATGAGCAGAGATTCCAGCGACGACAGCGTGACTAAGGAAGCCGCATTGGCGATAAAAAGACTGAAGGTGGGTGTGAAATGCGCCACCATCACGCCAAACGCTCAGAGAGTCACCGAATACGGTCTCAAGAAGCTTTGGAGAAGCCCCAACGCCACCATAAGAGAGATACTTGACGGGACCGTTTTCAGATCACCTGTTATCGTTAAAGGCATCGATCCCATGGTTAAGGGCTGGAAAAAGCCCATCGTCATCGCCAGACACGCGTACGGTGATATCTACGCCGCTGTTGAGACTAAGGCTGAAAAGGGCTCAAAGGCCTTCATTACCCTGAAAAAGGATGACGGCACTTCCACGGAGATCCCGGTGCATGATTTCAAGGATACAGACGGTATCGTTCTCGGCATGCATAACACGGACAAGTCCATTGCCTCCTTTGCCAGGTCCTGCATGAATTACGCTCTTTCAGTGAAGCAGGATCTCTGGTTCTCGGCGAAGGACACCGTTTCAAAGACCTACGATCACCGCTTTAAGGATATTTTTCAGGAGATATTCGATAATGAGTTTAAAGACAGATTTGACGAGGCGGGCATAACTTATTTCTATACTCTTATCGATGACGCTGTTGCGAGAGTAGTTCGCTCGGAAGGCGGTTTTGTATGGGCCTGCAAGAATTATGACGGCGACGTATTCTCGGATATGCTGGCCGCCTGCTTCGGAAGCCTCTCCATGATGACTTCTGTTCTGGTCTCTCCCGACGGCTGCTTTGAGTATGAAGCTGCCCACGGAACGATACCAAGGCACTACAAGAGATATCTGAACGGAGAAGCCACCTCGACCAATCCTATTGCGACACTGTTCGCTTGGACAGGAGCTCTCCGCAAGAGGGGCGAACTTGACGGCAACGTTTTTTTGATCGATTTTGCAGACAGGACCGAAAAAGCGACTATAGAGCTTGTAGGCAGCGGAAGAATGACAGGTGATCTTGTGAAGCTTTCCTCTTGTGAGGATAAGGTCACGCTTGATCTTGACGGCTTCCTTTCCGAGGTGGCGGAGAATATTTATAAGTAAATTCGGGTAATCACCCGACGGATGATCATTTATTTTATTTGAGTGGGGGGACATGATGGACATATTTGAGCAATTGAGAATTGAGGATCCCGATATCTACAACGCGATCCGTGCCGAAAAGGAAAGACAGCAGGACAAGATCGAACTCATCGCATCCGAAAATTTCGTATCGCCCGCAGTACTTGCGGCTGCAGGCTCCGTACTTACCAACAAATATGCCGAGGGTTATCCCGGAAGAAGATATTACGGCGGCTGCGAGGTCGTTGATATTTGCGAGAATCTGGCCATAGAAAGGGCGAAACAGCTTTTCGGAGCTGATTATGCCAACGTCCAGCCCCATTCCGGATCCTCCGCGAATATCAGCGTATATTTTGCTCTACTGAACCCCGGCGACACTATCATGGGAATGGATCTTAACCAGGGCGGACATCTTACACACGGCAGCCCTGTTAACATTTCCGGAAAATGGTTCAACGTGGTCCATTACGGCTACAACAAAGAGACCGAGAGGCTCGACTATGACGCGCTGAGAGAGACCGCTCTTAAGGTGAAGCCTAAGCTCATCGTTTCCGGCGCCAGCGCATACCCCAGAATTATCGATTTCAAAAAGCTCAGGGAGATCGCTGACGAAGTCGGAGCTTATCTTATGGCTGACATTGCCCACGTGGCAGGTCTTGTGGCGGCAGGTCTTCATCCAAGTCCTGTCGGCATTGCTCACGTAGTCACCACAACTACTCATAAAACGCTGAGAGGCCCTCGAGGCGGAATGATCCTCACTACGGACGAAGCTATTGCCAAAGCCATCGACAAATCCATATTCCCAGGCGTGCAGGGCGGTCCGCTTTGCCACATAGTCGCGGCAAAAGCCGTTGCTCTGAAGGAAGCTCTTAAGCCGAAATTCAAGGAATACCAGCTTCAGATCGTAAAAAACGCCAAAGCTCTTGCCGACAGTCTTCTTGACAAAGGCGCAAGGCTTGTTTCCGGCGGCACTGACAACCATATGATGCTTGTTGACGTCAAGAGCAGCTTCGGTGTCACCGGCAAGGACGCTCAGCACCGTCTTGACGAGGTACTCATTACCTGCAATAAAAACACCATACCCTTTGACCCCGAAAAGCCGACAGTTACTTCCGGTATAAGGCTGGGCACTCCGGCAGTGACCACCAGGGGCATGAAGGAAAAGGATATGTCGGTTATCGCTGATCTTATCGTCAGGACCCTTAAAGATTACGAGGGCGAAAAGGAAGCGGTCGCCTCCGAGGTTAAAGAATTCCTTTCCGGATTTCCTCTTTACCCTGACCTGATCCCCTGATCGATATTTTTTCGCCGATTCTTTTATTTAACTACCACGGAGGACCTTCAAATGGCTTCGAAAGAGCCTCTTGCTTACAGAATGTGTCCGAGAACTATCGAAGAGTTCTTCGGGCAGGAGCATATTCTGGGAAAAGGTAAGCTTTTATACCGTATGATAAAAGCCGACCGTCTTTCGTCTGTCATTTTTTTCGGACCTCCCGGCACCGGAAAGACTTCTCTTGCCAGGATCATAGCGGAGACCACCTCCTGCGGATTTGAAAAGCTGAATGCGGTAAGCTCCGGCGTATCCGATATTAAAAAAATCTGCAGTGATGCGGAGAATAAAATGCTTTACCCCGGCGGAAGAGTCGTCCTGTTTATTGACGAGATCCACCGTTTTAACAAGGCCCAGCAGGACGCGCTTCTGCCATCCGTTGAGAACGGAACGATCATACTCATTGGCGCCACTACCGAGAATCCTTTCTTTGAGGTCAATAAAGCTATTATATCCAGATCGACGGTATTCCAGCTTTATCCTCTCAGTGAGGAAAATATTAAATCGATCATTGCCAATGCCATTAATGATAAGGAACGTGGCTACGGCAATATCGATATAACGCTTGAAAAAGATGCTCTCGATTTTCTTGCCGTCACCAGCGCAGGCGACGCCAGGATCGCCCTGAACGCCTTGGAACTGGCTGTAATGGGCACTGACAGGGATCTTCTGAAGCCTTTTACGGTCACCCGTGACGAGATTGCCGAGTGTCTGCAGAGAAAGGTCGTTCAGTACGATAAATCCGGAGAAGGTCATTACGACAATATAAGCGCAATGATCAAATCCATGAGGGGATCGGATCCGGACGCCGCGGTTTTTTATCTGGCGAGAGCTCTCTACGCCGGAGAGGATATCAATTTTCTTGCGAGACGCATCACTATCTGCGCCAGCGAGGACGTCGGCATGGCCAACCCCAATGCGATCTTGGTGTGCGCTGCGGTTCAGGAAGCGGTGAGAATGATCGGAATGCCTGAGGCAAGGATCCTCCTTTCCCAGGCCGCTGTCACAGTCGCAACCAGTCCCAAATCCAATTCCTCTTACCTGGCGGTTGAAGCAGCTCTTAACGACGTCAGAACGAAAGACACCGGTGAGGTTCCCTTCTATCTGAGAAACGCCGCAACGGAGGGTATGAAGGACCTTGGATACCACGTCGGATATAAATACGCTCACGATTTTGAAGGTCACGTTGCGGATCTTGAGTATCTTCCCGAACAGCTACGTGGGACAAAATATTATTTCCCGGACGGCAACGGCTATGAAAAAAACATCGTCGAATATCTGAAATTCGTTGATACGATGAAGGAAAAGAACAAAAATAAAACATAAAGGTGGAATTTTGATCAATGAAAAACGTATATGACATACTTGTCGAAAGAGGCTTTATAGAACAGGCTACTGACGAGGAAGAGATCAGAAAGCTTCTTGATTCAAAAAGAGTTACTTTTTATATCGGCTTTGACGCGACGGCAGACTCCCTTACCGCCGGCCACTTTCTTACCATAATGGCTATGATGCACATGCAGAAGGCAGGGCACAGACCGATAGCTCTCCTTGGAGGCGGTACAACCATGGTGGGCGACCCCAGCGGCAAGTCCGACATGAGAAAGATCATGACCAAGGAGACCATTGACCACAACGCTGAGTGCTTCCTTAAGCAGCTTTCCAGGTTTATCGATTTCGACGGCGGAAAAGCCATCGTCGCAAATAACGCGGACTGGCTTCTCAACCTCAATTACGTTGAGTTTTTAAGAGAAGTGGGAGCTCATTTCTCCGTCAACAGAATGCTGGCCGCGGAGTGCTACAAGCAGAGAATGGAGAGAGGCCTTACCTTCTTTGAGTTCAACTACATGATCATGCAGTCCTACGATTTCCTGAAGCTTCACGAAATGTATGACTGCGAGCTTGAAATGGGCGGAAACGACCAGTGGTCCAATATCATCGGCGGCGTTGAACTGGTAAGAAGAAAGCTGGGAAAACCCGCTTACGGTCTCACGTTCAAGCTTCTCACCACCAGCGACGGCATCAAAATGGGCAAGACCATGAAGGGCGCCGTCTGGCTCGACCCCGAGAAGACCTCTCCTTACGAGTTCTACCAGTACTGGAGAAATATCGAGGACGTCAAAGTCGAAGAGTGCCTCGGTCTCCTCACCTTCCTTCCCATGGAGGAGGTAAGAAGACTCGGAAAGCTGGAGGGCTCCGATATCAATATCGCCAAAGAAACTCTCGCCTATGAGATCACCAAGATAGTTCACGGCGAGGAAGAGGCTGAGAAGGCAAGAGCGGCAGCCAAATCCTTCTTCGGCGGCTCCAAGGACAATGACGACATTCCCACAACGAAGCTTGACGATATCTCCGACGATGGGATCTCCGTTGTGGACGCTCTTGTTATAACAAACCTTGCTCCGTCAAAATCCGAGGCAAGGCGCCTTATCGATTCCGGTTCTGTCACAGTCGGCGAGACAAAGATCACCGACAGAAATGCGGTTATAACAAAAGATGCCGTTTCTTCAGGCGTTATCATCAGAAAAGGCAAAAAGACTTTTCACAAGCTTACGGCTTAACCTCCTGAAGCCTGAGTGATCTTATTGAATTATCGGAAGGATCTTGCGTAGAAATGAGTGCTAAGAGATTTGTTTTTAACGGTGTCGACACTTATGTTCTCGATGATCCTTCCTTTGTTTTTGACCCTGCGAAGACCTTTGACTGCGGTCAGTGTTTCCGATGGAATTCATGCTCTGACGGCTCCTTCCGGGGTATCGCCGGAGGCAGGGCTCTTACGCTCCGCCGATCCGGAACAAGTGTCTTTGTAAAATGCACCGCAGGCGTTCCCGACGCTCATTTCTGCGTTTTTCTTGACAGATATTTTGACGTCGGTACCGATTATTCCTTTTTAGAGACTCTCCTTGCAGAAAAAGACCGGGTCATGAAGGAAGCGGTGAAATGTTCTTCGGGCATCAGGCTTCTTCGTCAGGATATATTCGAGACCGTTATTTCTTTTATCATTTCCGCAAATAACAATATCCCCAGGATAAAGAAATGCATCGAAAACGTCTGTTTTAATTACGGGAACCGTATTGGCGACGGTCTTTACGCCTTTCCGGCTCCGGAGGCTTTGGCGTCTGCAGATCCAAAGCAGCTTACGGAAATTTGCAAGGTGGGCTACCGTGGACCCTATATAGTCAATACTGCTGAAAGATTCGCTTCCGGAGCCGTTTCGGAAGACAGCCTTATGCAAAAAGCTCCTTGCGATGCCGCTAAGTATATTCTGGGCCTTCAGGGTGTCGGTCCCAAAGTACTAAATTGCATTATGCTTTTCACGGGCCTCGACAGAAGCTCTTTCCCCGTGGACGTATGGGTGGAAAGAATGATGGGCGAGCTCTACGGATTTGAGAACTGCGACAGAACTTATCTTGAAAAATACGGTAAAAGCTACTTCGGTGAATATGCGGGACTTGCCCAGCAGTATCTGTTTTACTACATAAGGCAGATCCACTGCAAATAATACCTGCAGTGCGATATTTGTCATAACAAAAATCTATATTCGATCAGTATTCTCACGTTTTTGACTATTTATGATTTTCTTTTTCAAGGGTATATTGTATACGGACCTGAAGGTTATTTTAAATAGGAGGATGCCATGCAGAACAACGGAAATCATTATCTGACTGCCGATGAAGTATTGTCTTCAGTCAATATAGTCTCTCTTGTGGGCCAGTATGTCCCGCTCAAAAAGCAGGGCGCAAACTATGTCGGCCTTTGTCCATTTCACGGCGACAGGCGTCCTTCTCTGTTTGTCAGCGAGCAGAAGCAGATCTTTAAATGTTTTGCATGCGGCGTCGGCGGAAATGCAATCCGTTTTGTTTCATTGGCAGACAAGCTTTCGTATCCTGAAGCCATAATGAAAGTTGCGGATTTCTGCGGCATCAAGTACGCAAAATATAAGGAGACAGACGATAAGGTCCTTAAACTGAGAAACGATATCCGATCCCTCAATGCGGAAGCCGCCAGGTTTTTCTTCAGCAGTCTTAAGACTAATTTAAAACCTCAGAAATATCTTGAACAGCGTAAAATATCTCCCGAAACGGTCACAAAGTTCGGCATTGGTTATGCTCCCGATTCCTGGGACGCTCTTTACAGGCATTTCAAGAGTCAGGGCATCACGGATGAGCTCATTTTAAGGTCCGGCCTTGCAAGCAAAAAGAACGAAGGAAACGGTTTTATTGACAGGTTCCGGGACCGTGTCATGTTCCCGATCTTTGACGACGCCGGCAACGTTATCGCCTTTGGCGGCAGGATCATTGACAAGGATGAAAAATCCGCAAAATATATCAATTCCCAGGAGACCCCCGTCTACGTCAAGGGCGACCATCTTTACGGACTGAATATCGCCAAAAAGTCCTCCTCTCCGAGAGCCATTATCGTTGAGGGTTATATGGACTGCATCGCTATCCACCAGAAGGGGATCGATTACGCCGTGGCCTCCCTTGGTACCGCTCTTACCCCCAAGCAGGCCAAGCTTCTGAAAAGATATTTTTCCGAGGTCATCGTGGCCTTCGACAACGATTCCGCGGGAAAGGAAGCTACTCTGCGAAGCCTTGACATCCTCAAGGAGGCCGGCCTGACCGTAAAGGTGTTCAGGCTCAGCGGTGCCAAAGACGCAGATGAATTTCTGAGGACACATACAGCGGAGGAGTTTGAAAATCAGCTTTCCCATTCAAGCAGCCTCTTTGAATACAAGTGCCTCATCATTTCCGAAAAGTTTCCGGCAGGCACTAACGAGGATACGATCGGCTTTTTGAATTCCGTAAAGAAACTTCTGTCAAGGCTTCCTGAGACCGACCGTGACGTTTACACCGTCTGGGTCTACGAAAAGTTCGGAGAAAAATACGGGTTCGTAAAGGAAATGCTGAGCACCCGAGAACCCGACAGATTCTCCTCAAAACCAGACGCCTCCAAAGCCAACAGAATATTCATTCCCGAAAGCGAATTCGGCTCAAGGGAAAGCGAATACGAGCTATCCGAAGAAGATAAGAAACCATATGCCGATGAAAAGACTCTTCTCATATGCCTTGCGGAAAATCCGGAGTTCTACAGAAAGATCAAAAATCTGAACATCAGACCGCTCTTTACTTCCGAGATCAACAGACAGATATTTGATACAGTATCCGAGTGCTGCGAAAAGGGTACGGTAAAAAGCTACAGGGATATTCCTCCCATCAGTCCCTCCGCCGACAACGCTCTTGCAGGCGCCTATATGAATTACGATATTCTGAAGGACAATGCCGGAAAAGCCTTTTCCGAGCTTCTTAAACGTATGGAGGACAATAAGAAGCAGTCCAGGCTCAAAGAGCTTCAGAGGATTATTGACGATCCGACTGTCCCGAGAGACGAAAAGATAAAATATATTATGGAATTCCAGTCCCTGAAAGCTAAAAAATAGTTTAAATCTGAGCCTGTGAATTTTACAAACATTGAAAATAAAGGTATAACTCTAATGTAATCAGGAAATGATGAAAAATCATTCTTTGGAGGTATCATGGCAAAGACTAAGAAAAAAGATGAAAATGATATTCTTCCCGTTGACGCTGCTCCCGCAGAGACTGTAAAACCGTCCAGAAAGAAACCGACTAAAGAATCCCGTACCGTTAAAGCTTCCGAGAAAGAAGAAGATTTTGACGATATCTACGAGGGAATACGCATCAGGGACGACGATGAATCGACTGACGACGATTATCTTGCCGAGGAGGCTGACGAGACCGAGGAGGAGCCCATCGAGGAGGAGCCCAACGACGAGGATCTTCAGGACTGCGAAAACGATTTCAACGATCAGGATCTTATGAATCTTGACGACGAGATCGATGACCTTGACGACGACTCCGACGATACCGAGGACGCCGATCTTACGTCGCTTATTGAGTCCGTTTCCAATGACGATCTTAACGATGACAAGATCAACGACGAGGACGATTTTGAATATCAGTTCATAAAAAAGCTTATAGAAAGCGCCAAGGAGACCGGCATCATATATGCAGACGAGATCAACGACCAGGCGGGCGATTATAAGTTCTCCGACAATTTCTTCGACAAATTTTACGAGCAGGCCGAAAAGAACGGCATTATAATCAGCGGAGATCTTAACGACGCCAAATCCGACGGAAAGATCTACACCGACAGCGTCGGATCCGCGGAGGGCATAAACGTTGAGGATGACGTCAGAATGTATCTTCACGATATCGGCAAAGTTTCCCTTCTTACCTTTGACGAGGAAAAGGACCTTGCTATAAGGATCGAAAACGGCGACCTTGAGGCCCGCGATAAGCTGATCGAATCCAACCTCAGACTCGTTGTCAGTATCGCGAAAAAATACGTCAGAAGAGGACTTCTCTTTGAGGATCTTGTGTCCGAAGGCAATCTCGGCCTGATGAGAGCCGTTGAAAAGTTCGACTACAGAAAAGGCTATAAATTCAGTACCTACGCCACCAGGTGGATCAAGCAGGGCATACAGAGGGCCATTGCTGATCAGGGTAGGACCATAAGGATCCCTGTGCACATGCACGAAAAGATCAACAAAATGGTCAAGGCCCAGAGGCAGCTTGCTCAGGAGCTTGGCCAGGATCCTACGCCCGAGCAGATCGCCAAAGAGATCAACGAAACACCTGGGCAGGTGAGAGACATGCTTAGAATCGCTCTGGAACCCATCTCTCTCGAAACACCTATCGGCGACGAGGATGAAAGCAATATCGGCGACTTCATTCAGGATGACGAGACCAATTCCCCCGTGGAATACTCCAGAAAGGAAAATCTTAAGATCGACGTTGACGAGGCGCTTCAGAATCTTAACGAGCGCGAAGCTCAGGTCCTTATCATGAGGTTCGGCCTTGACGATAACAAGCCCAAGACTCTTGAAGACGTTGGCAAGCATTTCAACGTAACCAGAGAGAGAATAAGACAGATAGAGTTCAAGGCACTCAGAAAGCTGAAGCATCCTTCAAGAAGCAGAAAGCTCAAGGATTACGTTTCGGGCTGATCCTGTCACTTATTTTTATCTTTTGCATTTCCGAAGATACTTTTACAGAAGCTATTATCAATTCATATGAAAAAGAAATTTGAAAGAATTCTCTGTTTTATAACAACGGTCGTTATCGCGGCGGGTCTGTTCCTGATCCCCTTAACGCCCACCGATTCCTATGCCTTCAGCAAGGCTCAGGCCAATTCCGTGGCGTCCTCCGCTTCTCTCGGCAAAATGAAGGCGAAGGCCTATGCGTCAATGTATTTTGACTCGGGAAAGGTCTCCTTCAGCAGTGATAACTGCCACGACAGATTTTCCGTCGGAAATCTTATCAAGCTGATGACTTTGTACCTGGCTTTTGAGGCGGTCTCAAACGGCAAGACCAGTCTTAAATCAGGCGTCAAGGTCTCCAGGGCTGCTCAGAACATTTCCGTTGGCAGAGAACGTGTCTTTCTTGACAGCGGGAAGGGAGAAGTCATAACAGTCGAGGAGGCTATCATAGCCATAATCGCCGGCAGCGCCAACGACGCCGCTTATGCCCTGGCGGAGCATCTTTCCGGCTCCAATGAAGCCGCTTTCGTTGAGAAAATGAATGAGAAGGCGGCCGCCCTGGGCCTTAACGACACCCATTACGTTGATTCCACGGGCATCAAGATCATAACCGACGGTCAGTATACCAGTGCCTACGACCTTTGTATGCTCTCATATCGCATTATAAAGGATTTCCCGGCCGTTTTGAATTACACCCGTATAACTTCAGGCACGTTCGTACATTCGTCTACAGGCCAGCCTGACACCAATATGCAAAGCTCCAACGCTTTGGTTTATTCAGGTATGTTGGAGGGCGCTGACGGTCTGCTTGTGGGTTATTCCACCGCCGACCTTTACGCTCAGGCCGCGTCGGCTCTTATTGACGGCGAGAGGACCGTCGCCGTTGTCATCGGCGAGAAAACTCCCGAAGACAGAGCCGGCGAGCTCAAGTTCCTTCTGGATATGACTTCCAAGGTCTTTGAATGGAAGGAGCTTGACAAGGAAGGCACATACGTCAGAATGATCTCCGTCAAGGACGGAAAATCCCTCAAGGTCAAGACCGTTACGGGACAGTCAATTGACTATATCGCCAATACTAATGAGAAATATACGGTCGAGAAAAAGATAGTTCTTGACGGGGTCATTGAGGCGCCTGTCTCCAAGGGCGATATCGCCGGAAAGGTGGTCTACCAGAAGGCTTTTGCCCAGCCCGACGGAACAAAGAGGTACGAGGAGATCGGCAGTGTTGACCTTATCATTGACGAGGATATGGACAGGGCCAACTGGTTCGTCAGATTTCTGAGAAAGATACTTGAGTTTTTAGGGTTGATGCAATACTGACCTGATTTTATTAATTTTAAAAAGAAAACCGTCCCGGGGATTTCGTTTGTTCCCAAGGACGGTTTTTGTTGTCTAAAGAGCTCCTGTTAATGTGGAGCCGGATATGAAGCCAAGCGGCATCTGCCAGAATAAATCAAACAGCTCTGAAAGCTTTATCGCCGGGTAGAATATGTAATCCCCTATCACAGTGAACCTCATAAGCAAAATAAAACCCAGGAATATAAACATGCTGTATCTTTCCACCTTGTAGAGAAATGTATTCCATTTGTAGGGCGTGAATGTGGTAATGATCTTATACCCGTCAAGACCGGGCAGGGGCAGCAGATAAAACAAAGCCAGAATCAGAGGATATCTCTGTGCGTAGTAAAAGATCAGTGTGATGTAGTAAAAGACGTTTCCGACTACCGTTTCTGCGGCTCTGTAAGTAAGATTCAAAAACAGAACGTGAAAAAACGCCATAATAAAGCTTACAAGGACCAAAGTCATTGAGCCGCTGAGAGAATAAAGGACCGTGTCCCTTTTGTAGTTCTTGTAATATCTGCTGTTGGTGGGCATCGGTTTTGTCCAGCCGAAGCCGAATACCGCCATGCACACAAGGCCTATCCAGTCTATATGGGCAAGGGGATTCATAGTCAGCCTGCCGTTGTCCTCGGGGGTTGGATCGCCCAGCCATTTGGACACAAGGGCCTGACCGAAGCCTTTCATAGTGAAAGCAAATATGACGCCGGGAACCGACAGAAGCATCGCCATTAATGACTCAACGCTGAACAGACCTAACATTTTTATCCTCCTGTATCGATCGATCGTTTAGATTATAATAAATACGGCTATGTTTCTCAATAAGATTTGCTCCCGGTAATGTTTTTTAAGGCTCTTTAGGGGTTTCCATGATTCAAAACATATCAATTTCGGTTTAATTTTCCCTCCGTTTGTCATATAATATCAGAGGCGCTTTGTATCTCATATAACAGGCGCCGGACGAGAGATTTTTACCATGAATGAAAACATAAAAACGGTCATTTTAAATAAGATAAAGGAATACGATACGATAATCCTTTGCCGTCATATAAGACCTGACGGAGACGCGGTCGGATCCTCATTGGCGATGAAAAAAGTTATCGAGGCATCTTTTCCCTGTAAAAGAGTTTTCATAGACAGGAAGGATGAGACTGATCAGGTGGCATTTCTGGGAAGCGAGGGCGCTCTCCCTGAGGAAGCGGATCTTAACGGCGCGCTTGTCATAGTGCTTGATACGGGTGTTCCGAAAAGGGTATCCTCCGATAACTTTTTGAAGGGAAAAGAGCTTGTCGTTATAGATCATCACATCAAAGAGGGCGAATTCGGTGATTTTTCCTGGGTGGAGGATCACAGAAACTCAGTCTGCGAGATGATCACCGAGTTCTTCTTTGATTTTAAAGACGAGTTTGTGATCACAAAGGAAGCGGCCGAATGCCTTTATACAGGGATCGTTACTGATTCGGGTAGATTCAGATTCCGCGGGACCTCTCCTAAGACTCTTAATCTTGCCGCAAAGCTTCTTGAGCTTGGCGTCGACTATGAGAGGATATACGCCTACATCGATGTTAAGGATTACGTTGACGTCATTAACGATTCCAGGCTTGTTTCCCATTTAAAGATGACTGATTCAGGCGTAGCTTATATTATTATCACAAATCAGATAATGTCGGATTACAATCTTACTCAGGCAACAGCCTACAATTCCACGCAGATCATTGAAAACATTAAAGGCAGCCTCATATGGCTTGTCCTTATTGAGAATCCGGACGGTACTTTCAGAGCCAGGATTAGGTCAAGGTTCGTCGAGATCGAACCTATCGCCAGAAACTATTCCGGAGGAGGCCATGCCTGCGCAGCCGGAGCCACCATCCGTTCCGCCGACGAAATGGAAAGATTTATTCGTGATCTTGACGTTTGCCATTCGGAATTCAAGAAAAATAATCCTCAATATTTTTGATTGCAGATCAACTGTTTTAAACTGCTTTAAGGGAACGATATTATGAAGATTCTTGTTGCCAATGATGACGGGATAGAAGCGGAAGGCCTAAGATATCTTGCCGAATTTGCTTCCTCTTTGGGAGAAGTCACTGTCGCCGCGCCTAAATATCAGCAGAGCGCGAAATCTCACTGCGTTATAATTGACAGACCCTTTGAAGTGGTCGAACTGGATACTTTTGACTATATCGGCGCCAGGGCCTACAGGATCGACGCCACGCCGGCGGACTGCGTAAGATTTTCCTTGGATTATTTCCCGGACAGATTCGATTTTGTGTTTGCCGGGATCAACAGCGGCCTCAATATCGGCAACGATATTTCCTACTCCGGCACCTGCGGGATCTGCTTTGAGGCAGGCCTTTCGGGAGTGAGATCGGTTGCTTTTTCCGCAAAATCAAAACATATAAAGCAGGCGGCCGAATACCTGAGACCTGTTTGGGATTATCTCCTTTCAAAAGATGCGTTTTCCCATTGCGGCATCTTTAACGTCAACATTCCGCCGGAGCCAAAAGGCATCCTTCTTACTACCCAGGGAAGAGAATATTACAAGGACAAATTCCTGCCCGCGGAGGAGCCCAATATGTATTATGCGGAGTATACCCTTGCCAGGTCGCCGGAGACTGTTATAAATCCTTCCGTTGATATCGACGCGGTCCTCCTTGGCTATTGCTCGGTGACTCCTCTTTCCACCCGAAGGACCGACTATAAGGCTTACGAAGAGATGACATTTAATTGAAAACCGGCGCCGGTTCGTTTATAATATAATGGGCGCGTACAAAGCGCATTACCTTCCTTCAGGGAGTACAATTTATGCCTATAAGAATTCCGGACAACCTTCCGGCCAGTACTATATTATCCAACGAGAACGTCTTTGTGATCAAGGAACGCATGGCTTTCCATCAGGACATCAGGCCTCTTAAGATAGCCATACTGAACCTGATGCCCACGAAGATCGTCACTGAGACTCAGCTTCTCAGACTTCTCAGTAATTCGCCTCTCCAGGTAGAGGTGACTTTTCTGCACCCTGAAAGTTATCTTTCCAAACACGTTACCCGCAGCCATCTCTCTGAATTCTATAAGGTTTTCAACGACGTTAAAAACGACAAATTCGACGGACTTATCATCACCGGTGCGCCGGTGGAACTTCTTGAATTCGAGCTGGTGGAATATTGGCAGGAGCTTTGCTCCATAATGGAATGGTCAAAGTCAAACGTCACCACCACACTCCACATCTGCTGGGGTGCTCAGGCAGGCCTTTACTATCATTACGGCATACAGAAAAAGCTTCTTCCGGAAAAGCTTTCCGGAGTATACAAACATCATCCCTGCAATAAAAGGGCGAGACTTCTCAGAGGCTTTGACGATAAGTTTTATATTCCTCACTCGAGATATACGTACAACGACATCAAAGACATTGAGGCAGTTCCGGATCTTGACATAATGGCTATGTCCGAGATCGCCGGCGCATCCATAGTTGCTTCCAAGGACCGCAGAAGGATATTCGTATCCGGCCACCTTGAATACGACAGGGAGACACTTAAGCTTGAATATGAAAGGGACGTTGAAAAAGGTCTTGACCCTAAGATCCCTCAGAATTATTTCCCAAACGACGATCCTAACGAAAAGCCTTTTCACCAATGGCGGTCCCACGCCTATCTTCTTTACGGAAACTGGCTTAATTACTACGTATATCAGGCCACGCCTTATAACCTTGATGAGATCGATCTTTCGTTCAAGCCTGACAGAAAAGGCGTCAGCGAGGATGAGGAGCTGATCTGATTCTTAAAATTAATTACCGGAGGCATGGATGGAAAAAAAGGACTATAAAGTCATATCCGACGTTTCTATAATGCGAAAGAAGGTCTTCCTGACCATTCTTTGCTTTCTACTTGCCCTCGGCTTCGTGATGGTCATCTTCTATCTTGTGGTTGGAAGGAAGACTGACGCATGGCTGGACGGCACCGGCGGCCTTTCCAGAGCATCGGTGTTTCCTTTCGTGTTTTCCTCCGGCGACGATCTTTACGCGGTGGATGAGGACCTTAACGTCTCTGATATTGACAATAATACTTCAAATGCCATCCTCGACAATAACCTCAAAAAGGTCTACTATATCTACAGTCCCTCAAACGAGCTCTACGAGTACGACGTGAAGAATAAGACCAGGGTGATGCTTTGCCCCGGCGTTGAATCCTTCAAGCTTTTTAAAGAGCGTACTAACATTCCGTACAACGCCACCGACGGATCCATAAAGCTTTATTCCCTTAATTCAAAGTCATCTTCCGTTATCCGCGAGCCCGTTGAAACAGAGTACCGTACATTGCCTTCATCCGCTCTTGATTTTGTTCTCGGTAAAAACTCAATAGTTTTCTTTGATAATTTCGACCTGGACAAGGGCACCGCGTCTCTGAAGCAATGGCTTTCAGGCGGCGATATCGTGACACTTAGCGAGGGCGTTTTTTATACCAAATCTCCTGTTATTCTTGCCAATGACACAGCCGTAGCTTATTATACAGATGCAGGCCTTTGCGTTTCGCCAAGGAGCGGTGAGGCTCTTACCGTGCCCGGCAACGCCTCTCTTGTGAGGACCAATGACTTTGCCTATGCGGAGCTTCTTCTTGTTCCTCCCACAGGTTTTGACGCTTCCGAGAATATCAAGTTTTACTACACCGGCACCTCCGATCCGAACTCCTCAGGAAGTGATATCTATGAGATCAGCGTAAGTCTCAGATCCGTAACCGGAAACAAGATCGCCGAAAAGGTCCACTCAATTATTAACTACAGCAAAAAGTATTCAACGCTGATCTATTCCATCGAGGAAGACGGAGACTACCTGATCTATTCCGTGAGGCCCGGTTCGAGGCCCGATCTGATAACAAAGGCACCCTTCGATACCTCCGTTTATTATGACGTATCATCGGATCTGCTTTACCTGATCAACGCCGACAATACCATCAATACCATTGACATATTCGACAAGCACCGTTCTGATTTCGAGGCCTCCGGCGGCATCGGCACCGTTGCGCCTTATTTCGGAAAGCCTTTCTCCGTTGTATATTCCAAAGATTTTAAGACCAAGACTATTATCCTGAAACAGTCCGGCATAGAAACGTACCCCGCAACGGAATTCAGACTTTACGGCAAATCCGATTCCATTTACCTGAAGGCAAGGTCAATTACAGGAAAATCTACCGTTTCACTTGATCTTGTTAACGGCAGCGAGGCAAAACGCATAACAAACAGCTGCAATTCCTCCTGTATCATATACGACAAAGATATCTCAGGGATCATATACTATGACTCGGGAACGCTGTACTACTTTAAAAACGGCGTCAGATCCGTGATCGGTGATTTTGATGCGGACGTTCTTCCGGTAAACGTACTTACCGACTGATATAACTAATACTTGTATCGCCTTACATAACGAGCCTGTTCGGGGCTGAAAAGGAGCACATAATGGACTATATTTCAAAAGTGAAAGAAAACCAGAGCAATTACGGCGGCATTCCTTTCTGGAGCTGGAACGATAAGCTTGTTCCCGAGGAATTGAGACGTCAGATCAACGTCATGCACGACCTTGGCATGAAAGGCTATTTTATGCATGCAAGAGGCGGCCTTGAGACTGATTATCTGTCTGAGGACTGGTTCGACTGTGTTGACGCCTGCGTTGACGAGGGAAAGAAGCTTGACATGGAATCCTGGGCTTACGATGAAAACGGATGGCCCAGCGGCTTCGGCGGAGGAAAGGTGCTGAACGATCCTTATAATTTTGCCGAATTTCTTAAGCTTTCTGAAAGCACTGAATTCCCGGATATCACTAATAAGCCTGCTCCCGAGAAGATGATCCTCGGCGTTTATGTTAAGGACGGAGATAATTATAAAAGGGTCGACAGGCCCGTAAATGACTCCGGCGTTACTTATTACAGTGTGGTCCTTGACTATGATCCTTCCTACGTTGACGTACTTGACGAAAAAGTCATCGCAGAATTTATTAAAGTCACTCATGAGGATTATAAAGCAAGACTTGGCGATGATTTCGGTAAGGCAATGCCAGGCTTTTTCACCGACGAGCCGCAGTATTACAGGTATGAGACCCCCTGGTCCAAGATAATCCCCGATAGGTTTAAGCAAAGATACGGATATGACGTATTTGAAAAGCTTATTGCTCTGTTCGTTGATTTTGATGGGGCAATGGAATTCAGATATGATTATTATTACCTGATCCATGACCTCTTCATGAACGCCTTCGCAAAACAGATCTACGACTGGTGCGAAAAAAACGGGGCAAAGCTTACAGGCCACGCTGTCGAGGAATCAACTCTTAACATGCAGATGTGGTGCTGCGGCGGCGTTATGCCTTTCTACGAGTTTGAGCATATGCCCGGTATGGACTATCTTGGGAGAGGCATTCAGACTGACCTTGCTCCGAAACAGCTTGGCTCGGTTGCTGCTCAGCTTGGCAAGAAGAAGGTTCTCACAGAGACCTTTGCCTGCTGCGGTTGGGACGTTTCACCCACGGAGCTTAAGCGTATTGCCGATCTGCAGTATTCCGCTGGCGTCAACATAATGTGCCATCACCTCTACGCCTACTCCATCAGGGGTCAGAGAAAGAGAGACTATCCCGCCAACTACTCTGAGCATCTTCCCTGGCAGGACGCCTTCGGCGATTTTGTTAAGTATTATAACCGCCTGGGCTTCACTCTTTCTCTTGGCAATGAGAACGTTAAATGCCTCATTATCCATCCCATCCACAGCTGCTATCTTAATTACAAGCGCAAGGAGGACAGAGCTACCACGGATGAGCTGGACAACGGTATAGTTAATATAATGAACTATTTCTCCGACAGGCAGATCTCCTACCATTTCGGCGACGAGTCAATTATGAGAAGACACGGCTCAGTTGAGAACGGAAAGCTAAAGATCGGCCTCATGACTTACGACTACGTTGTGCTTCCGAAGATCTATACTCTTGATTCCTCCACTGTGTCCCTCCTCAAGAAGCTGCTGGAGCAGGGCGGAAAGATAGCTTTGTTTGACGGTATGCCCACAAGGATCGACGGAAGGGTCGCGGATCTTTCATGGCTTAGGCCTAACGTTACCGTTTCCGATATCGAAAAGGACGCTTCCTGCACAGTCAGGACGCCAGAGGGCGGTATCCTCTCAGGCGTTAAATCGATGACCAGGGACACTGAGTTCGGCAAGCTTTATTTTGTTGCCAACGTCAGCCCCTCCGATTACGATGACGTTACGATCACCTTAAAGGATGCCGACCGGGTCTCCGAGATATTCCTTGAGCAGAATGATTTTGTAGGCGGCAAAGCTGTCCGCAAGGCAGACTTTAAGAAGACACCAGAGGGTCTTGTTATTAAAATTTCCCTTGAAATCGGCAAATCCAGGCTTTTCATCGAAGATCCCGGAGTTTCTGAAATCCCCGCCAAGGAGGACGATCTTTCCTGCCGCAGCAAAGAGGGGCAGAAGATATCAGGCTTATTTAAGCTCGATACAAAGCCGGTCAACGCTCTTACCCTCGACTTCGCACAGATCTCAAAGGACGGCGGCGCTTCGTTTGACGAAAAGAAGCCCATTATAAGGATCTTTGACGAGCTCTTGAGAGAACGTTATGAAGGCGATCTAACCGTGAAATATTCCTTCACCGTTAACGAAATACCGAAGCTTGTAAAGGTTGCCGCGGAGCCTCTTAACTATAAGAGCGTCAAGGTCAACGGAAAGGACATCGGCTTTGAGGAAGGCTACTGGCTTGACAGAAGCTTTAAGATATCCGATATAACGAAGCTTCTTAAGACAGGCGCCAATGACATCACAGTCACTTTCGGCTATTTCCAGGATCCTTACGTTTATGAGGTCCTTTACGGAAACGTTATGGAGTCCTTGAGAAACTGTCTGAATTTTAATACCGAGGTTGAGTCGGTATACCTTTTCGGCGATTTTAAGGTTGCCTGCGACAGTGAATTCGTGCCAAACGTCAGAAACAGCCTTGAATATACAGGCAGCTTCGCGCTTGAAAGATCGACGGATACTGCCAACGTATCCGACCTTACCGAAGACGGCTTCCCGTTCTTCGCCGGCAGGATCACTGTTTCCAAAGAATTCGATTACAGCGGAGAAGGCAAGGTCCTCTGGGTGAAGGGCAGATACGCTTACGCCGACGTTTCGGTCAACGGGAAATTCGTCAAACAGCTGATGTTCACAGACCATTGCGACATCGGTGAATTCCTTAAGAAGGGCAAAAACCTGCTTACTGTAACCTTCTGCAATTCCAACAGAAACCTTCTGGGACCTCATCATTTCGCGGATCCGGAACCCTACAGCGTTGGTCCCGTAACTTTCTCTCTTGAAAATATGTGGAAAGACGGACAGTGCCCGCTTTACAGCCCCAGATATGCCTTTGTAAGATACGGAGCCGATATAGAGCTTAAGTGATAACAGATCATGATTATTCTCGGCATAGATCCCGGATTTGCCATCACGGGTTACGGAGTAGTTGAATATATCGGCAACAAATTCAAGGTCATTGATTACGGCGTTGTGAGCACCGATAAATCCGAGCTTTTTTCCTCAAGGCTTCAGTCGATCTACGACAAACTCTCTGAGACTATCGAGAAGTACAGGCCCGACTGCATGGCCATCGAGGAGCTGTTTTTCAACAACAACGCCAAGACCGCCATCATGGCCGCCCACGGTAGAGGCGTGGCAATGCTCGCCTGCACCAAAGCCGGTCTTCCGTGCTATGAATATACTCCTCTCCAGGTAAAGCAGAACATCGTAGGCTACGGAAGGGCTGAAAAAAGACAGGTACAGCAGATGGTCAAGGCAATACTTAATTTGCCTTCTATTCCGAGACCTGACGACGCGGCTGACGCATTGGCAATAGCCATCTGCCACGCCCACTCAATGATCACCGCGGAAAGAGTATAGGAAAGGAGAACTTCATTGTTTGAGTTTATAAAAGGCTTTGTCGCCGGAAAAGACAGCGAGAGCGTCGTCGTGGACGTAAACGGCGTAGGATTTAAAATATTTACATCCCAGACGTCCGCCGCAGGCTGCGAGGAGGGTGAAAACGTTAAATTTTTCACTTATCTTTCGGTCAAGGAGGACGACATCTCTTTATACGGCTTTCTGACCTTAAGCGAGCTGAGAATATTTAAGGAGCTCATCAACGTAAACGGTGTGGGTCCCAAGGTAGCGATATCTGTGCTCTCCCAGATATCCGTCTCCGATTTTTCCGCGGCTGTCGTAACGGGAAATCACAAGCTTCTTTCTAAGGTCAAAGGAATCGGTCCAAAGCTTGCCCAGAGGATCGTTCTTGAGCTTAAGGACAGGCTCGTAGGCTCTGTTCAGACAGAAGACTTGCCTCAGGCAGAGGTAAAGGTTTCCGGAAACGCTTTGTTCGGCAAGGATCCGGTGTTTGAGGACGCGGTTGAAGCGCTGATAGTTCTAGGCCATAACCCGGCTAAGGCCAGGGCGATAGTTGCCAGTGTTTACAAGGAAGGCATGGCCCTTGAGGATATCGTCAAGGCGTCTCTTTCGGTCTGATCATTGATCTTCATGTATTTTTGTTAAAGGTGAACTAAATTGGACGAAAACGGTAGAATTACAACAGGCGAATATTTGCCGGACGACGATTTTGAAGCTTCCATAAGGCCAAGGCGTTTTGAGGAATATATCGGGCAGAGCAAGGTCAAGGAAAATCTGAAGATATTTATAGGTGCCGCCAAAAAGCGGGGCGAGTCTTTAGACCACGTTCTTCTATACGGTCCTCCCGGACTCGGCAAGACCACATTGGCGGGTATTATCGCTTCGGAAATGGGTGTCAATATCAGGATCACCTCAGGTCCCGCCATTGAGAAGGCGGCCGACATTGCGGGCATATTGACAAATCTCAACGAGATGGACGTCCTGTTTATCGACGAGATACACCGCCTCAACAAATCCGTTGAGGAGATCCTTTACCCTGCCATGGAGGATTTTTCCTTCGATATCATCATGGGCAAGGGTCCCTCGGCCAGGTCCCTCAGACTTGACCTTCCGAAATTCACTCTTATCGGCGCCACCACAAGGGCCGGACTTCTTTCCGCTCCTCTCCGTGACAGATTCGGTATTATAAACAGACTTGAGCTGTATACGCCCGAGGAGCTCATGCTTATCGTTAGACGTACAGCTTCGATCCTTAAGTCTTCCATCAGCGAGGAGGGCGCATATGAGATCGCCAAGAGATCAAGAGGCACCCCCAGGATCGCCAACCGTCTGGTTAAAAGAGCAAGGGACTTTGCGGAAGTACTTGGCGAGCCTATTATTACGGAAAATATCGCTGCGACTGCGCTTAAGGCTCTTGATATCGACGAGATCGGTCTTGATAACGTTGACAGGAACCTTCTGAGCACCATTATCGTAAAATTCGGAGGCGGTCCTGTGGGACTGGACACTCTTTCCGCGGCGACAGGCGAGGATGTTTCCACCATTGAAGATATCTACGAGCCTTACCTTATTCAGCTTGGCTATATAAACAAGACCCCGAGAGGACGTGTTGCCACAGAGGGCGCATACAAGCATATGGAAATACCATATAATGGAGACGACAAATAAAGACTTTATAATATTTCAGAATGTCACTTTTTCCTATTTTGACGATGATACGGATACGGCTGCAGACAACGGATCCCAGGTGGACGAAACAGCTGCCTCCGATACTCATATGCCAAGAAAGCGCAAGAACGCTGTCGAAAACGTCTTCTTTTCCGTCGGCTCAGGTGAATTTGTCTGTATTATAGGAAACAACGGTTCAGGAAAATCCACGTTGGCGAAGCTTATGAACGGACTTCTTGTTCCAGGCAAAGGGACAGTTATTTCCGCAGGCTTTGACACTAAGAATGACACAGATATCTGGGAAGTGAGAAGGCTTGTCGGTATCGTTTTCCAGAATCCGGACAACCAGATCATCGCGACCTCCGTGGAGGATGACGTTGCTTTCGGCCTTGAGAACATTGGCGTGCCGAGAGATGAAATGATCAGAAGAGTCGACGAGGCATTGGCTGTCTGCGGCATTTCCGACCTGCGCCAAAGTGAACCACATCTTCTTTCCGGAGGCCAGAAACAGAGAGTCTCAATCGCAGGCATTATCGCGATGAAGCCTGCCTGCATCGTATTTGACGAGTCAACGGCAATGCTTGACCCCAAGGGCAGGCAAAGCGTTATGGATATTATTAAAAAACTCAATAAAGAGGAGCATATCACCGTTGTTTTGATAACTCATCACATGGATGAGATCGTGGATGCCGACAACGTTATCGTGATGGATAAGGGCAGGATCGTTAAAGAGGGCTCTCCAGCGGATATCTTTTCCGACAAGAAACTTATATCCGAGCTTTCCCTTGAACTGCCTCCGGCGGCAGGGGTTTTTGAGTCCATAGAAAATTATGATTTCGGGATGACGGTCCTCTCCCCCGAACAGGGCGTAGAGGCCTTGATGAATAAATTTAACTGGAACTTTGGCGGGTAATATAGAATGTCGATAGTTGTAAAAAATCTGAATTTCACATACATGCCAAAGACTCCTTTTGAAAAGAAGGCTCTTTCCGATATCGATCTTGAGATCAATAAAGGAGAGTTCGTGGCTGTTATCGGCCACACAGGCTCAGGAAAATCAACGCTCCTGCAGCATTTCAACGGACTTCTGACCGCCACAGAGGGTGAGATATACGTTGACGGTGAAAAGATCGTCAAAAAGAATCTCTATGACATAAGAAAAAAAGTGGGATTTGTATTCCAGTATCCCGAGCATCAGTTGTTTGCCGATACTGTCTATAAAGATATTGCCTTCGGTCTTAAAAGGTTCGGCTTGACCGAGGAAGAAACAAAGGAACGTATCGAGAAGGCCGCCAAGCTTGTGGGCCTTGACGCAGGCCTTTTTGAGAGCTCGGTATTTGAGCTTTCCGGCGGCGAGAAAAGAAGAGCCGCTTTATGCGGAGTACTTGTTTCAGAACCTGAATATCTTCTCCTTGACGAACCCGCATCAGGCCTTGATCCGAAAGGCCGCAGGGAGATGCTGGACCTTTTAAAGCAGCTTAATGCGAAGGGCGTCACCGTGATCCTTATTTCTCACAGCATGGATGACGTTGCCGAGACCGCGGGAAGAGTTATTGTTATGAACAAGGGCAGGATCGCTCTTGACGGAACTCCTGAGCAGATCTTTTCGGATCCGGTGCTTATCGGCTCTTTGGGACTTGATATACCAGAGATCACTAAAATGTTCAGAGCTTTTTCCGAAAGATCCGGACTTTCCCTTCCCGTCGTTACCACTAAGGCTCAGGGCAAGGCTCTTATTGAAAAACTGATCTCTGAAGGGAGGCTGGTCCAATGAAGATATCCCTCGGAAGATTCGTACCCGGCAATTCCCTTTTCCACAGATCCGACCCAAGGACCAAGATCATCTGGACGATACTTATGATGGTCTTTGTTCTGCTTTGCAAAAACTGGATAGAATACGCTGTCGCTGCTGTATTTGTCATCGGCTGCTTCATAGCTTCCCGAGTTTCGTTTAAATTCGTATTTCAAAGCCTGAAAGCGATCCTTGTGATCCTTTTCGTAACAGCACTTTTCAATTTTTTCCTTTATAAAGGCGAAAACGTAGCTTTTATGATAGGTACGAAGCCTATATATTACGAAGCCATCTCCATGAGTATAAAAACCATCCTCAGAGTTACATTGCTCATAATTTCCGCTTCGCTTCTTACTTATACTTCCACTCCCGTTGCGATAACAGACGGAATAGAATCTCTTTTAAGACCTTTATCAGTGATCAAGGTCCCGGTCCATGAATTGGCAATGATGATGAGCATCGCATTAAGATTCATTCCTACCTTTGCCGATGAGACCGATAAGATCATAAAAGCTCAGGCTGCAAGGGGAGGGGACTTTGACTCTGGAAACGTTTTCAAAAAAGTCAAAAGCTACATTCCTGTTCTTATACCTTTGTTTATTGCGGCTTTTAAGAGCGCAGAGGACCTCTCCACGGCAATGGAATCCCGCTGCTACAGAGGCGGCAAGAACAGAACAAGATATAAGATACTGAAGTTTTCGTCTGCCGATCTGATCCTGACTCTGATCACACTTGCTTTTGCTTCGTCGATCATATTAATGCTTGTGTTCCTGCCAAATGAGCTTTCGCTTTTCAGTTATCTTTATTGAATTATCACTCTATACATTCAAATTATTTCGTTTAGTATTCTCTCACAAGCCGCAACCTTTTGTTTATTACGGACTGCATTTCTTTTTTTAATAATTCCTTAAAAAAACGATTATTTCTATTGACAAAAAACAATGACGGCTATATACTTGTTAGCGGCGGCTAACAAAAGCCGCTTGCAAAATTTACAATCGGATCAGAGCGACTGCTCTATATTATTTAAACAACTTGTTAGCTACGGCTAACAAAGGCGGGGACTAAGTCATGTTGCTTAACGTACTGGAAGGATTGGC
>JAGCZO010000160.1 GCA_017959965.1 Clostridia bacterium | reverse complement strand
CGAGCATCATCACCACCATCACCACGACGGCGAAGAGTGCTGCTGCCACCACGACGATGACGATGACGACGATGAGGACGAGCACGAGCATCATCACCACCATCACCATCATCACGGCCACGACGCTGACGAAATATTTACAAGCTGGGGCCTTGAGACCACAAGACGCTACACTATCGATGAGATAACAGACAAGCTGGAGTCCCTTATGGATGAGGGAACCTACGGCACGATCCTCAGAGCAAAGGGCATTGTTCCCGCATCTGACGGAAGCTGGATCCACTTTGACTACGTTCCCGGCGAGCCCGACGTCAGAACAGGCACCGCGGAGGTCACCGGAAGGCTTTGCGTCATTGGCTCGTCCATCAACGAAAAAGCCCTTGCGGAGCTGTTTGCCTGAAACAGGCATTTGAAAAACTAACGGCCCTTTAAAGGAGAGACATTTATGACAGAAATTCCGGTATTTGTTTTTACAGGTTTTCTCGGCGCCGGCAAGACCACGTTCATTCAGAAAACTCTTGAGGACAAGCGCTTCAACAACGGCGTGAGCACCCTTCTTCTCATGTGCGAGGACGGCGAGGAGGAGCTGGATCCCGATAAGTTCGCCAATCCGAAGTCGATACACGTTGAAATGATCTCGGACATCAACGACCTCACAGAGTCCAACCTCGGCGACCTTCTCAGAAAGCACAAGGCAAAACGGGTCATGGTCGAGTACAACGGCATGTGGCTTTTCCAGAACTTTCTTGAGGCAATGCCCGAGGGCTGGCTCATCTACCAGGAGGCCACCTTTGCCGACGTTGGCGATTACCTTTCCTACAACGCCAATATGCGGAATCTCGTCGGCGACAAGCTGAAGAACGCAGACATGATCATCTTCAACGGCTGCGCGGAAGGCATGGACGTTATGCCCTACCACAAGGTGGTCCGCAGCATCTCAAAGCGCTGCAACATCATCTACAACTACGACGGCCGCATGGAGCCCGACACCATCCAGGACCCGCTGCCCTTTGACGTCAACGCGCCGATCATTGAGATCGCCAACGACGACTACGGCATCTGGTATTCCGACCTTGACGGAAAGGAAAAGGAATACGAGGGCAAGACCGTGAAGTTCACGGGGCTCGTTGCCAAGGCGGGCAAGCTTCCTCCCAACTCCTTCGTCATCGGAAGGCACATAATGACCTGCTGCGCCGCGGATATAGTTTACGGAGGCCTTGCCTGCCGCTGGACAGGCGTCAACGTGCTTCACCACCTTGACTGGGTCACCATCACCGCCAAGATCACCGTAGAGCGCAGCCGGCTCTACAACAACGGCGAGGGACCGATCCTGAACGTGATCAAATGCGAGAAGGCGGAGAAGCCCGAGCCCGAGGTCGTATCCATAGGGTAAGTATTTCATATTGACTTTTATATTCCAAAACGGGGAAGAGCAGAAAAAGCTCCTCCCCGTTTTCGATGTCATGAAATTATCGCGATCTAGGCGCGGATCCCTCCGTTGCGAGTGCTTGGCGAAAGCATTGCCAGCAGAAAAAACACGACGACCGTCAAAGCTCCTGTCACTATGTAGACGATCCCTAAAGGCACTGCGATCCGGGCGATGATATAAGCCGCTTTGTTCGCGCCGCTCATGCTCGAAAAAGACATAAGCCTCAGAGCTCTCAGTACGCTGAAGCCAAGGACAGTTGCGGCTATTCCTCCGGCAAGCAAAGCCAGTCCCGCCAGGATAACCGCTCCGTAATCTATAGCGCCGTTGTCGGAGATAAGCGATATGAAGCCCGAGCTCATCGTTCCTGCACCGGAAAGAAGCGCGGCGGCAATGATCGCCTTGATCAGCACGCCTTTCCCGGGCCTGCGGTTTACCATGTCGGCACCTTTTTCGGTCACAGTTTGCGGGCCGGGACCGTCGTACGGAACTGTGCTGTATTGAACGGGCTGACCTTGATAGTCCGGTGCGCCGCTTTGATCGTCAATGCGTGCGCCGCAGTTTTTGCAGAAATGTCCGCCCTGCTCCGTAACGCATCCGCAATAAGGACAATAAGCCATTTCAGAAACCTCCTTTGGCAGATCATATACCGAAAAAGATGCGGGGCCGACAGGTATTTACGTTGTCAGTATCGCATCTTTTGAGACAGTTCGCTTTTCTCAGGCAAACAGAGAGGCTGCGAACGAAAGTATCGGGCCAATGTTGAAAACGAACAGCACCGCTGCCGCGGCCATGATCACCACGGAGACAACCACTCCGGCGATGGACAAAGCCCTGGCGGCTCCGCCCTTTTGGGGAGCTCCGTCTTTCGGCACGCATTTTTTCAGCGCCGCCGCAGACAGGATGAGACCGATAAGCGGAAGCAGAAAAGCAAGGATGAGCCCCGCAACGGCAAGGCCCGTGCCTGACGATCCCGCAGCTTCTGCTTTTGGAACTTCCTGCGCCGGGGCCTGAGCTGCCGCGGCACCTTCGGAAAAAGCTTCCGGCTGAGGCTGATACTGAGGCTCCCGGGTTTCATTGGGTTCCGGCTGCGTAGACGGTCTTACCGTTTTTTTGTGGCCGCAGTTGGGGCAGAAAGCATCGTTTTCTCCTATCAGGGTTCCGCAGTTTTCGCAATAAGGCATCGTTTTACTCCCGTTAAGTTAAAAACCCGGCTGTCATCGTTAAAGAAGCAGCCGGTCATTATTTTTCCTTCAGAAATTGGAATAGTAGCTGATAGAGTCTATGCTTCCGGATATTACGCCGGCGATCAGGACAATGATGTAGATAGTAAAAATCACTGTTCCGATGATTCCGAAGATAAGACCAAGGGTGGCAAACACCTTCGCCGCTTTGTTGGCGCCGGAATAAGGCGGAGTAATTCTTTTGACCTTGCCGAGGCAGACTGCGCTGAAAATGATGCCCAGCAAAGAAACGAACCATGACAACGCAAGTACAAAGCCTACGATGGCAAGAGGCAGGCAGTTAGGCTGCGCCGCCGCCACAGGCTGCTGGTACTGTGTCTGGTACTGAGGCTGTTGGTATTGAGGCTGGGGCTGATACTGTGCCTGCTGGTACTGAGGCTGGGGCTGAGCCTCTTGTACAGCTAAAGATGCGCCGCAGTTTTCGCAGAACATAGCATCGTCGCTCACGGTCATTCCGCAATTAGGACAAGTTTTCATAATAATTCCTCCAAAATAATAGTGTGTTTATTGAAACTGCTGAAACAGCTCTGAAATAGCCTTAAAAATCTCAGGCAGGGATTTTAATGATTCGGCGGTATTATTAAAAAGGTTTACAGCGATAAATATCCAGGTCACCAGACCGGCGATGGCCGCGACCACAAGAAGGACCGTCTTAACTATCCCCACGGGAATACCGATCGTTGAAAGCATATTTCCGATCTTATTCTTCCCGGTCGGTTGTGCTCCGTTGGCGTTTTTGATCGCGTTTTTCTTGGCAATAACGCTGATCACAATGCCGGCGGGCGCGAAGTTGGAGCAGGCCAGGACCAGTCCGATTATTGACATTATCAGGTTATTGGGCTGTACCGTCTCTTCCTTTGTGCCGGAGCTCTCCGCCTTCTGTGGCAGATTCGCCTGCGCGTCATCGCCGGATACGATCTCCAGCGGGCTTCCGCAACTCGAGCAAAATCTGTTTCCGTCCTGATTTTCGCTTCCGCAATTCGGGCAAATCATGTGTTTTTCCCTTTCGGTTCATTTACCAAGAGCCTGGAGCGCCTCCTTGACGACTTCTCGTTCGTCAAAGGGTATTACCCTGTCTTTAAGTATCTGTGTGGTCTCGTGTCCCTTGCCGGCCAATATTATTACATCACCCGGTTTCGCGTTGCTGATAGCATAACATATCGCCTGCTTTCTGTCAACGATACAAATGTAGGGCCTGCCTGTTTTTCTTGCCCCTTCCTCTATATCTGCGACAATTTTCGCAGGGTCCTCGGTGCGGGGATTGTCAGACGTTATTATCGTGAAGTCCGCGCAGGAGGCCGCCGTTTCGCCCATCAGCGCCCTTGGCCTGTTCCTGTCCCCTCCCGCTCCGAAAAGGAATACGACGCGCTTGGCAAAGGCCTTGGCGGTGGTGATGATGTTTATAAAGCTGTCGGGATTGTGGGCGTAGTCGATCATTACGGTGAAGTCTCTTCCCGTGGGAACGATCTCGGCCTTGCCCTTCACGACAATGTCCTTCAGACCCTCGGCAACGGTCTCCGGCGTGATCCCTTCAAGGATGCAGACCGCGGCCGCCGCCAATGAGTTATAGACGCTGAATTTCCCCGGGATCCTCACGTGCACGTGAAATCTGCCCAGGGGCCAGCATAGCTCGTAGTCCACGCAGTCGCTTCCGTAGACGATATCCTCTGCCCGGAAGTCTGCGTCACGGTCGATGCCGTAGGTATAAATTCTGCAGGACGCGTCCCGGGATATTCTTTCAAACCAGTCGCTGTCCGCGTTGAAAACACCGTTTTCGCACATGCGGAAAAGCTTCGCCTTGCTGGCGGCGTAGTCCTCCATGTCCGGGTGTTCCGTTTCTCCGATGTGGTCCCTGCTGAGATTTGTGAAAACGCAGGTGCCGTAGACGCAGCCTCCGACACGCTCAAGCTTAAGGCCCTGGGAGGAAACCTCCATAACGCAGTCGGAAACGCCGGAATCCGCCATTCTTCTCAGCAGCGGCTGAAGCACGTTGGCTTCCGGAGTGGTCCTTTCGGTGGGAATGATCTCCCGGCCGATCATGTTGTACATCGTTCCCACGAGACCCGTGCGCCTTCCGGCTGTGTCCATAATTTTTTTGATCATCAGGCTGGTGGTGGTCTTGCCCTTGGTGCCCGTTACGCCCGTAAGGCGCAGTTCCCCGGAGGGATGCCCCCAGAATTTGTCCGAAAGCATCGCCACCGCGTGCCTTGACGAATCCGTGAGTATGAGAGCCAATGTGCCTGCCTTAAGAGCAGCCTTATGTTTTTCCGCAAAATTCCGGTAAAAGTTCTCGTTGTCCATGACGATGGCCGACGCGCCCTTTTCCGCCGCTTCAGCCGCGAAGGCATGTCCGTCGGTCCTGAAGCCTTTGACGCATATAAAACAACAGCCCTCCCCTACGAGAGACGTTGACGTAACGATATCGGTGATCTCCGTTTCCCGATTGCCCAGCATTCCGGCAACGGGTATCGCGGCAGCAAGATCCTTCAGCTTCATATTATCTCCTTCATCACTCCTGAGGTTCTTCTTCCCGGGGGCCGGCTGTCATGACGATGACCGTTCCCTTTTCGACCAGCGTGCCCGGTTCTATACTCTGAGTTTTGATCACGTCGCCCTTGCGGCAGTCCATGTTGAGCTCCACCGACGTCACCGCGTTGTGAGCGTGGCAGATATCCATGCCGATGACGTTGGGCACCACGACGTAGTCCGCCTTGGCGTCGGGATCGTCGGTAAAATACAGTACCTGAGTACATTCTCTTGCCGTGTAGACCTTGGCCTCCGGGTACTGTCTTACTACCTCCGGATGAGTCTCGGGGTCGCCCACGATAACGGTGTTGATGAGACGGGAACTGTTCTTGAGCTTGTTCATCGCCTCGACGAAAGGCATGCCGGTGAGATCATCCACGTAGTACACGTTGCGGATCCTCGCCGCGTCCACCTCGGTATATACTTTTTCCACGTGCTTGTATTCAAGGACCTTTTTAACGATCTTTCCCGCGGCCCAGGCGCCCATTATTGAACCCGCCACCTCGCCAATGGTAGGATGGTCAAGCATCACCAGTACCACCACCTCCGGATTATCCGACGGAGCAATGGCCGCAAAGGACACTATCAGTCTTCCGGTGGTCTCGGTGTCAACCGTCTCCGAAGTACCTGTCTTTCCCGCAACTCTGTATCCCGCAACGTAAGCTCTGCCGCCTGTTCCTTCCGCGACGACTCCCTCCAGCAGTTCAAGCACTGTCGAGGAGGTATTGGCGGATATAACGTTACGCACCGCGTTTGAAGGGAAGCTCTTCACTACCCGGCCGTTCTCGTCCGTCAGAGATGAAACTATACGGGGCTCGTAAAGGGTGCCGCCGTTGGCGATGGCGCAGTAGGCAGTCGCAAGCTGTATCGGGGTGATGGTGAATCTCTGTCCGAAGGCCATAACGGCAAGGTCGATGGACGTGGGCTGCGTGTGCAGAACGCCTACCTGTTCGCCGGACAGTTTTATGTTGGTCTTGTTGTAAAAGCCAAAGGCTCTCACGTAGCTGTAGAATTTGTCGATGCCCGTAGCAAGGGCAACTCTGGCCATGACCGGGTTGCAGGAGTTTGCCACCGCAAGCCTGAACAGCTCCTCTCCGTGCCCGTTCCCTCCGGGAGCCGTGGAGCAGTGGATCGTCCATCCCGCAAGGGAAAGGGGATCGTCCGATATAACGTCGTCCGGGTGGACCACTCCTTCCTCCAGGGCAACGGAGGAGGTGATGGCCTTGAAGGTGGAGCCTGGCTCGTAGGAGCTGGCGATGGCCCTGTTTTTCCAAATGAACCCGTCAAGGAAGCCGCTCTCCTCGGTCTCCACAAACAGTGAATTTTCCCGAAGTTTAGGCAAAACGGTCATAGGATCGTTGAGGTCGAAGGAGGGGTACGACGCCATTGCCAGCACGTCGGCGTTCTTCGGGTCCATGACGATAGCGGCGCCGCCTTCAAGCACGCCGTAGTCCCTGACGCACTCCGCAAGGACGTCCTCTGCGATCTGCTGTATGTTTTTGTCTATTGTGAGATTTACGTTGACTCCGTTTTCGAGCTCCTGAATCACCTCACGGGGCTCGCCGGTGATGGCGTTGCCGTTCTTTTCGACAGTTGCCAGGATCTTACCGTTAGTGCCGGCAAGCTCGTCGTTGAACTCGACCTCCATGCCGCACACAAGACCCGTATTGTCAACGCCTGTGAATCCGATAAGATGGGCCGCCAATGAGCCGTAGGGGTAGTATCTTGAGGTGGTGGCGGTGACTGTGACGCCTTTGATCTTTTCCTCCGAGATCCAGGCCTTCACTGCCTCACCCCGGGCAACGTCTATGTTCACGGCCACGTTCTTGTGGTTTCCGGTCTCGCTCTGAAGCTCCTTGAATATCCATTCCTCGTCAACGCCGGTCCTGACCGAGATCCCGTTGGCCACCTTTCTTCTGTAGTCGTCAACGTCCCCGTCCGCATACTTGTTCTCGCCGTAGTCCTTGATGTCCTCTCTGGAGACGCTGACGGTGTACGCGTCGGTGGTCACCGCCAATGCGTTCCCCAGGGCGTCGTAAATATTGCCCCGTCTGGCCTTGGTCTCAAAGACCCTGTTCTGGGCTTCGTAGGCTTCCTTACTGTATTTCTCGCCTCTTGCCACCATGAGAAATCCGTAGTAGAAGGTGATCAGCACCAGCAGGACCAGGAAGATCACGCACACCGCGCGGATTCTCTTCCTGGGCTTTTTGAGAGCGGCAGCGGAGCCCGAATTGTCCTTCGGAACGCCCGCAGGGGCAAAGAACAAATTGACAAGAAGGGTCCCGGCCGCTTTAAGAGCTTTTGACACCTTCTCTTTAAACTTGCCCCGGGAGCCCTCTTTCGTTTCCTGTTCGGTTGGCTGCTGCCCGCCGCTTTCTTCCTTTTCAGGTTCGCGGTCCTGCATCTCTTCAGATTCCATTGCCAAGTTTCCTAAAAATAAAATACGGAAGACGTCCGCAGCCTTCCTGAAGTCCCCGGTCTCTTCCGTGTTTCCTAATATCAGTCATCGTAACGGATGCGTCCGAGAAACGTCAGCAGACTTTGGTAAAAGCCCTTGTCCGCCTCATCCTCCGAGACCTCGTCATCCGCAAGGTAGACCCTTGTAACGTCACCCTTCGATGCCGGGATCGAGATCACTGAGTCTGTGGAGGGAACCACCATGCCCAGCTTTGCGGCTATGCTCTCGGGGCTTGTCACCTCTCCGAGCTCAAGGCTGTTTTCCTCCACGATCAGTTTGTTGCGAAGCTTGTTATTTTCGTTCTGGAGTATTCTCGTGTGCCTCGTAAGGTCGAAGATCGATGCGTATCTGACCACGCATGCAAATCCCAGCACCACGCAGGCAACTATCACGATCACCGTGAGCACCGACTCCGCTCTGAAATGGCCAATGCCTTTTACCAGGCGATAAGTGGCGGTGTCCTTTACTTCCGTATATTCTCTTTCGGGAAAAGCTCCCCCGGTAACGGTTCCGGACTCAGGAACCGCTTCTTCACGGCCCTCCGCTTTGGTTGCAGTTGTTTTTCTCGCTTTGGCGGCAGCTGTTTTTTCCTCTTTGGCGGCAGATATCCTTTCCGGTCCGCGGGAAACGGTATCGGTATCCTCCGACTCGCAGTAAGGCCTGTCGTATCCCTCCGCGGAGGGCTCCTCTCCCGGGAATTCCTCTCTCAGAGGCTCTTCTTTTACCGGCTCTTTATTTACGGTCATTGCCTGACGTTCCTTCCTGCCGGAGGACGCAAAAGAGTCAAGGCCGATTATCTTCCATCCGCCAAGGCCCCCGCCATATTCGGCTGTTTCGTTGTAATACTCAGCCATTCCCGTTCCGTCCGCCGGCCGAAGCCGCTTCTTTGTGTCACCGGTGTTCCCGGTCGTCAATACCTTTTAAATATCCTCAGCTTGGCGCTGGCAGCCCTTGGGTTTTTCTCAAGCTCCTCCGGACTCGCCGTTATTCCGTGCTTAGTGATCATTTTCCCGAGAGGTTCCTTCCCGCAAACGCACACCGGAAACTCCGGCGGGCACTCACAGGGATTCTCGGCTTTCTTAAAAAGCTTTTTTACTATACCTTCTTCAAGACTGTGGAAGGTGATGATCTCCATCACTCCGCCGGGATTCAGGAATTCCACCGCCTTCATTATCACTTCCGAAAGCACGTCAAGCTCTCCGTTGACCTCGATCCTTATGGCCTGGAACGTTCTCTTTGCCGGGTGGCCCCCGTCCTGCCTTGCGCCCTTCGGGATAGCCGCCTTGATCACGTCCACGAGCTCAAAGGTGGTCGTTATCGGAACTTTCTTTCTCTGTTCGACAATGAACGAGGCGATCCTTTTGGCCCAGCGCTCTTCGCCGTACCTGAAAATAATATCGCCAAGTTCTCTTTCGGAGTATTTGTTTACGACGTCCGCGGCCGTAAGCCTGTCGCCCCGGTCCATTCTCATGTCGAGCGGCGCGTCGAATCTATAGGAAAAGCCTCTTTCCGCAGTGTCAAACTGATGAGAGGAGACTCCCAGGTCAAGGAGTATACCGTCTGCCCCGGCAATGCCCCGCTCCCTGCAGATATCCACAAGGTTCACGTAATTGTCGTGGACAAGCTCAAAACGGGCACCGTTTCCGGTCTCCTCTAAAACAGAAGCAAGCCCGATACCCGCGGCCTCAATTGCCTCGGCATCTCTGTCGATGCCGATCAGCAGACCGCCTTTACCGAGCTTTCTCAAAATCGCGCCTGAGTGGCCTCCGCCGCCGACGGTTCCGTCAACGTAAGTCCCGTCAGGCTTTATCTCAAGATTATTTACGCACTCGTCAAGGAGTACGGGGATGTGCGAGAATTCTCCCATCGCCTATACCCTCCCGGCAACTGCAGCCTGATTAGATCGAACCGATGGATCTGAGCTGTTCGAAGCCCATTTCCTCTGTGATAGCTTCGTTCTGAGCATCCAGCTCGGACTTCAGCCATATCTCAAGGTGGTCGATATTGCCGACCACGGCAGTTTCCAGTCTGCCTTCTTCGTTGTCTAAGAGTTTTGCTTTTTTGCGCATATCGCTTGAGAGGAAGATACGTCCGCCGGCGTCAAGAACGACTTTTCTCGCGGCTTTTATAAACAGTATCTGCAGGGCTCTCGTATCCTGTCCCTCCGCCTGCTTCTTCGCGATCTTCTCCACAAGCTTCTCGTACTCTGTGCAGGAGTAGACTCTGACGCAGGCGTCCGGGCTGTACGTAAGCCATACCTCTCCGTTCTCGTTGACGACCTGTGATCTCAGCTCCTGAGGCACGCCGATGCGGTTCTTCGAGTCTATTGAATTTTCGTAAATTCCGCTGAGCATCACTTGAGTCCTCTTTAGTCTCTTATCCGGCGGTGCTCAGGAACCTTTTTGAGGTTCGGGAACTTTAATCCGCCGGAAACTCTTCTTCTGTATTTGAAAATCTTTTGTATTCGGGCCCTGAGGCTTTATCTTTGGTATCCCTGAATAGGGAGGATTTATTTCAGACGGCCTTTGGCCGCCTTGTGAACGTTACGGGCCTCTTGAAGGGGGGCCCTCACCCTGTTTCCTGCCCTTGGAAACGATTCTATGCGAGATAGAGATCTTCTGTAACTTCGCCTTAACAGGCTTTGTCTTTCGTATGCGGCCCTCGGGAGAGGACTTTATCTTTTGTGTGTCACCCCGGTTTTCGGGGGCTTAAGCTTTCGTATTTCCCCGGTCCGTGGGGAACCCTCGCAGGTTCCCTTGTGGATCAGAAAGGATATCATTAGTCGATTGATCCGTTTTCAGGCGGATTTTATCATTTGTAGAGGCGTGCTGGCCACTTTCAATGGGCTAAAATGTCACAACTTGGTCCAAAATGGGGCACAACTGGATTTTAACAAAACAAAAAGTCCTTGTCAACACCTTTTTTTCGTTTTTTGCAAAAAAACGTAAAAATTTTTCAAGGCGTCGAAAAGGACTTTGTGCCCGGCCTCCCGCAGACTGGTGCGGAGCGGCCCTGCTTCTTGTAAAATTATGATTTTGTTATCGTGAAAACAGTGTTATTTTCTGTCTTTAATGCGTTCGTTCAGTTTGGCTTTGAAGCCCTCCAGAGTGTCCGAAACAGTCTGATCCGTCTCCCTGTCTCTTACGGAGACGGTGCCCTCGGCGACCTCCTTCTCCCCGATGATGACCATGTAGGGGGCCTTGTCGTCCTGTCTGGCGCTGCGGATCTTGTATCCGATCTTCTCGTCCCGGTCGTCAAGCTCGGCGCGGATCCCGGCGTGTCTGAGGTCCGTCCAGATCTTTTCGGCGTAATCGAGACTCTTCTCGGAGACGGGAAGGACCTTGACCTGTACCGGGGAGAGCCAGAGCGGGAACACGCCCTTGGCCTCTTCAATGAGATAAGCCATGAATCTGTCAAGGCTGCCGAGAATTGCTCGGTGGAGGACCACCGGAGTCTTTTCGGTACCGTCTCTGTCGATGTAGGTGAGGCGGAACTTGGCGGGCAGACAGAAGTCAAGCTGGCAGGTGGACAGGGTATACTCCGCTCCGACGGCGGGCTGGACGTTGACGTCAAGCTTCGGTCCGTAGAAGGCCGCTTCGCCGATCTCTTCGGTGAAGCTGATCCCCAGCTCAGTCAGAACCTCGCGGAGAGCCGATTCGGCGTGCTCCCACATCTCGTCGTCCTGGTGGTATTTCACCTTGTCCTCCGGATCTCTGAGGGAGAGAACGCAGCGGTAGTCGGTGATGTTGAAATCCTTGTACACGTCAAAGATCAGGTCGACAACGCTGCTGACCTCGTCCTTGATCTGCTCCGGAGTGACGAACAGGTGGGCGTCGTTCTGGCAGAAATGTCTGCCTCTTTCGATTCCCTTGAGGGTGCCGCTGGGCTCGAACCGGAAATCGTGGGCGATCTCGCCTATGCGGATAGGCAGATCTCTGTAGGAGTGGGGCTGATTGGCGTAGATCATCATGTGATGGGGGCAGTTCATGGGTCTCAGAACGAACTGTTCCTGCTCCACCTCCATCATGGGGAACATATTGTCCCTGTAATGGTCCCAGTGTCCGCTTGTCTTGTAGAGGTCAACGGTGCCTACGCAGGGAGTCAGCACGTGCTGGTATCCCAGCAGGCGCTCCTTTTCCTTGATGTAGTTCTCCAGCTCCTGCCAGATGGTATAGCCCTTCGGAAGGAACATGGGGAGGCCCTTGCCAATGAGATCGTCGGTCATGAAAAGCTTCATCGCTTTTCCTATCCTGCGGTGGTCGCGGGCCTTAGCCTCCCGGACCTGGGCTTCGTAGGCGTCAAGCTCCTCCTGGGTGCGGAAGGCAACGCCGTTGATCCTGGTGAGCATCTTGTTCTTCTGGTCGTTCTTCCAGTACGCGCCGGATACGAAGGTCAGGCGGAAAGCCTTCAGGGCCTTTGTGTACGTGAGGTGGGGACCTACGCACATGTCAATGTAATCTCCCTGCTGATAAAACGTGATCCTTGCGTCGTCGGGAAGATCTCCGATGTGCTCGGCTTTGTATATCTCGCCCCGATCCTTCATGAGCTTCACGGCTTCTTCTCTGGGAAGCTCAAATACGCGGAAGGGCAGATTTTCTTTGGCGATCTTGCGCATTTCCTGCTCGATCTTCGGCAGGTCATCCTCGCCAATGACGTCGTCGCAGAAATCTATATCGTAGTGGAAGCCCTTTTCCGTGGCCGGGCCGTACCCGAAATGGGTCTGGGGATAAAGGCGTTTCACGGCTTGCGCCATAATGTGGGCCGCGGAGTGACGCAGCACTTCAATTTCTTCTTCCTGCGGACCCTCTGCAACGCGTCCATCGTTTAAAAGT
>JAGCZO010000159.1 GCA_017959965.1 Clostridia bacterium | reverse complement strand
GTGCCGCTTCGAATCCAAAGCCCGACATCATCCCGCCCGTCGAACTGTTACATGGCTCAGAATTCGCCAGCGGCATGCTATGCTTCCTGCGCGTGGCATACCGTGCAGACGATCGCTTGTACATCGGAAACAAGTTCGAGAAAGGCGAAAGGCAGCGAGAACACATCAAGTCTGTAGCAAACTGGATCGACTTCTTCTCCGACAAACTCGACACCATCCGCCGCAGCCCCAGCCAGGGGACTCGGATGCGGCTGCTGATGAACTTGGGCTTTTCCCACTCGTCCTTCTGCGTCAACCCGCTGACGGGCGAGGTCGATGCGAGGGGGAGTTACCGCTCATGCGGATGCATCAAAGAATTTCGCTATCTTCTCCTCGAATCGGACAATCTGCCGATCGAACAGCAAATCCCGTTGATGGCGGGGCTGAATCTCCCCGTTGTTGCCATGACTTTTTCCGGTGGCAAAAGCGTTCACGGACTTGCAAAAGCAGAAGCAATTCCCGGAATCGGTCCGATTAGGGATCTGTCCGAATGGAAGCAAAAGGTCGGTGATTTATTTCGCCTTCTTGCCCCCCTCGGATTCGACGGTGCGACAAAAGACCCTGTGCGACTCAGCCGTCTTCCCGGAGTCTGGCGTTCGGACAAACACAAATTCCAGCAACTTCTCTTCCTTAATCCAAATGGAGGATTTTATGTCTAATACTTCAAGCTCAAAAACCAGCTCTGGAAGAGGTCCTTCTCAACAACAAATTTCTCGTCAAACATCGAAAGCGCTACAGGAGGAAAATACCATGCGTGATTTGACAAAGGAAACAACTATTTCCGCAAATACGGAAACCAACAAAGCCACCGTCAACATTCTTCCAGCACTCACCAAGGTCGATCCACAGCTCGCTGTGGATGCCAAGGCGCAGTTGGAAGCCGACAAAGAAAGACTCGCCCAGATTTCCCGTAAGAACGGGGCTCTGGGCGGGCGTCCGAGGGTTGAAAGAACATCCTTGGCAAAACAGTGTGTTGATGCCATCTTTACGAAACACGGGCAATTCCTGACTCGTTATTACCGGCGCGGGTGGTACCTGTACACGGACGGTTGTTTCTCTCCATTAGACGAGGAGAACATCGAGATGAAAGTAAGCGGCTGGTTGATCAGAAGCGGAGCTGCGGATGTTTCTGCTACGCTTACCAAAGATATTCTTAAAAATCTCAAAAGTGATCAGCTCTGCGGCTTGACCGAGGACAACTACAAAATGCCATGTTTCATTTCTACCAGAAAACCTGCGGTCGGATATTTCTCAATGAAGAACGGTGTTATCCAAATCGACGAGATCGTGAATGCACTGAAAAACGGTCTTCCTCTCCCTCCTATACACGAGCATACCCCGGATCTTTTCACAACCGTGAGACTGCCCTACGAGTTTGACCCGACTGCAACGTGTCCGAAGTTCGAGGCATATCTTGAGGGCGTTCAGCCAAAGGCTGAAAATCGCGAGATGCTGCAGATGCTCGCCGGACTGATCCTGACGCCAGACATGTCTTACAACGTCGCGTTCTTCCTCTACGGCGTGTCCGGGACTGGCAAAAGCGTCTTCCTGAATACTCTCGTCGCACTGGTTGGAGTAGAGAACACCTGCTGCGTTCCGCTCAGCGAGTTTGCAGACAAGCACTCCACATGGCCTCTGACGGAAAAACTACTGAATGCAATCGGAGACATGCCCAAAATGAAAGAATCTGAGAAGTGTGAAAACATTGAAGGGGTTTTGAAGGAAGTAACCTGCGGCGGGTTGATCAAGACCGAGCCAAAGTTCGTAAATGTGAGTATGGCCAGAGCAACTGCGCGTTGTGTCTTTGCCACAAACCATCTGCCGTACTTTGCAGACCGGAGTGGGGCAATTCATGATCGCCTCCGCATCATACCGTTTAACCAGGTTTTCCGTTACACTGAACGGCAGAACTCGCATCTTGAGGAAGAATTATTAGAAGAATTGCCTGGTATTCTGAACTGGGCATTGCAGGGACTTGTCAAGTTGCGTATGCTCAAGGTGTTTCCTCATTGCGAAGAGGGCAGGTTGGCTTTGGAAAAGCATATGGGAGAGTGCGACCACGAGGGTACATTCCTTCAGGAGACGACCGAAGCTAACCCGGATAGGTTTTTGTGGTCACGTGATTTGCACAAAAAATATTGCGAGTGGGCTGCAGTCAAGAAGTATAAGCCATTGGGAGAAAGCAAATTTAATGATGCCATACGGCGAATATACCCAAATGCCGAGTTTCCCCGCAAGAATGATGGGGCCGGACACAAGTACACTTGTGTTCAAGGCGTATATTGGCTCCCGTGAGGAATCGTGGACAGGCTGGACATGTAAGCAACACCGGTCTATAGGAAACCCAGATATGCGTCCTCTCGCCCCCGATCTACTCGCGTGCGCGCACGCGTATGAAGAACCCAGAGTTTTCAAAGAGAAGAAACAATTTCAGGTTTCCTATGAAGCAAGGTTCGACGGCTGTCCAGCCTGTCTTTCTTGGCCATTTGGAAAACAAGTTCGGGCTTTTTGTTTACGAGCTGGTGAACATCCCCTTGCCGGATTCCTCGATAATCATTTCTTGCGCCTCTGTCGGTGAAGACCTCAGCCCGCAGACGCCTTGCAGAGCCAGCGGGCTGCGTGTTGTTTGCTGTTTGATCAGGGGCCGCTTACGCCAGCAGACTCTGCCAGGCGGAGGCATCCGCGAGGACATCCGTGTAGTACCCGGCGAAGCTCAGGTTGTCCGGCATGGCGAGCGCGCTTTCGAGCGAAGCGCGGTCGATCATGACCGTAGC
>JAGCZO010000158.1 GCA_017959965.1 Clostridia bacterium | reverse complement strand
GCCTCGGACTGCATTTCGATAACCTTTACGGTGCTTCCGAAAATGTTTTTCAGGCCCTGTGCCGACCACTGGTCAACGTAGTCCGCCATGGGGCTTGAAGGCGTGATCGGATAAATTCCGGCAACTTCGGTGAACGCGTACGATACGTGCGCGGCAGCCTGGTTACCGTCCATCGATTTCTTTTCTCTTGCCATATGATTTATAACCTCCTTCGGGTTTTATATCCTTGTGAAGTATAAAACTTCAACTGTATTTTGTCAACCGGAAACGGCGTCTTTAAGGTCTTTAAAACCGCTGTTCCGGCCGATATTTTCATAGGTTTTTGCGTTTTACGCCAAGGTCACTTTTTAACCCCGGCGGTCTCGATGATCTGCTTCATTTTTCTGCTCACGGCACTGCCCGAAAGCCGGGGATTCATCAGCGCGCCAAGCTCATTGTGATCGAGGTCCGGATTTGCCGCCCTGAACTGGGCAAGGTCCCTGAGATCCTCGGGAAGGGAGTAAAAAAGACCGTTTTTGCGGAGCTTCAGTATTGCGCTCCGTTCCCTTTCCGAGCACGCTCTGATCTTTTCGATATTGGCAAGGTCGCAGTTCGTCACCCGATTGACGTTGTTGTTAACCTCGCGCCCTGTTTTGGCCACCTGAAACCTGATGGACTCCGACGGAGCGCCTGTGACCGTGAGAAAATCGCTTATGCCTTCCGCGTTTTTTACGTAGCAGACGTATTTGTTTCTTCTTATGCTTACTCCGGATCTTACGGAGAAATCAGCGAGAATTCTTTTGCAGCACTCTGCGTCTTCCCGGGTCTGAAAGTAGAGCTCAACGTAGCACTTGGCGATTTCAGGAGACGATACGGTGCCGGCGCAGCAGAAGAAAGCTCTGAGAGCGGCGGCCCTGCAGCAGGGATCCTTGAGCTTCAGATCAAGCTCCGAAAGTTTTATTTCTTTGTAACCGTTCAAAGCCTTTGAAAAAGCCGAGGGGTAAAAGCCAAAGGGTCCGTTTTTCGATTTGCACGTGACCGCATCGCTTACCTTCTCAGGCCCGAGGAGCTTTGAAGCAATGAACCTTATTCTCGAAAACAGGTCTTCGTTTTTAACGCTGACGGACCCTTCTCCCGCAAGACCGAGAGCATCGCCAAAGGACTCACTGCCGCACAGAAAGCAGGTAAAAACAAGAAGCTCAGTTATCCTGCAGCAGTTCTTTTTGAGATCCGAGAAAAGCAATATTTTTCTGACAGATTCGGTATAAGACATACAGTTCCGATATTCCGATAGAATGATCCTGAAACGGATATAAAGAGTTAAAGAGGCGCGAAGAAGTCCTTCGTCACCTCTTTCATTTACTCGAGCACCGTAAGCTCGTGCATGGCTCTTGTGGCGGCGGTGTAGAACATATTTGTGCCGAGAGCATTGTCGCATTCGATCATGCTGTTGCCGACGTTGAGAAGCAGAACCGAGTCAAACTCAAGTCCCTTGGCAAGATATACGGGCATGAATGAGATCTTTCCCCTGGGCATGTCCTCGGGAATGTCCGCGTCCGCGATAAGCTGCTTGCTCTCGGAATTTGAGGCGGTAACCACGCAGCATCTTGAATAGTCTGATTCGGCTGTCTTTTTCAGCCATTTGTTGAGCTCGGCGGTCACGTTGGCGCGGGTGTCACCGGGCATCTGCGAGACCTTGATGATCTCAGGCTCGCTGCCTTCTCTTACGCATGAGATCTCATTCTGTCTGCCGGTCCTTGCCTTGGCAAATTCGGAGATCTGCCTGGTGGACCTGTAGTTCACGTTCAGATCGTATTTTTTGAAGTATTTCGCCTTAAACGTGTTCTTTATGAGCTCGGAGTAATCGTCGGAATTCGCGAAAACGTTCTGGGCAACGTCGCCGGCGAAAAGCATGCTCGCCCTTCCGTAATGCTCTTTGATGATGGAGAGCATGACGGGAGAAAGATCCTGGGCTTCGTCGCAGAACAGGTAGAACACGTTGGGGTCATCCGTGGCAACGTTCATCCTTGTCACAATGTACGCAATGGCAACCGCGTCCTCGAACATAAGGACCCCGGTGTTATAGTCGGAGAATTTGGCAGCAATGTCCGCGTATTCCGGACCGAGACTGGCCGCAAATTCGCTGTCGGTGTAAAAGTTTCTGTAGATCATCTCATAGGAGAACGCGGGGACCATGCTCTCTACGGCGGATCTGATGGTGTTGACGGCATCCTCGTCAAAAATATGGTTTTTGGTGATAAGAGTGTCGCAGATGGCGCTAAGCCTCATGCCAACAGGCATTCCCGAATACTCGACGTTGAACAGATAGTCAAGGTCTTCCGCTTTGATCCTGTATTCCCTGGCGCCGCCTGAATCGCCCTCTTCGTAGATGATGTCTGCGGGTTTGAAGCAGTGGTTCTCGTAGTAGAGGATATACTTGTTCAGAAGCTCAAGGAATTTGGCGCTGTTTTTGAATTTGGTAGTTTCCACCAGCTTTCCGTGCTCGTCAGCAATCATCCTCTCAATGGAATTCTCGCGTTCGGAATAGCTTATGTTGAAGCCGTCGATGATATTTCTTATGAACTGTTCCTGGGTCATGGAGACAACGTTCTCTTCTCCCAGATCAGGAAGGATATGTGAGATATACGCGGAGAAAGCGCTGTTCGGCGACAGCACCACAATGTCCTTGCCGTTGATCTTGTCCCTTAAAGAGTACATTATGTAGGCGATCTTGTTCATTGCCACGGAGGATTTTCCGCTGCCCGCGCAGCCTGCGATAACGTGGACTCCGTCGATCATGTCGCGGATGATCCTGTTCTGATCCTTCTGCAGGGACGATGCAATGACCCTCAGCCTGTCGGAGGCGTTCTCGGAAAGAATCTCTCTGAGGAACTCGTCGTCCGAGGGCATGTTGATATTCTGGGCATTGCGGAGTACGCCTTCCGACCAGGAGAAGCGTCTCTTTTGTGTAAGAAGACCCTTCTTTTCGCCGGACTTGGCCGTATACGAGGTCTCTCCCGGTTCGCTCTCGTAGTAAAGAGAACTCACTGGAGCGCGCCAGTCGATTATGACAGGCAGATAATCGTCGAACAGCGAGTAAACACCAATGTAATAGATCTTCTCCTTTCCCCCGTCGTTGAAAACGACTTTGCCGAAATATGGCGAGGCAAGCTGCTTGGAGAGCTTGAGAAGATTCTGCTGGGATTTATCGTATTTCGTTAAATTGGAGTGTTCGAACTGAAGCCAGTCGTTCCTCTCGTCCGCGTGCATTTCACGGAAGAAATCAATAAAGTACTGTCTGTCCCGGAGAACGTCCTCCTTCTGGGAGTCGATGGTCTCCGCCCGTTCCTTC
>JAGCZO010000157.1 GCA_017959965.1 Clostridia bacterium | reverse complement strand
CTGCTCTACCAACTGAGCTACCTGGGCGAGGACATTCTTATGAAGTTGGCGACCCGGATGGGGCTCGAACCCACGACCTCTAGCGTGACAGGCTAGCGTTCTAACCAACTGAACTACCGGGCCAAAATGGTGGGAATTACAGGGATCGAACCTGTGACCCCCTGCTTGTAAGGCAGATGCTCTCCCAGCTGAGCTAAACTCCCAAAGCACATCCCTCGAGGGGCTCCTCGCGAGGTGCTTTGCAAGTATACTACAAGGAAAAAGCCTTGTCAACAACTTTTTTGAATGATTTTTGAGAAAAAATCACATGCAAAATATTTGCGTTTTTTTGCTGCGCAAAGCGCCTTCGAGAGCTCAAGTTTAGGCCTTGGCGTCGTTGGCGTTTTGGTACATGTAGTCGTTCCAGGGGAAGTTTTTCCAGTCGTTGACGTGGAGGCGGTGCATCTCTTCGGTCAGGAGGAGCATCTTGCCGGTGCAGGGGAGCTCCGGCGTAAACTCATAGAATTCGCCGTCAACGTAAAGGCCGAACTTGGCGGTGCTGGTCATGATTGGGAGCGCGTAGACCATTTCGTAGGGCATGTCGAAGGACCAGGGTTCGCTGTGCCTTGTGCCCTTGTAGTGTACGCCAAGGTGATCGACTGTAAATTCGCCTTCTCCGCAGGGTTCGGTGGTGGCAAAGTGCTTCATGTACCTGTCGTCGGGCATGTCGCCGAGAGTGACTTTGGCGGAATAAGAGTAGTCCGGGTTTTCACGTATCTCACGGATCACGTGTTCGCGCTCCATTGCCACCCACTTCGTAGGCGATTCGGGGATGACGCAGGTGTCGTCCAGGGGAACCATGTCGTAGTAGTCGTTTACGGTGAAGCCGTTGCCGCATTTTGAGCACTTGACCATGTCGGGGGTGTTGATCATTTCGACCTCGGAGCCGCAGCGGGGGCAACGGTAGCAGATGTCGGAAAGCCTTGTGCACATGCCGGTTTTATGCTTCCATTTGATGCGCTCCTTGCGGGTCCACTCGTAGTCGTCAAAATGGCAGACCTCGTTGATCTTATCGTTTATCTCCTCGTCAGTCATTTCATCCAGCTGTTCCGGGGTGAAAAGCAGCGAGAGCTCAGCTTCAACTCTTCCGTAGCGCTCGTCAAGGCAAACCTTGGTGCTTGTAAGGTAGCTGCCCTTCAGCATGAGAAAATATACCGGGATGCGGTAGTGCTTGATGAATCTCGCGGTGCCGGGGACCACGGGCTGGTTCGTGCCGTAGATGGAGCTCATCCCTTCCGGGGAGAAGGCGACGCAGCCGCCCTGCCTGATGATGGAATTCATGCCCCGGAGGCCCAGCATGTCGTTGGTATAGACTTTCTTTGGGATTATATTCATCATCTTGAACACAGTGTGGAGATGGCCTCTGAAAAATTCACTGTAGCCCGCCACAATGTTTATCGGTCTTGGATAGGCCGCCTGCATAACGAAGGCATGGTCGAGCCTCGACAGGTGGTTCCAGATGAGGAAGCAGGGGCCCTTGCAGTCCGAGATACTGTCCTTAACCACCACGTGGGGTCTGTATTTCTTGGCAATAAAGCCTGACATCAAGAAGTGGTAGATCCAGTAGTACAGGCGGTTCGGTATCCTGTATTTTCTGTTTGCGAGTTCTGCACGAAGCGAGCGCGTTTTCTTAGACATAACGATCCTTTCTCAGCATCTCTTTGATAAACAATACTTCGGTTATAAATATAAGGATCCTTTTTCAAGGAGTTTTTCTTTTATGGCTTCAACGTAACGCCAATCGCTTCCGCAGCATCCGCCAACGTAAGTCACGTATGGAAAAGCGGCGGAGACTGCCTCGGCAAATTCCTTCGGCCCCACGGCGGATGTCATTTTGGCACCTTCGGTCGTCACCGGAAGACCGGCGTTCGGTTTGAAGATAAGGGGCAGCGACGTTTTCCCGGAAAAATCTTTTATTATCGGCACAGCGGAATCCGGGCCCAAAGAGCAGTTGAGACCAACGGCTGTTATTCCGAGAGGCTCAAGGGTACCGACAACGTCTTCTACAGAGTTTCCGAACATAGTCCTGCCTGACTTTTCGAAGGACATGGAGCAGAACACGGGTATGTCCGTTTCCATTGCCCTTTCAGCGGCGACCCGCATCATTCCCAGGTCTATAAACGTTTCCAGAAGGATCGCGTCCGGCTTGTAGGGCATCGCGGCGTCGAATATTTCTCCGTATATTTCCCTGCACTCGTCCTCCTCAAGGTCTCCGTAAGGTTCAAGCATCTCCATAAGCGGTCCGGAGCTGAGGAAGATCTTCACGTCTTTTCCGGCGGCGGTTTCCCTTGCGATCCTCATTCCGGCGGCCACGACGTCCTTCACGTCGTATTTCGAGCTTTTTTTAACCGCGGGTCTGTTGGCGCCGAAGGTATTTGCCTGCACAAAGTCTGCGCCGGCATCGATATAACGCCTCGTAATCTCCGCGACAAATTCGGGATGCTCGATATTGTAGCGCCACACCGGGACTTTCTCCGCGCCGTTCCTCTGAGCGATATCCCAGAGAGTCGTTCCCATTGCTCCGTCAAGAATTATCATATTTCACAATCCTCCCCGCGCCCTTCAAATAAACCTTCTGAGCGCCTTGGCGATCTCTTGCGCCATCTTGTAAATGCCAAGGTCATTGGGATGCGTCATGTCCACGGTGCAGTTTTCTCTGTCCGACTTGCCGAACAACTTCTTTCCGTTTATAAACGCAAGGTTTTTGTCTCCGCTTTTTCTCGCCAATGCCACGGTTTTCTTTATCACCCTGAGCCTGTCCTCCGAAGAAAGGTCCGTATCGTAGTCCGGATTTGAAATGACAATGATCGGGGTGTCCGGATGTTTTTCCCTGAAAATGCGGTAAAGACGGTAGTGTGTCTTCTCAAGGAATTCTGCGTTGGGGGCGTTGTAATCGTAGTCGTATACGAAAACAGAAGGGTCAAGGCCGGCGAGATATTCGGCCATGGGGACCTCCGCCAATGCGGACCCGGAAAAGCCCAGGTTTATAAAGTCAACGTCAAACCACTTCGAAAGGTATCCCTCGTACATGTTGTCCGGCCTTGACGCACATCCGCCGTGGGTAATGGAAGAGCCATAGAAGACCACGGGCTTCACGGGCCTGTAGGCGGGGCCGTTGGTAAGAGTCGCCTCCTCCGGAATGCCTATGGTGAGTTCGCGTACGTCCGTAAAAAGAGGGAAAAACAAGGTGTATGAGCGCATCTTGCCGCCAAGCAGCGGCTTTTCGGCGTAATAGCCGTCCTGACAGACCGACTCCTTAAGATTTGCGTAGTGACCGGGCATGAAAGCCGCAGCAAAGGAGTGGCTGTCGCCGTCGTCCTCGATAAGAGAAAAGCCGTGGGTACCGGAGAGAGGCATATGGTTCATTGAAGCGAGGCTGCCGCATCTCATGGAAACGGAAAGTCTCGTAGCGTCGGTAGTGAATCTGAGCCTGCCCCCTGCGGTGTTTCTGTTAAGCTCCTCAACAGCGGGGCTCACGGCTGCCGCGGCGTCGGAGGGCATTCTGAGAAAACGTCCCGCCTTCTCATCGTAAAACACCCCGTAAAGATCAAAATGAACGTCGGGTATTCTGTAGAATTTCTGACCCGGCGATACTTCAAATCCTTCCGGAACATATTTTTTCTCGTTTTTCATAAAAACTCCTTCCGGCTCCGCAGCCGGACTTCAAAAGGCATCAACTCAGCCGGACTTCAAAAGGCATCAACGCAGCCGGACTTCAAAAAACCCGTGAGAGCTTTCCGGTAAAGCATAAATGCTTTTACCTGTCGAACGATAACACAGTCGGCAGGTTTCGTCAAGGAAAATAACGTCTCCGCGGCAGGCAGGCCCTTTGGCGTCGTCCTTTAAAGTAAGTTATTTTTTGTCTGCCCAGTCAAAGAAGGTGAGCGCGTCGTCCTCCGGAAGGCCGGTCAGAACTCCGTTGGCCCTCAGGACTTCGATAACTGTCTTGTTCACCTTTGCCCTGTTCCTTACGTCTTCGATACTGCTGAATTCCTCGCCCGTGGACGCGGCCTTTTCAAGCGACTCGCCGGCTGTGATGCCGACGCCCTGAAGAGCGCAGAAGGGAGGCCTCAGCTTACCGTCCTCGGGCACGAACATGGCCGCTTTTGACTTGTACAGGTCAACGGGCAGAAATTCTATGTGCCTTGCGTACATTTCAACGATCTGCTCGTAGATCACCAGCAGGTCCTCTTCCTTCTTGGACAGCTTTTCCCTGGTGCCCTTCTGCTTCAGATCCTTCTGGGCAAGCTTCGCCTTGTCGATGCCGTTGATCATATTGTGGCCTTCAAAGAACTCCAGCTTCAGGGTGAACCGGGTTGCGTAATAGGCAAGGGGCTCGTATATCTTGTACCAGGCCATTCGCACGGAAAGAAGCACGTAAGCAACGGCATGGGCCTTCGGGAACATGTACTGTATCTTTTCGCAGGAGCCGAGGTACCAGTCGGGCACGTTGTGAGCCTTGAGTTCCTCCTTCCATTTGGGCCATTCGGGGCACTTGCCGGAGGCGACCTTTCCCTTTCTTACCGCTTCCATGACGTTGAAGGCGATCTCCTTTTCAACGCCCATTTTGATGAGATATATCATGATATCGTCGCGGCAGCAGATGCACTCCGACAACGTGGCGACGTTGTTTTCGATAAGCTCGGAGGCGTTGTCCTGCCAGACGTTGGTTCCGTGGGAAAGGCCTGAGATCCTGACCAGATCGGATACTGTCTTAGGTTTTGTGCTCTTCAGGAGGCCAATGGCAAAAGAGGTTCCGAATTCGGGGATGCCGAGGCTGCCGGTTTCGAGAGGCTCGTTGAGAAGGGCCTGGTCGGCATTAAGGGGCTCCGGGGACACGAAAAGCGATAGCACCTCAGGATCGGATATGTCGATCTTCATGGGGTCAATGCCCGTGAAGGTGTGAAGCATCTTGACGATCTTCGGGCCGTCGTGGCCCAGAATGTCAAGCTTTAGGATCGTGTCGTGGAGGAAATGGTAGTCGAAGTGGGTGGTCACAACGCCTTTGCCGTCGTCGTCCGCGGGGTGCTGGATAGGAGTGAAATCAAGTATGTCCTTATCCCTGGGCACCACCATGATGCCTCCGGGGTGCTGGCCCGTTGTCTTTTTCACACCTTCAAGGGGCGCGGAAAGTCTCATCATCTCGGCCTCATTGGCGGCTCTTCCGGTCACCTCGAGATATTTCCTGACATAGCCCATAGCGGTCTTGTCCTGCAGACCCGCTATGGTTCCGGCTCTGAAAACGTATTTTTCGCCGAACAGCACGTCGCAGTATTTGTGGGCCCTGACCTGGTCCTCGGAGGCGAAATTGAGATCGATATCAGGGGTTTTTTCGCCCTTAAATCCCAAAAACGTCTCAAAAGGAATGTCAAAGCCGTCTCTTATGAGCTTTGTGCCGCATTTCGGGCAGTCCTTTTCGGGCATGTCGCAGCCTGCCTCGTACTCCTGATTGAAGTAGAATTCACTGTATTTGCATTCGGGGCAGCGGTAGTGGGGAGGCAATGCGTTGACTTCCGTTATTCCCGCCATGTATGCCGCCAATGACGATCCCACAGAGCCTCTTGAGCCCACAGTGTATCCGTTCTCCGCGGAGTGGGCCACGAGCTTCTGCGCGGCGATGTAGAGCACCGAAAAGTGATTGGAGATAATGGCGTCAAGCTCCTTGTTCAGCCTTGCCATTACGTGCTCCGGCACCGGATCGCCGTAGGTGTCTATAGCTTTTTTGAGGCACATGCTTCTCAGGTCTTCGTCGGACCCTTCTATGGCAGGCTGATAGGTCCCCTTGGGAACAGGCCTTATCACCTCGATCATGTCCGCGATCTTATTGGTGTTTTCCACCACCACCTCGTAGGCTCTTTCGTCCAGGTGCGCAAACTCCGCCAGCATCTCTTCAGTGGTTCTGAGGTAGAGCGGCGCCTGGAAAGCTGCGTCCTTATACCCTTGGGCGGTCTGCATGACCTCGCGGTATATCGCATCCTCGGGGTCAAGGAAGTGAACGTCGCAGGTGGCAACGGTGAGCTTGCCCAGTCTGTCGGCAAGGCCGAGGATCTTCTTGTTTATGTTTACAAGCTCCTGCTCGGAGGCCACCCTTCCCTCCCGGACAAGGTAGATATTGTTCTCTATGGGCTGGATCTCCAGGTAGTCGTAAAACGATGCGATCTTCTCAAGCTCTTCATCGCTTGCGCCGTCAACTATCGCCTGGTAAAGCTCGCCCTCAGAGCATGCGCTTCCGATGATCAGGCCTTCCCTGTTCGCGTCTATATCAAACCTGGGCATTCTGGGCCTTCTGTGGAAGTAGCTGAGGTTGGAATTGGAGATGAGTCTGTAAAGGTTTTTAAGGCCCACGAGATCTTTCACCAGTATGATGCAGTGCCAGGTGCGGAACTTTTTAGAAGTCTCGGGATCGGTCTCCTCCGGAAAATCGGTCAGGTAGCACTCTATTCCGTAGATGATCTTTATGTCGCTCTTGAGGTCTTTTGCGGCGTTGAACACGTCAGGGTATGCCTGCACCACGCCGTGATCCGTGATCGCGATCGCGCTGTGGCCCCATTCAGTCACTCTTTTGATGAGCTCCTTCGGCCTTGTCAGGGCGTCAAGGGCGCTCAAAGTGGTATGGAGATGCAGCTCCACCCTCTTCTTTTCCGCATGGTCCACTCTTTTTTCGGGCTTATAGGAGGATGCGTTCCTGATCAGAAGGCTGAGCTCCTTTGAATATTTATCGTAGGCAATGTCCCCGTAGAGTATCAGATGGCTGCCCGCCGCGAAGTGCTTCTCCACGAAGGCATCATCCTCGGGCTCGAAAAAGAATTTGGCGGCAACGGAATAGGTCTCGTCGGTGATGTACAATATGGCTATGCGGGAATTGTTTCTGATAGGCTTCGTCTCCAGCTTGAAGACTCTGCCTTTCACGGCAACGAAGCCCATATCCGCATTTATCGTATCCATCCTCACAGGCTCGTCAACGATCTCACCGCCAATGAGCATGGTGTTGCCTTTTGTGTCCTTCGGAAGCTCCGCCCCGTCCTTCGGCGTCAGGATGCGCTTCTTTCCCGAACCGCCTCCTTTATAGTGGTCGCTGTAGTAGGAGCCCGCCGCCCGCTTGGTCTTTCTCTTGTCCTTATTGTTTTTTATGGTCTCGGCGACCTCCTTGTTGTAGGCCTCTTCGTCGTAATAATAGACCTGCTCCTTTTTCCTGCCGCGGCGGGAAGAACCGGCTTTCACGTCCTCGGCCTCACGTATGGACACGGGGACGGTCTTTTTAAAGAGAGTTTTCAGGAACTTTCTGATCTCATCGGCAATATTTTCGTTCTTCAGAATAGTATACGCCATGGGGTTTACCAAAATGAAAACGCCCTCAGGCGTGATCTTGTGGGCGGAGCCTTCCAGCCTCAGCATGGCGCAGGAGGCAGGGTGTTTGTCGCAGACGTACTCCCTGATGGTGTTCCAGAGCTTTGCTCTTAAAACGTCGTCCGTTACCGCTTTTATATATTCCTCGCCCCAGGAGATGCGGATCGAGGCCTTTTCCATGTCTATTTTATTTCCCAGCTGGGCGGCTGCGAACTTTTTTGCGTCGTCATAGCCAAACACGCCTCCGCTTATGTACACCTCAACGGAGCCGTTTTTCGCCACCTTCAGTTTATCTATGGTCATATTGCTGTTCATTTCGTCTCTTATCCTGTCGCAACGCACCCGTTTTTGCGGCTGCTTGTGAGCCGCATGACGCCCCGGCCGCGGCGCGGCCGGGTTTCCGCAGGAAACCTTCTCCCGGGCGGTCTTTCGCGCCCGGGAGGGGCGTCATAAGGTGTAAAACAACGGAAAAGGTCTCAAAACGGGGCCTTTTCCGTCCGGAATCAACTTTTGTTCAAAGGAAGATCAGTTAGCCTTTGCAAGGATCTTTTTGAGTCTGGCAAACCTGGGGAGACCGTCTTCGCGGCAGTAGTCCGGTTCGCCCTGGATGAGAGGAAGAGCATACTCAACGAATTTTTCGTTTACAAAGTTTCCTTCTTCGTTGATCCATTCTCTGGGGACCTTCTTTTCTGTATTAGCGATCTCGGAAAGCGGGATGAGCTTCATCTCGCACTTGTACTCGCCGTTCTTTATAACGCGCTCAAAGCCGACGCAGAAATCAGTCTTTCCGGACACAGCCATCTCGACTGCGGTCTTTCCGGCCTCGAAGGCTTCCTCAACGTCTCTTCCGGATCCGCAGTGGGCTCCGCATCTCTGGAGAAGGCTGAGTTCAATGGTCCTGACTCTGTAGTCCTGGATCTCTTCCCTGAGGATCGCGCCGAGAGCCCCGGCAACGCCGCCGAGCTGGGCATGGCCGAACTTGTCTTTTACGCCGCTGTCGGCAACGTATCTGCCGTCCGGGTATTTCACGCCTTCGGAAACGGCTATCATGCAGTTTCCGTTATTGGCTTTGGAAATGCGCTTCACGTCCTCGATGAACTTCTCCTTGTCGAAGGGAAGCTCCGGGAGATAAATAAGATCGGGGCCTGCGCCCTTGGCACTGGCAAGAGCCGCCGCGCCTGTCAGCCAGCCCGCGTTCCTTCCCATGATCTCGATGACAATGATGCAGCCCTTGTCGTAAACTCTGGCGTCGCAGTAGACCTCCATGAGGGACGTGGCAATATATTTAGCGGCGCTTCCGAAGCCCGGGCAGTGATCGGTGCCCCAGAGGTCGTTGTCGATAGTTTTGGGAACGCCCATGACCCGGCACTCGTATCCCGATTTCTGCATGAACTTCGATATCTTGTTACAGGTGTCCATGGAATCGTTTCCGCCGTTGTAGAAGAAATACCTGATATCGTACTTTTTGAAGACCTCAAGCAGCCTCTTATAGTCCGTGTCGTCCTTTTCCGCGTCCGCGAGCTTATATCTTACGCTTCCCAGTGCGGACGAAGGGGTGTTTTTAAGGTAAAGGAGCTCCTGCCTGTCCTCAAGGCCGATGTCATAAAGCTGCTCGTCAAGGATACCCCTGATCCCGTGAGCCGCGCCGTAAACTTTTGTGATGCATTCACTGTCAAGAGCGGTCAGAAACACGCCTGCCGCGCTGGAATTAATAACCGATGTGGGGCCTCCGGACTGTCCGAAAACCGCTGCGCCAACCAATTTTTTCATAACATTCCAACATCCCGCGCACGTTTGCTGCGCGGGTTTTCCTCCCTTTGGATTTCCGCTTGAAATTATACCATTTCCGGCCTTTACGTTCAACAAAAAAAAGCCTGATCCCGCAGTTTTTTTGGAAAAACCGGGCAGGTCAGGCAGAGCTTATTATCACTGTTTTTCACATCAGCCGGGGGTCTCCGTATACTCTCCGGGCACCTCGAAAAACACGGTCTCGTAGGGTCTCAGATCGTATGTGAGAGTATAGGGGAGCCCGTCGCATTCTCTCTCCTCCGCCTCCGCGGGAACAGTGTCGGAAGATACGGTCCCTCCGCCGGGAAGGGTGTCGAAGGTGGAGAATATCCTCTTGTACTTTCCATTTATGGGGGCGCCCACGGTGTACCCTTCTATGTAAACAGGAGTGAAATTGCATATTGCCAGGACTGCGCCGTTGTAGTTCCAGGGATTTCTTCTGATGAAGCTCACCGTGGACCGGATCGCGTCGCTTTTGTTGACCCAGTTGAAGGTATTGGCGTTGAGAGAATCGTTATGGAGGCAGGGATATTTCCTGTAAAGAGAGTTCAGAAGCCTGAGCTCCTCCATGACGTCTCTGTGCCAGGTGTCCGACGCCAGAGACCAGTCGATCTCCGCGCCCTCGTACCACTCCGTCGGCTCCGCAAACTCCTGCCCCATGAAGAGCAGCTTTTTGCCCGGATGGGCGTACTGGTATGCGTAAAGGGTCTTAAGAGCCCCCAGTCTGTCACCGTCGGTGCCCTGCATCTTGCCGAGCAGAGATTTCTTCAGATGCACCACCTCGCCGTGGGAAAGTACCAGGATGAAATGCTCGGTGAAGGCGTAATCGATGGTATGTGTGAGCTGTCCGTGGTGGTAGCCCCGGAAGACCGGATCCTTCTCAAAATACTTCAGCGTGTCGTTCATCCAGCCGAGATTCCACTTGAAGGCAAAGCCAATGCCGCCTTCCTCCTCAGGCACCGTGATGCCTCCCATGATGGATGAGTCCTCGGCGATCATATACCCCTTCGTCATGCTTCCGACGGATCTGTTCAGCTGCCTCAGGAACTCAATACTGTCAATGTTCTCCTCGCCGCCGTAAACGTTTTTTCTCCCCGTGTTTCTGCCGAAATTCAGGTAGAGCATTGAGGCCACCGCGTCGACTCTGAGAGCGTCGAAGTGAAACTCTTTAAGCCAATAGCAGGCGCTGGAAATAAGAAAACTTCTCACCTCGGGTTTTTTATGGTCAAAGGCCTTCGTGCCCCACTCGGGGTATTCCTCAAGCATCGGGTCTTCCGGTTCGTAAAGATTCGTGCCGTCGAATCTCTCAAGGCCGAAGGGATCCTTCGGAAAATGCGCCGGAACGAAATCCAGTATGACGCCAATGTTATTCTCGTGCATTTTGTCGATAAAATAGCGAAGATCGTCAGGTTCTCCGTATCTGCTGGTGGGGGAGAAGAACCCCGTCACCTGGTATCCCCAGGAGCCGTCAAAGGGGTGCTCGCAGATCCCGATAAGCTCCACGTGGGTAAAGCCCATGTACTTGACGTAATCGGAGAGCTCGTCTCCCAGCTGCCTGTAATTCAGAAATCCGTCCTCGCCTCTCCGGTAGTCCTTTTTCCACGAGCCGAGGTGTACCTCGTATATCGACATCGGCTTCTCATGGACCGTCTTCGGATCCAGAGCCTCCATGTATTTTCCGTCACGCCAGACGTATTTTGATTCAGGGCACACGACGGAAAGAGCTGAGGGTCTGAGCCTTGAGAATCTTGCCATTGGGTCCGCTTTTTTTCTAAGGATCCCGTCGCTGCCAAGGACCTCATATCTGTAAGAAGCGTATTCTCCTACCCCGGGAACGAACACGGAAAACACGCCGCCGGAACATCTTTCCATGGGAATGAGCCAGGAGGTCCATTCGTCAAGGTCAACGCCCCGTCCGCCGCCGTCATACTGCCCGGCGATCCTCAGGTTCACAAGCTTCGCGTTGGGGGCATAGACAGAAAACCTGACGCCTTTGGTGTTGTTTTCCACAGTCGTCGCCGCGCCCAGGCAGTTGTATAATTCGCAATGTGTTCCTTCGTGAAAAAGGTAGCTGTCATAGTTAGTGAACAACCTTTTCACCTCTCTTTTCGTATTCCGCGCAATACGGTCTCAGGGTGCAATTAACGCAGTCGGGCCTTGCCGCTTTGCAGACCGCCCTTCCGTGGTCAACAAGTCTGTGGCAGAAGCCGCCGCTCTCCTCCGGAGGCACCAACTTTCTCAGGTCTTTCTCTATTTTTTCGGGATCTTTAGTGTCGGTGAGACCTATCCTGTTGGTCAGCCTGATGGCGTGGGTATCCACAACGTACGAGGGCTTGCCGAAGGCGTCCCCCAGCACGAGATTGGCGGTCTTTCTGCCGACGCCTGAGAGGGCCGTTAACTCCTCCATCGTATCAGGGACCTGACCCCCGTGCCTTTCCAGCAGCTCATTGCAGCAGTCGATTATGTTCCTTGCCTTGGCTCTGAAAAAGCCCGTGGATCTTATTATGTCCTCAAGCTCTTCTGCGTCCGCTTCGGCGAAAGCCCTGCAGTCGGGATATTTTTTGAACAGAGCAGGCGTCACCATGTTGACTCTGGCGTCTGTGCACTGGGCGGAGAGTCTGGTGCTTATAAGGAGCTGAAGCGGGTCGTCATATTTCAGCGTGCACTCCGCATCCGGGTACAGGCGTTTCAGCTCTTCTATCACAAAACCGATCTTTTCACGGGCGTTTTCCGGAACCATATCTTCTGATCTTCCTTAACCGAGTCTTTTGCCGGAGGCCTCGGCAAGGGTCCAAACCTGCATCTCGGTCTCTTTTCTGTTGGCCATGGCGTAGTAGGGTATGAACACCGCCTCAAAATCAAGCGTTGCGGCAGTCCCGGCTTCCTTGTACAGTTCGTTCTTAAACGAATCCGCGTAGCGTCTCGTCGCCTCGCAGACGATTGACGGGACGTCTCTTACGGGGCCGTCGTCCTTGTACCTGAGCGACTTGGCTTTTATTTTGATATCTCTCAGGGGCTCTCCGTTGTCGCAGCCTTCAAGGCAGTACACTACCGGCCCCCGGGTGACCGCGACCCTGCCGCAGTCAAACCTTGCATAGGGGTCTGCCTCCACGAGTCTTATTCTCATTCCGAGATCCAGCTTGATCTCCGCGCCGTCGGAGACGTTGAAAAAGGCGTAGCCCTTTTCCTTCCTGACGAATATCGCGCCGGAAAGGTCAGAGACCTTAAAGCCGTCGCTCCAGGAGGGTATTCTTACGGCAAGCATTGCCTTGCCGCCCTTCACGGTGACCGCCAGCTTCCCGTTCTCCGGGAATTTTGTTTTCTGTTTTATTGTGACGCTGCCCTTGCCCGCAGGTATTTTGGCGGTGCTTTCGGCAAACTGGTGCATGTAGATCAGGGGCAGATTTCCGCTGTTGTCCACGGTGTAGAAATAGTCCGAAATGGAGGGTATGAACCTCACGATGTTCGGAGGGCAGCAGGAGCAGCCGAAGACCTCGCTTCTTCTCATTGGCGGCAGATGGATCGCCGGATTTTTAATGCTCACGTCTCTTGTGTGCATGCAGGGAAGTATTTCCAAGGGATTTTCGTAGAAAAACGACCTTCCGTCAAGGGACAGAGAGGATAAAAAGCCGTTGTAAATGATCCTTTCCAAGGTGTCCGCGTATTTCGAGTCGGCTTCGATAAGCTGCATCCTTCCTGCAAACATCCCAAGGGCAATGGCGGCGCAGGTCTCCGTATAGGAAATGATGTTGGGCAGATCATAGGGTACCGTGAAGGCCTCTCCGCCCGAGGACGAACCGATGCCTCCCGTGACGTACATCTTTTTGCGGGTGATGTCGTCAAAGATCGCCTTGCACGCCTCCTTCAGCTCCCCGTCCTCCGTGAGCCGGGCAATATCCGCCATGCCGCTGTAAAGATAACAGGCTCTCACGGAATGTCCCTCCGCGGTCCTCTGCTCTCTTACGGGCAGGTGGCTTTGGTTATACTCCGGCTTCATCCAGTCCGGGCGCTGCTCGTCTGAGACGCCTCTCTTGTCGATAAAAAATCGGGAAAGCTCGAGCCACCTTTCATCGCCGGTAAAACCGTAAAGCTTTACCAGGGCAAGCTCGATCTCCTCGTGTCCCGGCGTCACAAAACCCGTGTCGCAGTCTGTTTTGAAACGTTTTTCGATATATGCGGCGTACTTCACCATGCAGTCGAGGAACTTTTTTTTCCCCGTTGCCTCAGCGTAGGCCACCGCTGCCTCCATCAGATGGCCCGCGCAGTACAGCTCGTGCTCATCCCTGCGGGTGAAGCGTCTGTCTTTGGCGAAAAGCGTATAGTAAATGTTGAAGTAGCCGTCCTCCCACTGGTTTTTCTCTATATTGTCGACAATACCGTCAACGATCGCCTCCAGCTCGGGATCTCTTTTCTCCTGCAGGAGATAAGCGGCGCCTTCTATCCATTTTGCCACGTCGGAATCCCAGAAGTAGTGGGGCTTGTTGGGCATGCCTTCCTTCCAGTCGCAGCGGAAAGCGGCAAAGCGGCCGGTATCCGAAAATCTGTCGTACACCGCTTTAAGCGTTGTATTTCTGACAAGATCGATCCGCTTCCGCCAGAAGCCGCCTGTGATCTTTACGTCGTTAAATCTAACCTTCTCCATGGACCTTCCTTCCGTCTTCCGCCAATGTGCCCTTTACCGCCGTTATTTCCTGTCGCAGTTATATCTTACCGCAGTTATCTCTTCCTGTCCGGACTGCAACGTCAGTCCGCATACCCGTAGGTGTAGAAATTTCTGCCGATGGGCGCGGAGTCGCCGTTCTTGTAGAAGCTGAAAACGTCTCCCCAGGTGTTGTTGTCGGACCACCTGAAGCCCAGCCTGGCTTTGCCGGAGATGCCTATCATCGACTTCGGTATGGATATCATAAGCATGTCCTCGTACAGTCTGTATGACACCTCGCCGCTCTTGATGGGTGTGAAGGTGTCGGAATTCGCCAATGTGGCGATGGAGGTCCTGCCGTCTGATGGCGCCTCAAAATTGACCACGTAGTTCGCGCCCTTCCAGCCCTTGTCCAGGTCGGTGGATATATACAAGGTCATCCAGCCGGTCTGCGAGAAATCGTTGGCGGCGGGGTCCGTGATATCGGCTTTGGTTTTCACGAAGAAATAGACGTTTCCGTCGTCCTCGCACACCTTCATTTCGGTGATGTCGTTGCGGTTCGTGTAGTCCACCTTTCTCTCAAAGGTGGAGTTGGCCCTCCTTACGGCGTCGCCCTCGTAGTCCTTGTAGTAAGACTCAACGTCGTTCCACTGGGCAAATCCGTTCTCCAGGTCAACGGTCCTTTTCGAGCTTCCGCCCGCATCGTCAAGGCCCTTGTAGCGGCGGATGAAGGATATCATCTGCATGTAGTAGTTGTCGCCGTATCCGCCTTCCATCGGCTCTATGTCGCGGCTGCAGTTGGCGCTGGCGTTGTCAACGAATATGATCTGTTCTCTCGAGTTTCTCGGTGGCTGACGCTGGGCGATCCACTCGTTCCAGCCGGTGATAAAGATCATCTCCGGATCCACTCTGAGGGCCCATTCGAACTGCTCCGCGAAATTGTAGCCGTGGAGATATGCGTCGGCACCCTTTTCGTTCTTGCCGGAGTGCCAGCTGCGGGTCCTGTCGTTGGAGCCGTACCAGGCCGTCAGACTGAAGGTGCAGGTGGAGCTATGCTGGGCCACCGAAACGTTCACGACCTCCTTGCGTCCGTTGAGACCGTAGACCGCATTGTTCGTAAGAAGCCTGCCGAATTCCATCCACGGGAAGCCGTCGTCCGTTCTGCCCGAGTTGGGCCAGACGCTTGCTTTTATTCTGAAGAAGTTTTTGGCCTCAGCGGAAAGGTCACTGTCAGCTGCAACGCCGACGATCATGGGCTTGCCGTCCCAGTAATACCAAAGATTCTGATACTCAGGGTGCGCCTTGTATATCTCGTTGTAGATCGTGTTGATGGTTTTTCCGGAACTGGAGTTTGTGTAGAAGCACACCTTGGGAACTCTCCAGCCCTGAACTCTGTATTCCTCCAGCACCTTCATAAGGCTGAGAGCGTTGGAAGAATAAGTGTAGGCATTGGTGGCGTCGAAGCACAGAAAATCAATACCTGCGTCTGTCAGCATCTGAACGTGTTTCCTCATGACCCACTTTTCGTTTGAAGGATAATAGCCGAACATGGGCTTGCCCCAGAAGTGGAAAGCCTGCTCTCCGCCGCCGCCCGCAGCGATCCAGTTGTCAACGGACTTTATCGCGTTGGGATCGTTCGCCACTATAACTGAGTTGTCGTACAGAGTGCTGCTGTGATAGCCGATCCAGAGGAAGTAGAATATTCCCACCTGGCGGTTCTCTCTCATCGCCGGAGCCTCGCTGGTATAAAGCTTTCTGTCGAGGTCGTCGATGCCTATCGAGTACGTGTTCTTGTAGGTCGCGGTATTGACGTATTCTTCGGTGTACTCAGGGGTGGGTACGGGAGTCTCCTCGGGGTTCAGTTCGATCTGCCAGCCCGCCAGATAGCGGCTCAGTATGATCGCATCCCAGTCGGTCACCTCTCCGTCGCCGTCAATGTCAAGCCCCGAAAGATCTATTTCGACCTCCCAGCCCGCAAGGTACCTGTTAAATATTATTGCGTCCCAGTCCGTGATCTCGCCGTCGCCGTCTGCGTCGCCCTTGAGAGGTTTAAGGATCTCGATCTCAGTAGTGGCGGCGGTGAAGTAGATCTTTTCTCCTCCTGCGTTTCTGGCTTCAAGGTGAGCCGCGGTCACGGCATATTTCCCGGGCGCCGCGTTTTCATTTACGGTAAACGTGACCTTGATCAGGTCCCCGTTCGCGAAATTGTTCTCCGTCGCCAATGCGTCCGCCCATCTCAGCGTATAAGGGGACACCTTTTTCGGCGCGGGAGTCGTAAATCCGTTCAGAAGCCCCAGATCCTCCACGGACTCAAGGGTAAAAATGTCCATATTGAACGTGACCGAGTTTCTCAGGGAAATGACCCCGGGATTGTTCGCGATCGAAATGGTCAGCTCCACAGAACCGCCGGGATAGGCTTTTCCGGCTGTCAGCTCGTAATGGGGAGCGGTATCTCCGAAGGATACGATATTCCCCGCCGGAAGAATTGACAGCATCATCGCCAATATAAGTATGAACGTCAGCATTTTTTTCATAGGTCGTTTCTCCTTACCGTTTGTAAACAAGCGTCCTGTTCCGCGGAACGGTCATCTGTTACCGTAGCAGTACCCCGCCCTTCCGATGGGAGCGGCGTCGCCGTTTTTGTAGAAGCCTTCAACGTTGTCGCCGCAGTTGTCGGCCCACTTGAATATAATATTTGCGTTTATGAACACGCCAATGGTGCTCTTTCTGACCCTGAGCATCATCATGTTGTCCTTGATCCTGTAATCTGCCTCGCCGGCCTCCGTGAAGCTGTAGTCGCCCGTGCCGGGAGCGATCTTTCCGACGTGGAGCTTTCCTTCCTTGTCGGGTGCTTTGTAGTTGACGCAGTAGTCGTAGCCGCCGCGGCCCTTTCCGTAGGTGCCGATGTAGAGCCTCATCCAGTCCTCTGAGGGCTCGGTGATGTCATTGGCGGTTTTTACGAAGAAATAGACGTATTGCGTATCCTCGCAGACCTTCATTTCAACGATATCGTTTCTTCCGGTGGTGTTCTGTATTTCAGTGGATCCGAAGATGTACCAGTCCCGGTTCACCGTATCGTTCTCGTAGTCAACGTAATACGCCGCCACGTCGTTCCACTGGGCAAACCCTCCGTCGATGCTTATGGTCTTCCTGACGGCGGAGGTGTCCGCGTCAACGCCCTTGAATTTTCTGACGAAGGATATCATCTGCATGTAGTAGTTGTCGAAGAAGCCGCCCTCCATGGGTTCGATGTCTCGGCTGCACTCGGTGTCGCAGCAGTCGACGAACACCACAGGCTGGTCTGCGCTTCCCGGCTGTCTCTGGGCGACCCACTCGTTCCAGCCCGTGATAAACACTATCTCAGGGTCCATTTTGAGTGCCCACTCGTACTGCTCGGCAATGTTGTAACCGTAAAGATACGCGTCCGGCGAGGTGTCGATGGCCCCGTCGTGCCAGCTTCTGGTGTGATCCGAACCGCCGTACCAGGCCGTGGCGCTGAACCTGATGGTGTTGCAGTGCTGTGCCGCCGAAACGTTCACGATCTCTTTGCGTCCCCGTTCGCCGTAGACGGCGTAATCCGAAAGGAGCCTGCTGAATTCCATCCAGGGAAATCCGTTGTCCTTTTTGTCCTCGTTCGGCCACTGATTGGCTTTGAACGTAAAGAAAGCCGACGCCTCGTCGCTAAGTCCGGAGTCATATTTGTCTCCGATGATCAGAGGCTTTCCGTCGCGGCAGAACCAGGTGTCGGAAAAGCCCCGGTGTTTCATGTAAATCTTGCGGTAGATCTCCTCCATGGTCTGTCCGGAGCGGGTGTTGGTGTAGAAGACCACCTGGGGCGCTTTGAACCCCGCCTGGTTGTACTCGTGGGCAATGGCAATGAAGTTCAGCGCGTTGTCAATGTACGTAACCGAGTTCGTGGTGTCGAAGACCACGAAGTCAATTCCCGCGTCCGTAAGCATCTGGATGTGCTTCCTGGTGACCCATTTATCGGATGAAACGTAGTAGTCGAAGAGAGGCTTGCCCCAAAAATGGTGAGCCCTCTCCTTTCCGCCGCCGGCGTCGATCCAGTTCTTTTCCGACGCAGTGGACCCGAGGGTCTTCTCGATGACGCTGTTGTCGTAGGGACCGCTGAGGCCGTGCTCGCCCAGCCAGAGAAAATAGAAAATGCCGACGTATTTACCCTCCCGGGCTTCCGGAGCGTCCTTCCCCGTGACGGTCTTCCTGCCAAGGTCGTCCACCGCGAAGGTCACACTGTTCCTCGCCTCGGAGGTGTTGACGTATTCGTCGGACGTTTCAACGGGGCCCGTGCTGCACCCCGACGCCAAAAGTATTACTGCGACAGCCGCTGCCAGCAAGGCGAGGGCCTTGGCAAACGCGGACGTGCGGTTTTGTCTCATTGACTTAAAGCCTTGCGTTGAAGAATTTTCCGAATGGGTCATCACAGTTCTCCGTTTTTCCCCGGAATCTTTCCGGTGATCTTATCTTCACGGCGCACCCACGGCGCCGTTTCCGGTCGTTTGGCTTTATTATATCAAAAAAACGTGTCCGCGCCAATATTTTGACGCATGTGTTAAAAGTGCATCATTGCGCCGCCAGGCGCGTCCATTAGCATTGCGCCGCCAGGCGCGTCATTCCCACTGCATCATCCGCACCTTGACTTTTCCCCCTTTCAATACTAAAATCCCGCATATAGCATTGGCGCATTCCGGGTCCCGGTTTTGCGCAATTAATATAGCGATCTGAAAGGATATTTGTTATGAGTATTACCGGAAAACCCGTACTTGACAAGTACGACATCGAAACCTGGATGGCGCCTGTCTGGAAAGGCCCCTACGTCTACAACGAATCTGTCATGTTCGTGGGCCGGGGCGACAAGGCTCCCCTGCTTTACCCCGCGGACAGGATCATCTCGATCCGCTCCTTTGACCTGAAGACCGAATACAAAGAAGGAAAAGACTACAACCTGGTGGACGGCAAGGTCGAGCTGACGGAGGATTCGACGATCAGTTTTATCCCTGAGGAGCTGTATTTTTCGGATAACAAGGAATTTCCCTTCCAGATCAAAGTCATGGACAGAGGCGAAGAAAAAAGCATCTATTTCAGCGAGCTCATCTGCAAATATCAGGTGTTCGTGACCTACGCCCATTCAAGCGGCAGGAAGCTGTTCATCCCCAATGACGAAAGCGCGAAATTCGCAAGGCTTCTCAAAAAGCTTGACGCGGGGAAAGACGTCACCCTCCTGTTCTACGGCGACAGCATCACCTTCGGAGCCTCCGCAACGGGAATGCTGGGCCTTGAGCCCCACACTCCCATCTGGCCCAGGATGTTCACCCACTACCTCGCCAAAAAGTACGGCTACACCGTCAAATACGTATCGGTGGATCTTCCCGGCACCAACGCGGTCCCGGAGGAACCGGCGGTCTTCGGCACAAGAGGTACGATCACTTATATCAACCCCGCCGTCGGCGGCTGGAGGATCAACGACGGCGTGGAGAAATTCGACACCTACGTCAAGCCGTTCATAGAAAAATACGGCTGCGACTTTATGCTCCTTGCCTTTGGCATGAATGACGCGGGGAACTCCCTTGAGACGGAAAAGGAGCTCCAGAAGGCCGCCATTGAAGCGGTATACGGTATGGTCCCCGACGTGGAGATGCTTCTTCTCGCAACGATGGTGCCCAACAACGAGGCGGTGAACGGCTGGTACGGCAATCAGTATCTGTTCGAAGGCGTTTTCTTTGAGCTGGCGCAGGAATACACCGCTCTCGGTAAACACATTGCCGTTGGACAGATGACCGCCATGAGTCTCTCCATGCTGGAGACCAAGAGATTCCGGGACTACACGGGAAACAATATCAACCACCCCAACGACTTCATGTCGAGAGTTTACGCCCAGGTGGTCTACGCCACCGTGACAGGCGAATAAAGGCTGCCTATTAAGGTTTTGACCGGGGCTCCGCCCTGACCGAAAGGATCGAAGAATGAACAGAAAGGATTTTCCCGAAGACTTTTTGTGGGGAATTGCCACCTCCGCGGCACAGATCGAAGGCGCGGCTTTTGAGGACGGCAAGGGCCTGAATATATGGGACGTGTTTTCACGTATTCCCGGAAAAATAGGGAACAACGACACGCCGGACGTTGCCTGCGACTACTACCGCAAGTATCCGGAGCAGCTTGAGCTCATGAAGTCCCTTGGCTTCAACGCTCACAGATTTTCCTTCTCCTGGGCAAGGATCCTCCCCGACGGCTTCGGAAGGGTGAATCAGGCCGGTCTCGACTTCTACAGGCGCGTTGTCGACAAGATGCTGGAGCTGGGGATCACGCCGAACGCCACTCTTTACCATTGGGACCTTCCCTTCGAGCTGGAGTGCCGGGGCGGTTTTCTCACCAGGGACATTGCCGGCTGGTTCGGGGACTACGCGGAGCTGATCTTCAGGACCTTCAAGGATGAGATCCCCCTCTTCGCCACCTTCAACGAGCCAATCGCCACGTACGTCGGCTACAGTCTTGGGGCCTTCGCCCCCGGCAGAAAAGGCGAAAAATGCGGCAGACAGGCCAATCACAATCTTCTCCTTGCCCACGGCGAGGCTGTGAGACGCTTCAGGGACGTTTGCGGACCCAAAAAGGAGTTCGGGCTTGACCATCCGAACATTGGCATTGTCGTCGACGTCTGGCACCACCACCCCGCAAGGAAGGACGATCCCGGTGATATCCGGATCGCGGAGCTGGAGAACGAAAAGACCTACAGATCCTACATGAGTCCCATCTTCAAGGGCTTCTACCGCGAGCCTCTTCTCCGCTACATGGAGGAGACCGGGTCCATGCCCGACATTCAGCCCGGAGATATGGAGAGCATATGCGAGTCCCTGGATTTCTTTGGTCTCAACTGCTACAACCGGGTCGTCGACAGTTCAGACCCCTCCGCAGCGCGGGACGAGATCGAACACAGAGGCGGCAACTTCATGGACAACGGCCAGGAGTACTACCCAAAAGCGATATACGACGCCCTCGCCAACGTCAGATCCAATTTCACCGGCGATCTGCCCATTTTTATCACTGAGAACGGCACCTTCGGACTGAACGAAAGGATCGAAACGGAAAACGGCAGGCCCGTGATCCATGATCCCACCAGAGTCCGCTATTATAAAGGCTTCCTCGAGTGGCTGAAAAAGGCCGTTGACGAAGGGGCGGACGTGAGAGGATATTTTGCCTGGACTCTCCTTGACAATTTCGAGTGGACCGCAGGCTACGGCTACCGTTTCGGTCTCATGAGAAAAGAAGGAGACGGTTATATAGAAAAGGACAGCGCCGCCTGGTTCCGGGATTTTCTTAAATAATCAGGGAACTGACGCCGCCAATAAAAAAGACCGTTCCGCCGGTCTTTGAAACTAAAAGATTTTGAGGATCTCAGCTATGAAAAAAACGATAATTATCACCGTTTTTGTCTCCGTTCTTGCGGTTCTTACCGCGGCGTTCCTTTGCTCCTGCGCACCGTCCACGGAAAGCCCCGCGGAAAGCGCCGCGCCGGGCGTTAACGAGACTGCGGGAGAGGCAACTGCGGAGGAAGCGACCCCTGCCCCCACTGAGGCGCCCACCGACACTCCGGCGCCGACGGAGGAGCCTACCCCGACCCCGGTTCCCACCGCGGACCCGACTATCGAAAAAGGAGTCAACGTTGCTCTTACCGCCGATATCGAAGACGTTTCGTCGACAACGGGCGACACCCACGTGCAATGGGGCTGGTCCTATGAGTTTATAAACGACGGTATTATTTACGATACGACCCTTGAGCAGCCCAGCCTGGGCTGGACCACCAACGTGGGCGTCAATCAGGACGACCCGGACCAGGAGGAGTGGATGATCTTCAAGCTCGAGAAATACACTCTCATAGACACCGTCAACGTCTGCCCCACCATCGGAGGCTCCTGCTTCCCGGTGGACTTCCACATTGAGGTGTCTCTTGACGGAAAGAATTACACCACTGTGGCCTCCGTCGAAGGGTGCAAAAACGCGAAGACCGGCAGCACCAAACCCGTCGTACTGACGTTCGACGCCGTCACCGCCGGATACGTTAAGTTCGTTGCCACAAAGCTCTACGACGTTCCGTCGGGAGTTGACGGCATACTGATGCAGATAGGCGAGATCGAGATAATCGCGGCCTGACACACCTGCACCTTGCATAATAAAATCGCCGGGCTCCCTGAGATCGGATCTTGGGAGACCGCTGTTTTTTACGCCTTTAAGGCTTTATTCTATCGTCTTCAAGAGCTCGTAAACAGCCGCCGCCGGGAAGCCTACAACGTTATTGTAATCTCCCTCGATACCTGTGATGTGCTTTGAGAAAGCTCCCTGTATCGCGTAGGCGCCTGCCTTGTCCGCATATTCTCCCGTGTCCAGATACTCGTTTATTTCTCCGTCCGAAAGCTCCGCGAAGGTCACCCTTGTGGTCTCGCAGAGGCAGTGCCGCATAACGGTCCCGCCGAGTTTATTCAGGATCACCACACCTGTGGAAACGGTGTGGGTCTTTCCCGAAAGCTTTTTCAGCATTTCAAAGCCTTCCGCTCTGTTCCCGGGTTTTCCCATTATCTCGCCCCCAACGGCAACACAGGTGTCCGCGGTGATCACGATCTCGTCATCGCCCATGCCTCTCTGTTCAAGGACGGCGTCCGCCTTTTCATTGGCGATCTCCCGCACGTATTCCACCGGGTCGTTCGAATTGCTTTTTTCGTCTATATCAACGGAAAAAGTTACGAACGGTCTGTTTAAATACCTGATCAGTTCGCGTCGTCTCGGGGAATTTGACGCCAGGCAAAGAGTTTTCTTCATAGTATCTCCCGATCAATATGATTCGGGGCGCCGCCTTTATGAAACAGCGCCGCCCCTTCAGGTTTTACGTTCAGTATTTCGCGCCTTTTTCAAGAGCGGCCATCTCGTCCGGGATCATCCCGTGCTTTTTTGGCGGCAGTATCTTGTAGAGCGCTTTTTCAAAGCTTTCGCGGGAGACGACTCCGGTCACCTCAAGGAGCTTGCCCAGGAGGATGATGCCGGCAAAGGTCGAGTTGCCCAGCTCGTAAGCCATCTGAGTCGCGGGTATCGCGTAGACCTCAACGTCCTTTCTCTCGGGCATCACAGGGACAAGGGAGCTGTCCAGGATGACCACGCCGCCCGGGATAAGATAGCTTTCGAATTTTTCCAGCGAAGGCTGGTTCATAACGATTATCGCCGTGGCTTTGTTGATGATCGGGGAGCCGACCTCTTCCTCGGCAACGATAACGTTGCAGTTTGCGGTGCCGCCCCGCATCTCCGGCCCGTAAGAGGGGAGCCAGGATACGTTTTTGCCTTCTTCAAGACCTGCCATCGCGATGAATTTTCCCATGGACAGTATGCCCTGTCCTCCGAATCCCGCTAAAATGATCTCTTGCATATCACACCTCCAGGTCCTTGCCTTTGAAATTGCCAAGCGGATAATGCTCCATCATGTTCTGCTCAAGCCATTCGAGGGCCTTTTGAGGATTCATGCCCCAGTTCGTCGGGCAGATCGAGAGAACTTCAACGATGGAGAAGCCCTTGCCGGCCATCTGGACCTTGAAGGCCTTTTTAATGGCGGCCTTTGCTTTTCTTACGTTGGCGACGTTGTTCACCGCCACGCGCTCCACGAAGGCGGCGCCTTCAAGAGTCGAGAGCATCTCGCAGACTCTGATGGGGTAGCCGTGGAGTTCAGGCTTTCTTCCGAAGGGAGTGGTGGTGGTCACCTGACCAACAAGGGTCTTGGGAGCCATCTGACCGCTGGTCATGCCGTAGATGGCGTTGTTAACGAAGATCGTGGTGATCTTTTCGCCTCTGGTGGCCGCGTGTACGATCTCAGCCGTACCGATAGCCGCGAGGTCTCCGTCGCCCTGATAGGTGAACACCTGTCTGTCGGGAAGCGAACGTCTGAGGCCTGTGGCGACTGCGGGAGCCCTGCCGTGAGCGGCCTGGACCATGTCGCAGTTAAAATATTCATAGCTGTTATAGGTGCAGCCAACGCTGGCAACGCCTACCGTGGTGCCTTCGATGCCAAGCTCGTCAAGGACCTCGGCGACAAGGCGGTGGATCAGTCCGTGGGTGCATCCGGGGCAGTAATGGAAGGGCTTATCCGTAAGAGCGTGGGGTTTCTGAAAAACAATTGCCATAGTGCTCGCCTCCTTACTTTTGTGCCGCGATGACGCGGACCTGTTCTAAGATCTCGTTCTGGGAGGGTACGTTGCCTCCCGTTCTGCCGTAGAACCTGACTTCGTTTCTGCCGTTGACGGCAAGCTTAACGTCCTCGATCATCTGGCCGGCGCTCATTTCAACGCAGAGGAAGCTCTTCACTTTACCGGCGTACTTTTCAAACGACTCCGAGGGGAACGGCCAGAGGGTAATGGGCCTGATCAGACCGACTTTTATGCCCTCCTTCTCGGCGTCCTTGATCACGTTCTTCACGATCCTGGAGATGGTTCCGTAGGCGGTGATGATGATGTCGGCGCCTTCGCAGTTGAACTCCTCCACCCGGGTCTCATTGGCCTTGATCTCGGCGTATTTCTTCTGGAGCTTTACGTTGTGGGCCTCCAGCACGTCCGCTTCGATGTAAATGGAGGTTATCGTGTGGTGGGGTCTTTCCAGCTTGCTTCCGCAGGCAGCCCAGCCGGACTTGTCCGCTTTGTAGATGGGTTCCTCGTCCCTGAAGGTGACGGCTTCCATCATCTGGCCAAGGTATCCGTCGCCCATGACGACAACGGGATTCCTGTATTTATCGGCAATATTGAAGGCTTCCACCACCAGCTCGTACATTTCCTGCACGCTGCAGGGAGCAAGCACCGGAAGGTGGTAGTCGCCGTGTCCGCCGCCCTTGACCATTTGGAAATAGTCGCACTGGGCCGGAAGGATGCCTCCGAGGCCCGGGCCGCATCTCACGATGTCAATGATGACCATGGGAAGCTCGGAGCCGGCGGAATAGGAAATGCCTTCCTGCTTGAGGGATATGCCGGGGCTGGAGGATGACGTCATGGCTCTTACGCCTGCGCTGGCCGCGCCGTAGACCATATTTATAGCCGCGACCTCGCTCTCAGCCTGCACGAAGGTGCCGCCCAGCTGCTCCATCTTTTTCGCCATGTAGTGGGCCACCTCTGTCTGAGGGGTGATGGGATATCCGAAATAGTGCCTGCAGCCCGCTCTGAGCGCAGCCTCGGCAATGACCTCGTTTCCCTTCATAAGAATTCTTTCACCCATGTTTCCGCCTCCTTACCTTTCAACAGTAATAACGCAGTCGGGGCACATTGTAGCGCACGACGCGCAGCCGATGCATTTTTCCATTTCAAGAACTCCCGCGGGATGGTAGCCGTTCTTATTAAGGACGTCCTCGCGGATCACAACGATCTTTTTCGGGCAGGCAGCCACACAATGTCTGCAGCCCTTGCATCTGTCGATATCAAAAGTAACTTTAGCCATAGAACCTCCTTGCGCCTGTTTGCGCAGAGAAAAGTGTTATTCAAACCGGGAATTTTACCACTTCACCGGAGTCCGTTCAATCGTTTTTAACGTTTTCGGCGGGTTTTTCCGCTTTTTTCTTCTTAAGAACGACGATCACGACCGCCAATGCGGCCGCCGCCGCGACTGCGCAGCAGACTATGATCACCGGTATCACCCAGCCGTTTTTAACTGAGGGCTTCGTCGCGAATCTGAACACGAACCTTCCGCCGGGGGCCGCGTCCCCGTCCGTGTAAAGGTCCATTATGTCGCCCTCGGCAAGGTTATTGTCGCACCACTTGAAACCGAAATCAAGGGAGCTGCCCGCGCCGCCCAGCAGCTTCCGGGGCACCTCGATCACCATTTCATTTCCCGACACGCGGTATTTGACGTTTCCCACGGATTCCCAGTTCCAGCCGCCGGTGCTCTTTTCCAGGACCATCGTATCCTCCGTGGTGCCTTCGCGCCCTATTATGTATTCGAAGTCCTCCCAGTCCTTCGAAAACGCCGTGGCAGCCCGGGAGTCTATGAGCAGAGTCATCCAGTTGCCGGCCTCGAAGGGAGTTATGCCTGAGGCGGTCTTTACGTAGAACCACAGATTGTCTTTGTCGTAGGAGACTTTCGTCTGTACGAAGTCGTTTCTGATACCTTCGGAAACGTATTTCAGCTCGCCGAAGCCGATGTTGTTCCTTGGCAAAGTATTATTCGCGTAGTGGTTGTAGGTCACGATCGAGGGGTCGTCCCATTGGCTCATTTCGCCTGAGAAATCAATAGTCTTCGGGTCCGGCTGATAGTCCTGCTCCGAGGTCCCCTTGAAGCGTCTGACGTTGGCGACGAGCTGGTAGTAGTAATAGTCCTTGAGGTCGCCTTTTGAGGGTTCAATGTCTCTGGAGTTCTCGTCGTTGCACTGATCCGGGAAGGCGTTGCTGACGCCGCACCATTCCTCGTACCTGCCCATGATCCATTCGTTCCAGCCCGTCACGAAAACTATCTCCGGGTCCTTGGAGATGGCGTAGTCCCACTGCTCCTGGAAATTGCGGCCGTAGAGCTTGCTGTTCTCGATCTTGGAGTCCACCGTGATCCTTCGTCCCCGGTAAGTGTAGCTGTAGGAATAATTCGGCTGCGCGGCGTAGGACCGGCCCATGTTTTTGCCGCTGTTCATGGCGCTGAGACTCCGGGTCTCGTAATTGGCGTTCTGGGCAATACCCACCGTGGTCATTTCCACCGTGCCGTCCTCGTTGTAGTAGCAGGCCTGGGGATACGCGCTGAGCCAGCCCCAGCTGTCGTCGGTTCCGTCCTGGGCCCAGTAGCCGGCAATGGGATGTCTGTAGGTGAAGAAGGACCTGATCTCGGCCTCATCGCCGACGTTGGTGTCAAGTCCCGTCTCCCAGGCCATCACCATGGGCTTGCCGTCAAGATAGAACCAAAGATCCTTGTAAAATCCTTTCTTGTAGAGGTTCGTGTAGATATCCCAGAGGGAGGCCCTGGTGTTGCCGCTGTAGTCAAATTGCATCATAAACGCAATTTTAGGAGTTTTTACACCGTCCTTGCGGGCATCGGACCAGACCCTGAGCAGATTCATGTAGGCTTCGGTCCACACCATGGAGCCGTTCGTGCAGTCGAAAAGAACAAAGTCAATGCCCGCGTCCGCAAGCAGCTCCGCGTGCTTTCTGAGAACGTAGTCGTCCGATTCGATATAGTATCCGTATATGGGCTCATTCCAGAAATTGGCGCCTCCCGTCTGCCACACCTGATGGTAGTAGTCGTTCACCGCCTCAGGATATTCCTCAAGAATATTGTTAATGTTTTTGGGATTTTCCTTGGAGCGGTTTCCCATGTGCCAAGTCCAGTAGAAAATGCCGACGAGCTTTTCCTTCTTATCGCCGGTCTCACTGTTGTCCGGCAGAGTTCTTCCCAGGCCGTCCACCGCGCCCCACTTTGTGGAATCGACGCCAAGGGAAACGATGGGGTCGTCCTCGGTCAGCACAGGCTCCTCCGGGGGTTCGTTGTAGACAAGCTTATAGTTTGACGTGGCGGAGCGGAAAACGAATTTCGCGTCCTCCGTAAATTCAATGCTGCCGGGGAATGAACCGTACCAGCCCCTTCCCGCCAGGTAGCTCCTGACGCCCGTGGGCGCGGGCATGAGCCTCGACAGCAAAACTGAAAAGCTGTTATTGTTCTCGAATTCAAAAACGTATTCACCCTTTGGAAGGGGATCGGCGGACATATCGCATGTGACCGCGTAGTCCGAATCGGCTTCCTTTTTCTCATATGATACGCATTTTTGCGTTAATATAGGCTCCGCCCCGATGGACTGCAGAATATTGGTGTCCCACTTGTACACTCTCACCGTGAACTCAAGTCCGACAGGTCCCGTCTCTGAGGACGTGGAGTGAAAATAGTTCAGCGTCACGGATTTTATCGGCACAGTGGTCGATATCTGGTACTGGACACTCATGCCCGGTTTCCACGTGTCCTCGTCCCGGGCGCCGTATTTTTCGTACCACAAAGGGTACACGACAGAGCCTGCGTCTTCCGCGGCCGCGGATCCTCCCGAAAACGCCGATATTCCCGCGAGAATTACCGCGGCGACTGCCGCCAATGCGATCCTGACAATAAAACGTTTTGATCCGTTCACTTTTTTCCCTCTTTTCAGTTGCTTTTGCAAGCCAATTATACTACACCCCGCCGGGGAAAAAAAGGAGGGAGTGGGGCCCCGCGGAGAAGGATCCCCGGCGCTTACCGGCGTTATCGCTTCCGGCAATTATGCGCCGCATTGCGCCGCATTGAGCTGCCGAAAATCTTGTTTTGTCTCCGGAAATCTGATATATTTATTTTTGATTTTTGTACACCTTGATTTGACTTTTGATCTGCTTTCGATTCGCGGAAAAGGGAGTGAAGCTATTGGCAGTAAATCAGAGAAAACTGCGCGCCGTCATCTTTATCTTTTTGGTTCTGACGGCTTTCTGCGTCCTTGCGGGCTGCGGCGTAAAAGAGCCGGACGTTTCCGTTCCCTCTGCCGGCACGGAGACTCCCGCTTCCGAAAAGGCCGAGGTCCCCACAACGACTCCCGCTCCCACGTCGGGGGAGGAAGCCGCCGCGCCCTCTCCCACCAAGGAGCCCGAAGCAGCCGTCGACTATTCCGGAGGCATCGTGAAGGATAAGCCCTTGTCGTTCGCAATGTATCCCTCCGGAGGCACGAAAGAACCTTTTTGCGGGACCGGGCATTCCATTGCCGTGCAGTTCTACGCCACCGCCGATTTTTCCGGCGTCGGGTTTGAGTCACCCACGTGGACGGCAAAGGACGGCTATTCGCTGGATTACACTCTCTACAAATGGGACAGGGACTTTCCGCACACTGTGGCCGGAAGGCCTGTTGCCGGGGGCAGTTTTGAGAACTGGGCGGACGGCGCCAACGTGCCTCTCAAGGTCGACAGCCTCCCCGCCGGTGAGTACGTGCTTACGGCGGAATACTATTCGAGTGAAAACATGAAGAATTCCGGCGTCTGGTACATGGACTCGGAGTGCGAATGTCAGCGATCGTACCTTGACGACGAGGTCTGGTACGACGTGTCCGTCTGCATGAACATCAAGTACCTTAAGACTCCTGCCAATAAATACGGGCCTCTCAGCCCGTCGGGGATCGACTGACGGTGAAGAGGTTCCTCCGGACACACAGGAGAACAAATGCCGGATATTTTGGCGATATCCGAAGGACAAAAGTATGAGTATAAAACGATTTATCAGGATCACATTGGCGGTAACGGTCGCATTGGCGGCAGTCGCCTCCTCATTTTTCACCGGGGGTGTTTTAAGATCTATGGCGGCCGGAAGCTATCAGTATTTGTGCTGCCCGGAGTCGGACTTTTCCCTTGAAAAGACCGCGGGCAATATCTACGGCATACAGTTTAAATCGTGTCAGGAAATAGACGCTTTCGAAATATACGTTGCCAAGACGGCTTCCGGGAGCGGTACGAGCCTCACCGTGGAGCTTCACGAATGGAAGGGAAGCTATGGGGAGTCTGCCCGGAGCAGTGCGATTTTCACGCGGAAATTCGAGGATTTCGACATGCAGACCTGGCTTCGGATGGACTGTCCGGCGCCTGCGGGAGAGTACGTTGCCCTGATCAAGAACACTTTGGGAGGCGTCCGGCTGAGCATCGATTCCGCGGTCTCGCCCTACGCAAGGACCTACTTCAACGCCTCCGTCAGGCAGGGGAATATCCTTTCGAGGATCATTTTTAAAGACGCCGGGGGCACTTTGGCGGGGATCTCCGAAAACGTTGTGAAGCTCGTCTCTTCGCAAGGCACCTGGGTGGCCATCGACGAGCTTGGCAGGACCGTTGACAATTCCTACAGCAGCACCGTAAGGGAAAACAAAACTGTGGGACTTTTCTTCCACACCTGGCACACCAGTCTCACCGCATCGGGCACAAGGAACATCACGGAGATACTTCGGGAGCACCCCGAGATAAAGAACGACTATTCAAGTCCTCTCTGGGGACACGCCGGCGCGTACCATTGGAACGAGCCGATCTGGGGCTACTACAGAAGCTCCGACGAATGGGTCCTGAGGCGCCAGGCTGAGCTCCTTGCCGATGCGGGAGTGGATGCGGTGTTCTTCGACAACACCAACGGCACCGCCACCTTCATTGACGACGTTCTGACGCTGCTGAAGGTCTGGTCTCTCGCCAGGGCCGACGGAGTGAACACGCCGAAGATATCCTTCATGCTTCCCATGTTCGAGTACAACGACGTGGCGGTCCAGCTCCGGGAGATCTACAAAAATATCTACAAGGACGGACTCTATAGGGAGCTTTGGTTTTACTGGAAGGGCAAGCCCCTCATGGTTGGCTATCCCGGAAGGCTGAACCTTTCTAAGGAAGAGGACAAGGAGATCTACGAATTCTTCAACTACCGGGTGATCAACCACGCCCAGTCCCGGGACCACGTCCAGGTACAGAGCGAATCCGGCGATCCCATCGTCATGGGAGCCATCCAGTCCGAGGTGACGGACAGCTTTCAGCTCTGGAACTGGATCTCCACCACCCCCCAGCTCATAAACAGGAACCCTGACGGCACCCCCGAGGAGGTCGCAGTGGCCATTGCCCACAACTGGTGCGCCGAGACACACCTTACGGCCATGAACAACGACAAGTTCAAGGTCTTCGGGCGCCACTATATGCCTTCGAAAGGCGATTACGACAGCCGTCCCGACGCCAAACTCTACGGAGCGTACTTTCAGGAGCAATGGGAGTATGCCCTCAGCGTGGATCCCGAGTTCATATGGGTCACAGGCTGGAACGAAGGCGTCGCCGGCCGCTTTGAGGACTTCTGGGGCGTCGAAAACGCTTTTCCAGACAATTTCAGCGACGAATTAAGCCGCGACATCGAGCCCTCGAAAGGCGACCTGAAGGACAATTACTACTACCAGCTCTGCAGCTTCATCAGAAAGTACAAAGGCGTTCCCGCCGCTTCGGTAGCGGAGGAGCCCGCCACAATTGACATCGGTACCGGCGCAGGCTGGGACGACGTTAAGCTCGTTTACGAGAGCTACCCCGGCGACACATTTGACAGAGACTGCAAGGGATACAAAAACGAGGCCACCGGCGAGTATTACTTGTATCAGGATCAGAGCGGCCGCAACGATATCGTGTCCGCCAAAGCCTCCTACGACAATGACTTCGTGTATTTCAGAGTCGAAACTGCAGAAGACATCACGTCTCCGACGGACGAACTCTGGATGAGGCTCCTGATAGACGTTGAGTCCGTAAACGGCAAGGCAGTGAAGCTTCCATCCTGGGAATCCTTCAATTATATCGTCAACCGTCTGAGCCCCGGCGCCTCCTCCATAACTGCCGTTGAGAGATCCTCCGGCGGCTGGAGCTGGGAAAAGACCGGCGAGGCAGAGCTTTCGGTAAACGCCAACATCCTTCAGCTGAAGATCCCCCGTGAGGCCCTGGGCCTCGGCAGAGGAGTTCCCTTCGTGTTGAATTTTAAATGGGCGGACAACAACCTTGCGGACGGCAGCGATCCTCTGGAGCTTTACACCAAGGGAGATACCGCCCCCGGCGGAAGGTTTAAATACCAGTTCGCGGCCGCGGCATACCCCGCGGGCAAGGATCCCTCCGGCTGCGGCGCCGGGGTCTCTGCGGGAGCTCTTCCGGCGGCCCTTGCCGCGGGCGCATTGGCGTTATGCAAAAAAACAAAGAGGCGCAAAGAGAAATGAAGGATGACCGTTTTTTGAAAAAAGCGCATGACCTTATGCCCGTCCTTTACGAGACGACGGTGCGGCCGGTCTCCGGAATGCCCGGCAAGGACAGACTGATGAGGGACGGAGACGGTTTCACTCTGGATTTCGGCTCCCATTTCGTCGGTTATCTGACGCTGGCCCTTGACGTGAAAAGGCCCGGGGACGACGCGGCGGACGCGCCGCTGGCAGTCGAGTTCAGATTTTTCGAAAATTTGCGGGAAAATACGGATGAGCCCTACACCGGCGGCATGTCCCGCTCCTGGTTCCAGAACGCAAGCGTACTCATTGACGATCCTTACGCGCCCATCGAGCTTCACCGCCGCTACTCCTTCAGATACGTGAAGATCCGCTTTCCGTCAAACACCAGCTACTCCGTGGTGTACAAGGACTGTTTTGTGAGGGCCGTGACCTCCGCCGATATGACCAAGGTCGCGCCTCTTCCGGAAAACACGGACCCCCTTCTCGTGAAGCTTGACAAGGTCTCCCTCCTGACGCTCAGAGACTGCATGCAGCAGGTCTTCGAGGACGGCCCCAAGAGGGACCGGAGGCTCTGGCTGGGCGACCTTTACCTCCAGGCCAAGACGAACTATTATACCTTCAAAAACAACGGCCTGGTCCTCCGCTGTCTGTATCTGTTCGCCGGCCTCCCCCATGACGACGGGCTTCTTTCCTCAGCGGTCTTCCACGAGCCGGTGCTTAAAAACCAGTCCTGGGTGCTCCATGACTACGCCCTGCTTTTTGTCGGAGCCCTGGCAGACTACTACAGGGCAACGGGTGACATTGGCGTTTTGAAGGAGCTCTGGCCCGCCGCTTACCGCCAGACCGAGCTTGCTTACAAAAGTTTCGAACAGTGCGGCCGTTCCGCCAACGTCGACCTTTTCTTCATCGACTGGTGTCCGTCTCTTGACAAGTCCTGCGCCGCCCTCGGAATGATCCTGGCAATGTTCAAAGAGGCTCTTTATCTCGCCGATACCGTGGGCACAGCCTGGGAACAAGCTTCGTTGGAAGAACGGATCAAAGACGTTTCATCGGCGCTGCTTGATATGTATTCCCCCGATATCCGTCTTTTCCGGGGAGCCTCAGGTCAGCTGTCGGCCCACTCCCAGATGTGGGCGGCACTCGCAGGAGTTCTCGGGCCCCGGGAGCAGAAAGAAATGATGAAGGCGGCTCTCAAAGCGGAGCTTGTGAGTCCCGTGGCGCCCTATGCGATGCATTATTTCGTCGAAGCGCTTATCCTTTCCGGTCTTAAGGACGAAGCTTTTGCCCTGCTCAAAAGCTATTGGGGCGGAATGCTTGACCGCGGCTATGACTGCTTCCCCGAGGTATTCGTGCCCGGAGATCCGGAAGCCTCACCCTACGGCTCTCCCGCTATGAACAGCTTCTGCCACGCCTGGAGCTGCACCCCCTCGTATTTCATCAGAAAATACATGCTCCGTACCGGTCCGGGTTGACAGCCGCACTTTTAGTTTGTATCATATTCCCGCAGAAATGCGAAATATTTCATAGTAACCAAAATTTTTGACAATTTTTTTCGGAGGATCAAAGCCATGCCATTTTGTTCGAAATGCGGAAAATCGGTAAACCCCACAGCACAGTTCTGTCCCGCCTGCGGCTTCCGCCGCTCAGTCAACGTTGCCCCACAGCCCGCACCACAGCCAATACCCGTTTATCAGCCTGACCCGCAGCCTGTTTCCCGGCCCGTCCCGGGCGGTGTTCAGTACAGTACCGTTCCCGGTCCCTACCTTGAGACCTTCAACCGCCGGTTTGCGGCCGTCAAGGTCAGATACCGCTGCGACGGGGGCCACGTTTTCGACGGCAACGACAGCCAGACCGCCTGCCCCACCTGCGGAGCCCCGCTCAAAAAGGGCGGCTTCATACAGATCTACCGCATGGGCAACATGATGGGCTGCGCAGTCGGAATGGGCATTTACATCGACAGTCAGCCCTTCGGACACCTTGGCAATAAAGAATCCGTCAGAGTCAGCGTTCCCTTCGGACAGCATCAGGTCCACCTCACTCACACCGCCACCAGGGCCTCCAACATGCCGGTGGTCACTGTTACGCCGGAAGCCCCCTACGCCTTCTGCAAAGCGTCCTTTGCGAAAGCGGGATTTGAGATCAACATCGCTCAGGCTTCTCCGGATGATATGCCTGAAAGATAAAAACGACTAAAGTGTTTCGGGCCCTCTCGTTTCCGCAGGTCTCAAAAAGAGACAAACACTTCCGGAACGGTACGGGGCCCGTTTTTTGCTCTCATTCCGTGTATCGGCGGACCCGCGGTTTTTTCCGCAAAAGAAGAAACACGCTCAATTAATCGTTCCCCGCTCTTGAATAATCTCTCTCACGGTGGTAGAATCCTACTTTTATTCTTACCGGCTGTAATTTTCAAAAAGCCGGATCCCCGTTATTGCAAAGGGAGGGATGTTTGTGGAAAAGTTCATATACGATATGCATACCCATATTTTTCCGCAAAAAATAGCGGAAAAGGCGGTGTCGTCCATTGGCGGGTTCTACGGGATCCCTATGGTCAAAAAGGGGTTCTCTGAGGATCTGATAGAGTCCGGAAGCGAGATCGGCGTTGACAAGTACCTTGTCTGCTCCACGGCTACAACCCCTCTTCAGGTGACCGCCATAAACAGCTTCGTTTCGGGAGAAGTGAGCAGACATCCGGAGTTCATTGGCTTCGGGACGATGCACCCAGGGTTTGATGACATCTGCGGAGAGGTCGACAGGATCACTAAGATCGGCCTTGTCGGTATAAAGCTGCACCCGGATTTTCAGAAATTTGCCATTGACGACAGAGAGGCGTATCCGATCTACGAGGCCGCCGAAGGAAGGCTGCCCATACTGTTCCACACGGGAGACAAGAGGTACAGCTATTCCAATCCCGAAAGAGTTCTTAAGATCCTGAAGGATTTTCCAAAGCTCACCTGCATCTGCGCTCACCTTGGCGGCTACAGCGAGTGGGAAAGCGTTGTGGCGCTCAAGGGGTACCTGGGAAACCCCAACATCTATTTTGACACCAGCAGTTCGATTAGATTTATCGATCCCAAAGAGTCCGTGGATATCATAAGGGCCCACGGCGTAGAACACGTTTTCTGGGGCACGGACTACCCGATGCAGAACCACACCGCGGAGCTTGAGGATTTCATGAAGCTTGATCTCACGGACACGGAAAGGAATATGATCTTCAGAGAGAACGCGGTGAGATTCATCGGCGAAGTTAAGGCAAAGCTTGCCGGCAAATAACATGGCAAATAACATGGAGGATTAACATGCAGTACAAAGACCTCGACAAAAAGACGCTTAAAGGACTCCTTGACGCGGAGTACAAGATATTCAACAGCTACAAGAACCTGGGGCTCAGCTACGATATGACCCGGGGCAAGCCCTGCAGGATACAGCTGGACCTGTCCAACGAGCTGGAAAATCAGAAGTACCTGAAGGGCTTCAGCTCGATCTCCGACCAGGAGGTCAGAAACTACGGCGTGCTCGACGGCATTCCGGAGGCGAAGAAGCTCATGGCCGAGATGCTTGGCGTGGGGACGGAGGAGATCGTCGTTGGCGGCAACTCCAGTCTCAACCTGATGTACGACCTGCTGGTCCGTTTCATGCTTTTCGGCACAGGTACGGAGGGCTGCAGGCCATGGGTCAAAGAGGAGAAGCTCAAATGGATCTGCCTCGTGCCCGGCTACGACCGTCACTTTCTCATCACGGAGAAGCTGGGTTTTGAGCTTATCGCGGTGCCCCTTCAGGGCGACGGACCGGATATGGACATGGTGGAAGAGCTCGTGAAGGACCCCTGCGTTAAGGGTATCTGGATGATACCCAAGTACTCCAACCCCACGGGCGAGGTCTTTTCCGACGAGAAGATCCGCCGTCTCGCGGCAATGGAGACCGGCGCCAAAGATTTCAGGATCATGTGCGACGACGCCTACACGGTTCATTTTCTCAGGGAAGCCCCGGCGAAGCAGCTCAACATGCTTGAAGCCTGCAAGGAAGCCGGCAACCCCGACAGAGTGTTCCTGTTCTGCTCCACCTCCAAGATCACCTTCCCGGGCTCCGGCATTTCCGCTGTCGGCGCCTCGGAAAAGAACATCAAATATCTGCTCTCCTGCCTCACGGTCCAGACCATCTGCTACGACAAGGTCAACCAGCTGAGGCATGCCCGTTTTCTCAAGGACTACGACGGCATTATCGCTCACATGAAAAAGCACGCCGAGATCCTTCTGCCGAAATTCGAGGCGGTGAACAACATACTCGCCAAGGAGCTTGGCGGTCTCGGCATTCTAAAATGGACAAAGCCCGACGGCGGCTACTTTATAAGCATCGACACTCTTCCGGGCTGCGCTTCGGCGGTCGTTGCCAAGGCCAAAGAGTGCGGCGTGAAATTCACGCCCGCGGGCGCCACCTTCCCCTACAGGCAGGATCCCAACGACTCCAACATCCGCATTGCCCCCACCCTTCCCCCGATCCAGGAGCTTGAGGCTGCAATAAACATCCTCTGCGTGTGCGTCAAGATCTGCTCCATGGAGAAGCTTCTCGAAAATTGCGAAGAATAACCTTTTTTAAGGTACGCTCCATGAACGCGCCTGCGCTTTACTGAGGTTTGACATGAATAACGATCCTTCTCAAAACGGTGTGATAGGTCCCGAGGATTTCGCGGAGCCCCGCTGTCTTCTGTGCGACGAGCCCTTCGGAAAAGAGCCCGAGGTCCGCTCCGTGCCCCAGCAGCGCATCATCGAAAAAAACGATGAATATCTGGCAAAAAAGGATTACGCGGGGGCGGAAAGGCATCTGCTCTACTGGCTTGAGGAGGCAAGGCTCGGCAACGACAAAAGAGGCATGCTTGTGATCGCCAACGAGCTCATCGGCCACTACCGCAAGTGCGGCGAAAAGGAAAAAGCTCTCGCCAACGCGGACCTGGCGCTGAGCCTCATTGACGAGCTGGATCTCGGCGATTCGATGAGCGCCGGCACCACTTACGTCAACGCAGCCACCGCCTGCAATGCTTTTGGCGAGAACGAGCGCTCCATCGTCCTTTTCAAAAAAGCCGAGCTGGCCTTCAAACAACTTGAAAACGTGTCTTCCACCCTTCTCGGAGGACTTTACAATAACATGGGGCTTTGCTGTAAAGCGCTGAGGCGGTACGGCGACGCCCTCGAAGCATACGCAAAAGCCGACGAATACATGTCAAAGGTGGAATTCGGCGAGCTGGAACGGGCCATCACCTGCCTGAACGTTGCGGACGTAGTTGCCGCCGACAAGGGCGAGGTGGACGGCGAGCCCGAGATCTTTGAGCTCCTCGACAAAGCATATGACTATCTCACGAAAACAGCCGCGCCGAGGGACGGGTACTACGCCTTCGTCTGCGAAAAATGCGCCCCTGTTTTCGGTCACTACGGATTTTTTCTTGCTTCCGAGTACCTGGAAGGCGAGGCGGAGCGTATCTACTCAGGCAAATAATACACGGATCCATGCGGGGAATTGAGCTTTCGGAACAATATTTTGAAAACTTCGGGCGGCCTTTGCTTGAAAACGAATTCAGCGGGCTGCTGCCTTTCATTGCCGTCGGGCTGGCCGGCAGCGGTTCAGAGTGCCTTGGCTTTGATGACGAAGTATCCAGAGACCACGATTTCGAGCCGGGCTTCTGCATTTTTCTCCCTGGCGAGGACACCGTCAGCCGCCGTGACGCATTTCTTCTTGAAAAAGCTTACGCAAAGCTCCCCAAGGAGTTTATGGGCGTAAAGCGCGAGCGGCTGGCTCCCGTCGGAGGCCCCCGTCACGGGGTCATCAGGATCCCGGATTTTTTCAGTAAGACCGTCGGTTCGGAGGACGGAGAGCTTACCTTCGGCATGTGGTTCTCCCTGCCCGAACAGGCTCTGCTTGAAGCGACCTCGGGCCGGATCTTTTTCGACAATTTCGGGCTTCTCACCTCGATACGCGAAAGGCTGGAGTTTTTTCCCCGGGATGTGATGCTTAAAAAGCTTGCGGGCAGGCTCCTTCTCATGGGCCAGTCCGGCCAGTACAACTACGAACGGTGTATAAAACACGGAGAGCCCGAAGCAGCCCAGCTGGCGGTCTTCGAATTCGTCGACAACGCGGTCTCCGCCGCCTTTCTGCTTTCCGGCAAGTACCGTCCCTACTACAAATGGGCCTTCCGCGCTCTGCGTGAAATTCCCTCTTTTTGCGATATTATCCCGGTCCTGAACGGCCTTATGACCACCGCCAATTCATCTTCCGACGCGGAAAGAAAAATCAGCGGTATCGAAAACGTTTCTCGTTCCATAACGCATTGTCTTAAAGAGCGGGGTCTCCTTCCCGATCCCGGTCCTTCCCTTGAGGCGCAGGCATATGCCGTAAACGCGCTTATATCCGACTCCTCCGTCAGAAATTCCCACATCCTTTCCGCAGTCTGAGTACCGCGTCACGCCCTTTTACTTCTCTTTTACCGCCTTTCCATCCCTGTCTACAGCCGATAAACACTGTTGATTTTCGCCCTGCGATAGTTTAAAATGTTGGCAATGACCACGAACAATTCCGGAAAGTATTTCCCGAACGCTTAGGTTTTTTATGCGTAAGGGCAAATGGTTTCTATCTTTGTTAAAGTGATGGTTGTATATCAACGGAGCGTGCGCCGGAGCCTGTGCATCAGTTGCCCTGCGGAGCACCGTTTCAAAAAAAGGAGGAGTAATTTATGAAAAAATTATTAGCTGTTCTTCTGGCCGTTTCCATGATCCTCTCCGTATGCCTGATCGGATCTTTTGCCGACGAAGGTCTGGCTTTTTCATACGATACCGGCGTCGCGACCGGCGTAGGATACTGGCTGAGCCAGTTTGACAGCGACGGAAACTGCGTCGGAAACGTCGATGCCACTTTCAACGCGGCGGCGCCCATCACAGGAATCTATTTGCCTGTTATCTTTGCCGGCAAAAGCGCTGATGAAGCTGATGCAACCGTACGTTTTGAGATCTTTGCTTTCGACGGCGATGCGGATTCATCCGTTGCGGCCGCCCCGCTCTTCTCCGAAGACAGGAACATCGACGGAGATACTCTTAACGTCGAGTTCAGATTCGGAAAGACTCTGCCCGCAGGCCAGTATATTTTCAGGATCGCACAGATAACTCCGTATGCGGAGACTCTGAATCCCAACGCCCCCGGGCCGTACACAGTTCTCCCTTCAGGCGTGGCTGCTTACGGACCTTCATACATAAAGTTCGGATCGACTAAAAACGTGCTCGGATCTGATTTTGTTTTCGGCGTTTTCTACGACGGCTCAGTCGCCGCATCGGAGTTCTTTAAATCTATCGAAACGTCGACTCCTTCGTACTTCATAGAAGACGTGGAGACCACTATCATTGCCCGTGTGGACGGAGCTTACGATCCTCACCAAATAGGAAAAGATGAAGAATTCGCGATCCTTACGGAGCAGGTCCCCGCAGGAAAAGTCATCAAGGAATTCACCTTCAAGCAGTCTCCCACCTGGAGCAACAAGAATCACGACTCTGACGCAGGCGTTGACGTTTACGTCTGGAAAGGCGATTATGACACCACGATTGCTTCCTCCCCGGTATTCTCGGACGAAGTTCTGGATCACATCGATAACCAGGATCTGAAATTTGATTTCGGCGCCAAACTGAAAGCCGGACGCCGTTATCTCATAGTCATCACCCGCATAAACGAGGGCGCTATCGGTTTCTGGCAGGGCACTGAGAATTCGATCGAAAGAGGAGATTGGGAGTTCTTCGTAAACGGAGATGAAGCGGAGCTCTATCCCTACTGTGCCCTCAGAACGGCAGAATACACCGGTCCCGAGGATCCTGATGACGAGACCGACGTTCTGCTCGGCGATGCCGACGGCGACGGAGAGCTCTCCGACTGGGATGCCATTAGCTTTGAGCGTTACCTGGCAGGCTGGAGCGTTGATGTCGATCTTGACGCCCTTGATCTCGACGGCGACAGTGAAGTCTCCGACTGGGATGCCATCATGCTGGCCAGATATCTCGCCGGCTGGGACGTGACCTTCGGCTGATATTTAAAAGCAGCTGATCGATAGAAATAAACACTGTCCGTAACGGATCGGTGTAGGATCAAGAAGTCTGAAGGCATAAAAACCTCCGGGCTTCTTTTTTGACAGCACGGATCTGTTAAGTAAAGCAGCACGAATCTGTTAAACAATATAAAAAAAGGTCGCACAAAAAAAGCAAAGATGATATAATTACCTCAAACTTCTGAGTGGAGGATTGTTATGGCAAAATTTGATGAATCCCTTGAATTTAAGAAAAAGAATTCCTGGCAGTATATGTCGGACGAAAAGAAAAAGGAAGTTTTCGATTTCTGCGAGGACTACAAAAAATTTCTTGACAACAGCAAGACCGAACGCGAGGCCGTTGACTCGGCCGTAGAGATGCTTAGAGCCGACGGATTTCTTTCACTTGACGAGATCAAAGCTAAGAATATCCCTGCCGCCGAGCTTCCCGGCACTAAGCTTTATTACGTTCACCACAACAGATGCATCTTCATTGCCAGACTGGGAAAGACCTGCCCGGATGCGGGCTTTAACCTGATCGGCGCCCACGTGGACTGTCCCAGGCTCGACCTCAAGCCCTGGCCCCTGATGGAGAGGAATAATTTCCTTTACTTCAAGACCCACTACTACGGCGGCATCAAGATGTATCAGTGGCCCACCATTCCCCTCGCCCTTCACGGCGTTATCGTCAGATCGGACGGAACCAAAGTCAATTTCAGGATCGGCGAAGACGAAGGCGATCCGAAATTCATGATCTCCGACCTGCTCCCTCACCTTGGCCATGCCCAGATGAGCAAGCCCGCCAACGGCTTCATTGACCCCGAGGCGCACCTTAACGTTATCGTAGGCTCAATGCCCGGCGTCATAAATGAAGCAGATCCGGACGATAAGCCATTCACGGTAAAGCAGGCAATACTTACCTATCTTTCCGAAAAATACAAGATTTCCGAGAGAGATTTCATAAACGCCGAGCTCGTCATCACCCCTGCGGACAAAGCAGTCGACATCGGTTTTGACAGAGCCATCATTGCTGCGTACGGACACGACGACAGAGTCTGCGCATTCACCGAGCTCCGGGCTCTCATCGACATGAAGAACGTACCCGAAAAGACAGCCGTAGCTTATTTTGCTGATAAAGAAGAGATCGGCTCCGTCGGCGTCACAGGCGCAAGGTCCAATTCTCTCGAGCTTTTCGCCATGGAGGTGGCTTCCCTTTACGGCTACGGTGAGACCCTTCTCGCCGCCAAACGCTGCCTTGCATCCTCAAAAATGCTTTCCGCGGACGTTACCACGGCCTTCGATCCCTCGTACTCCGAGGTCTACGATGAGTCAAACGCCGCGTTCATGGGCGGCGGCATCGCCATCGAAAAGTACACCGGCGGCGGCGGAAAAGGCGGAACCTCCGATGCTCCTGCGGAATTTGTCGCCGAGGTCACGGGCATTTTCGACAAAAACGAGGTCGCCTGGCAGATCAACGAAATGGGTAAGATGAACGCCGGCGGCGGCGGGACCATTGCTCAGTTCATGGCCGACAAGGGCGTCGAAGTGATCGACTGCGGTGTGCCTCTCTTCAGCATGCACGCCCCTCTCGAGATGGCTTCAAAGGCAGACGTTTACTGGGCCTACAAGGGCTACCTTGCCTTCATCGACAGGTGACCCGGGCGCACTCTGGCGTTGCCGGAGTTATAAATTGTGAAAAAAGCCGGACAGTTCGCTGTCTTCGGTTTCAGACAGGCAACTGTCGCATATAACAGGGCAGCCTCTATTACAAGCTGCCCGGAATTGATCTAGAAGAAAGGAATATTCATCATGAAAAAAGTAGTATCGATTCTTTTGATCCTGGCCGTTCTGGTCATGGGTATGATGTCAGTATCCGCCGAGGAAGCTCCCGAGGTTTTGGAGCTTGCCGAAGGTATCGAGGCGGCTCAGCCGACTCTTTGGTTTGCGGCAGTTGCCGGAGCTCTCGGCGGCGAGTGGACAGCCACAGTGTTCGAGGACGCCTACGCATCGGTCTCGTTCTTTGCCAAGAAGCCCTTCAGCACCATCCGGATGCCTTACTGGGCAGGCGACCCGAACCAGTTTGAAGGTATCGTCGCAGGAGAAATGGAGCTGGCAATATTCAAAGCGGATTCCTCAAAGTCCGGATACGAGTATAAAGCCGAAGACGCTCTGAGAAGAGAAGTTATTACGACCGACAAGGACAACAGTAACTTCGTGTGGACCTTTGATCAGCTCCCCGGCGGAACCTACTGCTTCAGAGTTATGCTTCTCTCCGAGGAAGGTGCCTACCTGGTCCTCAGCGCCGCAGAGCCTGCGGACGGCATCGAGTTTGATATCGACGGATGCAGCATTGAAGCCGACGGGTTCCATTGCGCCGTTATCCTTGACGAAGGCGAAGAAGTAACTCCCGAGCCTCCCACGCCCACTCCCGAGCCTACCGCGACACCCGAGCCCACCGCTACTCCCGAAGTGACCGAAGCTCCGGTGGTAACCGACGCTCCCGAAGTTACCGACGCTCCGGAAGCCACCGACGCGCCTGCGACAAAAGCGCCCGAAAGCAGTGGCTGCGGCAGCATCATTTCGGTATCCGGACTTTCGCTGCTCGCCCTTGCCGCAGTGTCAGTGTTCATCAAAAAGAAATCCAGATAAAGACAGATTTGGTCACCGGGACGGTCTTCCGTTCCGGTGATCCTCAAAAAAACAAGCCATAAGTGTGATAAGATCAGGAGGAAATAATGGTTAGGATCCTTATTAACAGTAAATCCAACAACGGAACGGGCAAAACCTCAGGCGAAGAAATAGAAAAGCTGCTCCCGGGCGAGACCTTTGAATATGTCGACGTTACGACCATTGGCAATGCCTACGACTATCTCGACACGGTTCCCGAGGACGTGAAGGTCGTTTTCTGCGGCGGAGACGGAACTCTCCAGCACCTTGCGAACGACATCCACAGCAGGCCTCTTAAGAGAGATATTTATTTCTTTCCCGCCGGATCGGGCAACGATTTCTGGAACGACGTCAAAGGCAGCGTAAAGGATGAGCTGCTTCTCGTCAACAAATACCTGGAGAAGCTGCCTGTTACGATCGTTGACGGCAAGGAATATTGCTTTGTGAACGGCGTTGGCTACGGTATCGACGGATACTGCTGTGAAGAAGGCGACAGACAGCGCGCTCTCAGCGACAAGCCGATAAACTACACTTCCATTGCCATCAAGGGTCTGCTTTTCAAATTCAAGCCCAGGACCGCCAAGATCACTGTTGACGGCGTCGTGCATGAATTTAAAAACGCCTGGCTGGCTCCTGTTATGAACGGAAAATTCTACGGCGGCGGCATGAAGGTCGCTCCGGATCAGGACAGACTGAACAAGGAAAGAACGCTGACCTGCGTCGTGATGTACGATAAGATCCCGCTCCACGCCCTCATGATCTTCCCGAAGATCTTCAAGGGAGAGCTTGTGAACGAAACAAAGCACGTTTCGGTGTTCACCGGTAAGGACATCACAGTCGAGTTCGATCAGCCCTGCGCTATGCAGATCGACGGCGAGACCTTCCTGAATATTTCCTCAACCGAAACACATGCTTACAGAGACTGACGTCACGAAAAAAGATGAAAGTGTGAACGGCCTCCTTAAGGCAGGCTTCTCACGGAGATTCAAAGGTCCGGATAACACTCTCATAAACGGCGGTCCGGATCTCCTGTAAAAGGGAAATCCGGATCTTTTTTACGGCTTACACAATTGAAAGGATCAAAATGCAGAATAATTTGGTATCATTCAAATGTCCGTCATGCGACACTTCATTGCTTTATGACGTCGCCATCGGAAAATTTCGGTGTCCCGCTTGCGGGAACCGGTATGATCTTTTCGCAATACGAAACGCCGCCGCATCGGATGAGCCCTCCTTCGACTGGGGCGATCACATTGCCTCATTCGTCAAGGAGGACCTGACAGGCTCCGTGACGTATTCTTGCAAATACTGCGGAGCCGATATCGTCACCGACGCGACCACCAGCGCGACCCATTGCCCCTATTGCGACAATGAAATAATAATCAATCAAAACCTGGAGGGAGCGCTGCGGCCGAACTACATTATTCCCTTTAAGATCGTCAAAAAAGATCTTGCCGACATGTGGAAGGACCTTGTGAAAAAGAGAAAGCTCCTTCCAAAAAAGCTGGTCACGGACGTGGTCATCGACAAGGCCATTGGCTTGTACGTGCCCTTCTGGCTCTACGACTGCACCGCCGACGGCAAGGTCACCTTCGAGACCACCACCACAAGATCCTGGTACTCCTCTAACTACCGCTACACCGAGACCAAGTATTACTACGTGACGGTGGACGGCGAGGTGGGCTTCAAGAAGATACCCGTTGATGCCAGCATCAAAATGGACGACAACACCATGGATCTCCTTGAGCCCTACGACTACTCCCAGCTGGAGGAATTCGCCCCGGGCTATCTCAGCGGTTTTCTTGCCGACAGGTACGATGACGACCCGGAGGCCTGCACGCCCAGAGCGGGAGTCAAGGTCTCGGACGGAGTCAACAAAGCTTTCTCAAAAAGCGTCACCGGTTACTCCTCCGTCAGGAAGGTCAGCGACGATCTCAGTCTCAAGGATACCGAAGCAAAATACGCCCTGCTTCCCGTTTACATGATGAAAGCCAAGTACGGGGGCAACACGTATACCTATACCATCAACGGACAGACCGGCAAGATAGTCGGTGAGTTCCCAAAGTCAAAATTCCGCTGGCTGAAGAATTTCGCCATCTCGGCAGGCATAATCGCGGCAGTTTTGATGATCATTATGTTTCTATTGCGGTGAAGGGAGGGTGTTATGAAAAACTCAAAGATTTTTAAGATCACAGCCCTGTTCTTCGCGGCGCTGATGCTTGTATCCTCCCTGTTCGTTCCCAACGTCTCCGCAGCCATCGAAGGCTTTGAGCCCTTTCACGATCCCACGGCGCCGAGAGTCACGGACAGAGCCGACATTCTGTCTCAGACCTATGAAGAAAAGCTTGCGGAGCGTATCGCCAATGACGGCGCTCTCTACGGCATTGACTTCGTGGTCCTGACCGTCAACGGCTACTCGGCCTCCGAATTCGGAGAAAAAGTGGCGTATTATTACAGATATGAGCCCGGCGGCATGGCCTTTGACGATTATGTCGCGGACTTTTTCGACTACAACGGCTACGGCCTTGGCGATAACTACAGCGGAGTCATTCTCGGAATCAACATGGATCCCGACGACAGGATGTACTGGTTTATCACCACAGGCGAAGCCAAAGATATTTTTGAACCGTATATCAGCGAAATGAAGAGCGGCATCCAGCCCCTCCTCTCGGCAGGAAAATACGAGGAAGCCATGGATTATTACATTGGCAGCGCCGAGAACGTTGCCAAGGAGGCTGCCCTGAGTCAGAAATATTCCTTCAAGACTGAGACCACCGTCAACGCGGAGCTCGTTTACGACAACGCCGGTATCCTCAGTGCCGCCGACAAAAAGCTGGCGGAGGAGACCCTGAAAAAGTACGAAGCCCAATGCGGCTGCGACTTTGTTCTGCTGACCGTAAAGGAAGACTTTTCCGCAGCTGATTTCGGTCCCGAAGCCGAAGCTTTTTACAAAAACAGAGGCCCGGTGTACAATCTGAACGACTACGCGGCTGACTTTTTCAACTCCAATGGCTTTGGCGCCTCGGAAGGCTCGGAAGCTCCCTGCGGCGTTATATTCGCTATCTGCAAGGATGAAAACGGGTTCAACTCTTCCTGCTATTCTGCGGGCATGATCAAGGAATGCGGCTTCGGCCTGAAAAACGAGCAGTATCAGTATACCAAAGACGCCGGGACCCCCTCAGCCTGCGTTGAAGGACTGGTCAGTTATATCGACCTCATCGGCTTACTGGAGATCGACGCTCGGCACAATGAATACAGTATTGCGGATCTCTTTGAAAAAGGCGCGGGCGGGGACGCTCCGCTTGTTTCGGACAACGCCAAAGTCCTTGGCGACGACAACGTCAAGACCCTTACGGAGAAGACCGCCAAGGCCCTTAACGATATAAAGACCGAGCTGGTGATACTTACGGTGGTCGACTACGCTCCCTCCGAGTTCGGACCGGGCTGCATCGTCGGTTACAACCACGGCTTTTTCGGCAGTTATTTCAATCTGACGGACTACGCCGAATGCTACCTGAGATATCACGGGTACGGAGCCGGCGATAACGGCGACGCGGTGATCCTTGTGCTCTACCAGAACAACACCTATAAGGAATTCGCTTTTGCCTCCACCGGAGTCAAAGCGGGATCAAGGATCCCGGCCTACAAGTCAGACGATCTTGAGGACGCTCTGGATCTGCGCCTTAACTCGTTATTCGGCAACACCTGGATGAAGACCTCCGAGATCTTCATCACCTACGTCCGTTGGAAAATGATTTTCGGCCATTATCCTCTTTCCTTCAGCAACGTGTTCTGGTCCGTCGCGATAGCAGTCGCAGTAGGCTTGATCATCACCATGATCAGGACAAGCAACTCAAGCAATCCCGTGACCAGGGTCTCGCCCACCCAGTATATCGACAATTCGATACTGAATATTCGTGACAAAAACGAGATCTACATTGACACAACTACCACGAGAGTCTACATTCCCCCATCCTCTTCAGGCGGTTCCTCAGGCGGCGGAGGAGGTCACTCAAGCGGCTCCTCAGGCAGAAGCCACGGAGGCGGAGGCGGAAGATTCTGATCCGTTCTTAAAATTCTCCAACTGTTTAAACAAATAAAGACCCGCATATCAGGTCTCGGGAAACAGATGAATTCCCTGAAACTCCCCGGTATGCGGGTCTGTTCAATTTCTCATATTTTCATATTTTCAGGTCTGTGATCTCCCTGATGTCTGATATCCGGAGATCGGGCCCTGCTTCAAGGAGCTTTTCCCTGTCCCCCACTCCGTAAAGGCAGGCACAGGTCTTCACTCCCGCGGCCCTTCCCGCGTCAATGTCAGCCTTTGAATCCCCGATCATGACCGTATCCCTTTTGCTGCGGTTCGCCTCCTCCATGCATCTGAAAATGCCTTCCGGGTCAGGTTTTCTTTTAACCAGATTCTCAGGGCAGAAGATCGAGTGAAATCTGTCTCTGACCCCGAAAAAGTCCAGCATCTTAAGAGTAATATTAAGAGGCTTGTTGGTGAACATCGACACCGTTCCGCCTTCTTCAATGATGCGGTCCAGCGTTTCGTCAAGCCCTTCGTAAGGCCTTGACGTGTCCGTGCAATGGGAGTAGTACGCTTTTTTGTACTCGTTAAGAATATCCTCCGGTGATGCACCCGGTACGTTCAGCGTATTGTCAATAAGATATTTCGCACCGTAGCCAACAAATCTCAGGACCTCCTTTGTCTCGAGAGGAACAAGGCCGTGAGCTTTTCTTACTTCGTTCAGCGACAGGGCAATGTCATCGCCGGTGTAGGATATCGTACCGTCGAAATCAAAAATATAAAGTCCCTTTTGCGGCATAACACTGACAGGCCTCAGCTTTCCTGATTTTCCTTCTCGTTTTTGCGCTTTGCAGCCGCGGTGCCGCTCCAGAGCTTTTCCAGATTGTAAAATTCACGCTCGCTTTGCTGAAAAATATGCACGACAACGTCAAGGAAGTCGATAAGTATCCAGGACGCGGTGTCATACCCTTCTACTCCCGCGGGTTTTACGCCGAGCTTGCCTAGTTCGAATATGACCTCGTCCGCCATACCCCTGATATGGGTCGTGGACGTGCCGCTGGCAATGACAAAATAATCCGTGATTATCGTCTTGTCGGCAAGCGCGATCACTTCTATGTCTTTGCCCTTTCTGTCCTCAATTACGCTTTTGATCTTTTCAGCCATTGCTTCGGGTGTCATTTGGTATCCTCCTGATTATCAGATAAGCCCGGGGCCCCTGCCCCGAGGGTCATTGCCGGCGTCAGCATCGCCGGGTGTTTAATTATCGGTTTAGAGCCTCCGCCCCGCGCAGGAGGCGGAAATATTGTTTCAATTTGCTCCGTCAGTATTTCCCATATCGTATATGGCCATGTTCCTGGTGTATACGGTCCTGACGTCAATGGATTCGCCGCGTTTCAGAATTATCTTGATGGTCTCGCCGCAGGCAAAGCTTACAGCGGGAAGCAGTCCCTCGTCGTCTGCCAGACGCCTCACTTCCTCGAAGAAGCCTCCGCATCTGTTTTTCTCCGTGTAGTCCGCTATGAAAACTATCCTGTCGAGAAGACTCATCTGCTTGTCGCCGGTTGTATGCTTCGAGATGGCGCTCAGCACCTCGTCATCCGTGACCCCGTACCTGCTCTTTGCCACAATAGCTCCCAGCGGTCCGTGGAGGACTCTTGTGCTGAAGCCCGCGGCAGGGTCGGGGGAGAAATCTCCGACGGTCATACCGATCCAGCGGAGCTGGGTGACCGCAACGCTCTTTGCGCAGTCGTGAAGAAGACCCGCAAGCCTGGCTTTATCCTTGTCCGCGCCGAATTTTTCCGCAAGCCTTACTGCCTCCTCGGCAACGCCAAGGCTGTGAATGAATCTCTTTGGCGGCAACACCGATCTGAGATCCTCGATGATCTCCTCCTCCGTCATCCTGCCGCCCTTGTAAAGACCCTTTTCAAGAATGTATTTCGACACCTCCGGATCCATCAGCTCCGGGTCAGGCATGATGCCGTTGGCAAGGGCCTCTCTGATCTTTGTGGAGGAGACCTGCCTGACAGATACATTCGAGACCAAGGTATCCGCTCCGATGCTCTTTAAAGCCTCCAGAGCCTTTTCAAAGCTGCCGCCGCTTCCGGTATCCCGCCTTACGAGTATAAAACCGCAGTAGTCCTTCAGCTTTCCTACGTCCTTCCAGCCCGCAATGCCTGAAGCGGTATCCTCACCAAGGATGTAAAAGAACCCGGCTGAAGGATCCTTCTCCTTGAGCTCGGCAAGGGAATCCGCGGCGTAGGTGTATCCGTTTCTTCTCACCTCAACGTCGCTGACAGTGATCCCGTCAAGGCCCCTCACCGCTATCTCCGCAAGCTTCAGCCTCGTTGCCCCTGCGGTCACCGGCTTTGCGAACTTGTGGGGCGGGTTGCCCGAGGGAAGTATTATCACCCTGTCCAGGCCGAATTCTTCTTTAACCTTTAAAGCGCACTCAATGTGTCCTCTGTGTATCGGATCAAACGTGCCGCCGAGAATACCTGTTTTTGTCATTTTTCGTACCGCCGTTTTTTGAGCCTGCAGTTAATTTCTCAGGCTGTGGATCGGAGCCGGTATTCTGCCCCCTCTGTCAATAAACAAGCTGCTGTCGGCCTTCCTGACGCTCATAACGGGTGCTTCGCCCAGAAGTCCGCCAAACTCCACCGTATCGCCCGGCACCATGCCCGGTACGGGGATTATTCTCACGGCAGTCGTCTTGTTGTTTATAACGCCAATGGATATCTCATCCGCGATTATAGAGGAGATCGTTGCCGCGTCGGTATCGCCGGGCACCGCGATCATATCCAGGCCCACGGAGCAGACACAGGTCATCGCCTCCAGCTTTTCAAGGGAAAGGGAACCGTTTCTCACCGCGGAGATCATACCCTCGTCCTCGCTGACCGGTATAAAGGCGCCGCTGAGACCGCCGACATGGGACGAAGCCATTACGCCGCCCTTCTTCACTGCGTCGTTGAGAAGAGCCAGCGCGGCTGTGGTCCCGGGACCGCCGCAGGAGCTGATGCCCATTTCCTCTATGATCCTTGCTACGCTGTCGCCCACCGCAGGGGTCGGGGCAAGAGACAGGTCAACTATGCCGAATTCAACGCCAAGGCGTCTGCTGGCCTCCCTGGCCACCAGCTGACCCATCCTGGTGATCTTAAAAGCAGTCTTTTTGATGGTCTCCGCAAGTACCGTGAAGTCCTCGCCTCTCACCTTCTCTATGGCGCACTTGACAACCCCGGGGCCGCTGACGCCCACGTTGATGACCTTTTCAGGTTCTCCGATACCGTGGAAGGCGCCTGCCATGAAGGGATTGTCCTCGGGGGCGTTGGCAAAAACCACCAGCCTTGCGCAGGCAGAGCCGCCGCTGTCCTTAGTCAGTTCCGCGGCTTTCTTAATAAGGATACCCATATCCTTCACCGCGTTCATATTGATGCCGGCCTTAGTCGTCGCCACGTTTACGCTTGAGCAGACTCTTGAAGTGGACGCCAATGCCTCCGGAATGGATGCGATAAGCGCTTTGTCCGCCTCGGTGAAGCCCTTGTGGACAAGAGCGGAATAACCGCCGATGAAATTCACTCCGACTGTCTCTGCCGCCTCTTCCAGCTTTACCGCAAGCCCTGCGCACTCTTCGGGAGACGCGCCTCCGCAGATCACCGATGCAGGTGTGATGGATATCCTCTTGTTCACTATCGGGATCCCCAGCTCTCTCTCGATGGCCTCGCACTCAGGCACGAGCCTCTCCGCGGATCTGCAGATCTTGTCATATACCGCCTGTTTTGTGTCCCCGAAACCGCTCCTTACACAGTCAAGCAGGCTTATGCCCATGGTGACCGTCCTTATGTCAAGGTGTTCCGACTGTATCATGTGGATCGTCTGTCTGATTTCGTCAACTGATATTAACATCTGCGTTCTTCTTTCGTTTTTTTGTAAAAATTATGCGCCGGCCTGCTTTTTCCGGGGACGGCGCAATTTCTGATGAGGCTCTCCTGCATTCAAATCTTATGCATCGACTGGAAAATTTCCGCCCTCTGGATCTGGATAACTACTCCCAGCTCGCTGCCAAGCTCGTTGAGATCGTTGTATATCTCGTCAAAGGGCTTCGTGGCCTCATTTATGTCTACCATCGTCACCATTGTGAAGAGTTCTTCCATGATGGTCTGGTTTATATCAAGTATGTTTACGTTCACCTTGGCAAGATACGTGCTGACCGCGGCAATGATGCCGACTCTGTCCGCGCCAAGGATCGTGATGATAGCTTTATTCATAGTCAATGCCTTCTCTCAATAAGTTTGAAAGTGATACCCTGGTCAATGCAGTTCGGGATAAACAGTTTGAGGGCGTCGAGACATTTCTTGTCGTTCGTGTACTCTGCAACGGAGCCGTTGTATCCGCCTCTTGCCATGAACCACTCGGCCAGTTTGGCAGGGGACTGTTCCTTGAAGGGCTCGGTATCTTTACTGTAATACGTGTACGTTCTGAATACGACCGTATAGCCCATAGCCTCGGCGACCTTAAGGAGTCTGTTGCTGAAATAGTCCGTCCTGAAAAGATACATTCTCTCAAGAGGCCCGAACAGCTTCTGATACTCCTGCTCCACCGCCAAAAGTCCTTCCGCGAAGGTCTCGGGAGTCAGCTTTTTAATGTTACTGTCGCCGATTATGCCTCTGTTTCCGATGATATGTCCTTCATCCTTCATCCTGCGCACCAGGTTCGGGTTATCGGCAATATATTTCTGCGTTACGAAGAACACCGCCTTGATTTCTTTGTCCTTGAGCAGATCCAGTATTTCCGCGGTGTATCCAGACTCGAAGTGAAGCGTGAACGTCATGTAATGGGCCCACTCGGTATCCGAATCGATGGTGTAGAATACGTAGTCAACGTCCTTCAGCTTTGAAATGACGCTGCTGTAGATCTCAGCCTTGTTCTGCTGATTGGAGTCCGTCACCCACTTTGTGGAGAAGTAGTCAAAGGAGTTGTCATACTGGACAAAGTCAAGGTTTTTGATCACCGGGAACGGTATATCCGGCCATCCGGGCTCCTCAGTAGGCGCCTCAGTAGGCGCTTCCGTGGGCGCGGCCGTTGCATCCGGCGTCGGTGTGGCAGCCTCGGCAGTCGGGGTCGGAGAGTCATCCTCATTGTACGTGGAATCAGTCGGTTTCACTGTCGGCAGAAGCTCCACCGGGCTGGAAGGCGTTGGCGTCGCCTCCGGCTCACCCTTCGGATTGTCAAGGAAACATCCGATGCAGATCAGCACCGACGCAACAACCAGCATTATGAAAATAGTAATGAATTGGCTTTTTTTCATCGCTCTCCGTCCTTTCGGAATGCTATAGCGAGATTATTTTATCACAAAGAAAAAAGCGACGCAACGGCGACCGCATTTAAAGGACTGTTTCAAGGGCCTTTTTAAAGCTTCGCTAAACCTCCGGAAACCATGTGCTGCAAACTCAAAAGAATGCCGAGCTTCGCGTGAGCCCAGGTAAGACCGCCCTGGAAATATACCGCGTAGGGCTCCCTGATGGGCCCGTCCGCGGACAGCTCGATGGACGACCCCTGCACGAAGGCTCCCGCCGCCATGATGACTTTGGAGTCGTAGCCCGGCATATCCCAGGGAAGAGGTGTGGCGTAAGCGTCAACAGGCGCCGCCTCCTGGATCCCCTTGCAGAAGGCGAGCATTGCCTCCTCGCTGCCAAGCTCTATTGACTGGATTATGTCGTGCCTCTTTTCCGAAGCGCCCGGCACGCATTTGAAGCCAAGGGGCTCGTAAAGTTCTGCCGCAAATATAGCTCCTTTTTCCGCCGCTGCGGTGACCGTGGGGGCAAGGAAAAAGCCCTGGTAAAGCCTGTCGATGATGCCGAAATTGGCGCCTACCTCTCTTCCCAGACCCGGAGCGGACAGTCTGTAGCCACACCTTTCAACGCATTCCGACGTGCCGCAGATATATCCGCCGGAGGGGGCAAGACCGCCGCCGGGGTTCTTAATAAGGGACCCTACCGTCATATCCGCACCCACGTCAGAGGGCTCTTCAAGTTCCGTAAACTCGCCGTAGCAGTTGTCCACCATGACTACCAGCCCCGGTTTGATTTTTTTAACAAAGGCGATGGCCTCGCCTATCTGATCGACCGAGAAGCTGGGCCTCATGGAGTAGCCCTTCGAGCGCTGGATCGCCACAAGGGCAGTTTTTTCGTTTATTGCCTTCTTAATAGCTTCAAAATCGAAGCCGCCAATGGAATTAAGCTCGACCTGGGCATAAGTTACACCTGCTTCCGCGAGAGAGCAGGGGCTCGGCCTTATTCCTATCACTTCCTGCAGCGTGTCGTAAGGCGCCCCGTTTATCGAAAGCAGCTCGTCTCCGGGCTTCAGGTTCGCGGAAAGAGCGACCGCAAGAGCATGGGTCCCGCAGGTTATCTGGGGTCTCACAAGGGCCGCCTCAGTGTGAAAGGTGTCGGCGTACACCCTCTCAAGGGTATCCCTGCCGGCGTCGTCGTAGCCGTATCCGGTGGAGCCCGCGAAGCAGGCGGCGCTGACCCGGTTTTTTCTCATTGCCAGAAGCACCTTGGCCTGGTTGCGCTCCGCGATGTCGTCGATTGCCTTGAATCTCTTCTCAAGCTTTGCCAGAACGCTTTCGCCGTATTCGATCACCTTGTCGGAAACGCCGAGTTCGTTAAATATCTGGTTTTTGTCATCCATGGTTTATTTCCAATGATCCTCATCGGATCCGTCATCGTCCCCGGAACTGTCGTTTTGGAAATAGATATCCTCCACCGTGCCGGATCCGCCGTTTGTTTCTTCATCACCGTTTTCGGTCTCTCTCCGGGAACTGCTCCGTGAGGAAGCCGCCTTTGCGGGCTGCTTTGATTTCTTGGCAAAAAGCTTTGCCGCGTCAATATCGTAAAGAATGAGCCTCGAAAGCTTTTTGTCTTTGAATTTCT